>SKQS01000043.1 GCA_007118895.1 Wenzhouxiangella sp.
ACCGACCACCGACCACCGACCACCGACCACCGAACCAAACCCAAGCACCATGACCAACAGCCCGGCAAGAATACTGTTACTGGCAACAGCCATTGCCCTCCAGTCACTGGCCCTGGCCGACGACTGGGATGACTGGAACGATGACCCCTGGGACGATGACCCCCAGGCCTGGTCGGTTCACGGCTTCGTCGAGGCGGCGGCGGGTCATCGCCTGCAGTCCAATCCGGCCATAGCCGAGGACTGGACCCTGGGCGAGGCGCGCATGCAGCTGGAAGGAATTTACCAGGGTGAAGCGACGACCTGGCGGATAAAGCTCGAGGGCATTGGCGATGGGGTGGCCGGCGAGCCGCAGGTGGATCTTCGCGAGGCGCGGATGAGCTTTCCTGTGGGTGAGCGCGCCGATGTCAATATCGGGCGCCAGATCCTGACCTGGGGCACCGGCGATCTGGTCTTTCTCAACGACCTGTTTCCCAAGGACTGGGTATCGTTTCTGATCGGCCGCGACGATGAATATCTCAAGGCCACCAGTGACGCGCTGCGGCTGAGCTGGTTTGGCGATCGTTTCAACCTCGACGCGGTGGTAACGCCCAGATTCAATCCGGATACCTATCTGACCGGCGAGCGTCTGTCGTTCTTCGATCCGGCCCGCAACCAGGTCGTTGGTGCACCGCCCAGGCTGTGGGGCCGACGGCCATCGACCCGGGTCGGCAACGCCGAGCTGGCGCTCAGGCTGCATGGCATGGCCGATGCCGCCGAGTGGGCCGTTTATGCCTATCGCGGCTTCTTCGGCCAGCCGCTGGCTTTCGATGCCGAGCGCGGCGACTTCACCTTCCCGCGCCTGAATGCCCTGGGTGCCAGCCTGCGCGGCCCGCTGGCCGGGGGCTTGTACAACGTCGAAACCGTCTGGTACGACTCGGCGGATGATCGCTCCGGCGACAATCCCCTGGTGCCCAACTCGGAGCTGCGTTTCCTGCTCGGTTACGAGCGCGAGGTGGCGACCAATTTCACCGTTGGCGGCCAGTACTACCTCGAGTGGCTTCAGGATTATTCGGGCTTGCACGCCGCCTGGCCGTTCGATCCCGGGGTACTGCCCGAGCGTCGTCGTCACACCGTGACCGTGCGCTTAAGCTGGCGGCTGATGCGCGACAACCTGGTGATCAGCGCGATGAACTTCTACTCGCCCTCGGCCCGCGACTTCTTCCTGCGACCGACCGTGCAGTACCGCTTCGATGATCGCCTGCAGCTCAATGCCGGCGTGCACCTTTTCGGAGGACGCGACGACCATACGTTCTACGGGCAGTTCGAGGAAAACAGCAATGTCTGGGCGAGACTGAGGTACAGCTTTTGAGACCGACTTGCATTACGCAAGGGCCTAAGCTCAAGGAAAACCGAAACCCGTTTGCGCTTTCACTTTTCACCACCCGCCCCAGGTCCTTGACAGAACATTAGCACACCCGTATATTAGATACTACTAACACACGGGATCCCCGCCCATGAACATCGATCGCCTGGTCGTCGCCTTTGCCGGCACCATGATTCTGCTCAGCCTGGCGCTGTCGCAGCTGCACAGCGTCTACTGGCTGTTTCTGACCGCCTTTGTCGGCCTGAACCTGCTGCAATCGGCCTTTACCGGATTTTGTCCGCTGGCCAGCGTTCTGGCCCGCCTGGGCATCCGACCGGGGCCTGCCTTCGGCCGCTGATCAACCCGGCTGCGCCGTTGCCGCCAGCCTTTCCGGGGTGACTTCCGGCAGTCCACCCGACTACCCGGGCAGTGGTATGTTGTTTTCATCATTGCCTTACGGGAGCCAGGCCCATGATCCCCGCCCGCCCTGGCGCGCTTGCGCGCCAGTTCAAATCCCACCTTACCCGGCTGGCCGGCCGGGTCGATCGGGCGTTGACCCCCTCGACCCGGACTGCCCATTGGATCGATCGCGCCTGCCTGATCGGCATAGCTGTCATCGGCGCCTGGATAGGCAGCCGCTACCTGTTCTTCGGCTACGGGATGGTGGTCGATATCGCGCTGGGTGCGGGACTGGCGGTGTTGCTCTGGCTGCTGGGTCAACTCGTGGTGCAACTGGTCTCCGGCCTGGGAGGCCTGCTGCTGCGCTGGCTGACCGCATCCGGGCTGGCCGCGGCCCTGGCCCTGGCGATGGTGCTTGGCATACACCCCGTGTTCGGTTTTCCGCTGGCTTTCTGCCTGGCGCTCGCGCTGGTGCTTGCCGGTGCGGGCCTGCGGCTGACCCTCGGCAGTCCGCGCAGGCCGATTGCAGGTTCCTCCGCGCTGGTCGTGGCGCTGCTCTTTGCCACTGTCCTGTCGGCGTGGATTGCCGGCCTGGGTCAGCCCGAAGATCCGGTTGCCGACCTGGTGACCCAGCCGCAGGGTGACGGCGGGATCTATCGCCAATTGCTTGAACCAGGTCCTTACCAGGTCGGCACCTTGAGCTACGGCAGCGGCGATGATCGCCGGCGCGAGGCATTCGGCCCGGATATAGCCTGGCGCAGCGAGCCGGTCGATGGACGCCGAATGCTCGGCGAACCCACAGGCATCCGGCAGCGATTGCGCGCCTGGTGGTGGGACTTCGGTCTGGATGAGTTGCCGCTCAACGGTCGGGTCTGGTACCCGGCCAATGCCGAAGGCCCGCTGCCGCTGATCCTGGTGGTTCACGGCAATCACGACATGATGCGCCCGTCGGATGTCGGGTACGGCTGGCTGGGTGAGCATCTGGCCAGCCGCGGGCACATCGTGGTTTCGGTCGATCAGAACTTCCTCAACGGCAGCCTGTTTGGCGGGCTGAATCGGGAAAATGCCACGCGCGGCTGGCTGCTGCTGGAGCACCTTCGCGCCTGGCGTGAATGGCAGGACGATCCTCGCCATCGGCTGCACCGGCTGGTCGACCTGGATCGGGTGGTGCTGATCGGTCACTCACGCGGCGGCGAGGCGGTGGCCCTGGCGGCGGCCTTGAATGATCTGCCGCACTTCCCGGAAGATGCCCGGGTGAGATTCGATTACGGCTTCGGCCTGCGCGGCATCATCGCCATCGCCCCGGTGGATGGCCAGTTCTGGCCCAGCGATCGTGCCACCGAACTGCATGGGGTCAGTTACCTGACGGTTCATGGTGGATACGATGCCGATGTCTCGCTGTTTCTAGGCGATCGGCAGTATGCCCGGACCAATCCCGACCCGGCCGGCAGGCAATACCGCGCCGCACTGTATGTCCATCACGCCAACCATGGCCAGTTCAACACGCTGTGGGGCAACAGCGACATGTTCGGACCGTTCCAGTTCGCGCTCAACCGCGCCGTGCTGCTGGACGGCCATGCGCAGCGCCAGCTCGCCAGCCTGTTCTTTACCGCCTTTATCGAGGATGCCGTCGCTGGCCAGCAGAGCAGCCAGTACTTCGAGCTGTTCTGCCAGCCATGGCGGGCCGGCGAGCTGCTGCCGACCACGCTGTATGCCAGTCGCTGCGACGACGGTCGCCGGGTGGTGCTGGCCGACTTCGAGGAGGATTGGGACCTGGGCACGGCCACCTGGCCCGGCACACAGATCAGCACGGCCGACATGGCCTGGTGGGCCGAGCGCGATATTGGTTTCCGCGCCACCCGCGCCCGGCGACAGCAGACCGGGGTACAGCTGGGCTGGCATGCCGACCCGGCGCTTGAACCGCACTTTGTCCTGGCACTCGACCAGGCGCTGGCACTGGGTGAGGATGCGGTGCTGTGGCTGGACCTGGCCCAGCTTGACCGCGACCCACCCGGGGCAGAGCCGTCAGATGACAAGGAGCCGGACGCTTCGCAGGAAGATGGCGAGTCAGAGCAAACCCCGTTGCGCCCACCGGTGAAGATGAAAGTGACCCTGACCGATGCCATGGGCCGGCAGCAGACCCGGCCGCTTGCCGACTTCGCCACCCTGCATCCACCGTTGCCGGTTCGCCATACCCGGCTTCGACTGGCAGACCGTCGCCTGTACCGCAGCGCGACCGAGCCGGTAGTGCAGACCGTGGCTGTCCCGATATCGGCGTTCGGGCGCCCGTTCGGCCCATTGCAGACCATCCGGCTGGATTTCGACTCCGACCACTCAGGTTTCATCACCCTGGAGCGGATCAGCCTCAGCGGCTTGCAGGACCAGGCACTGGCGCTGCAGCCCGGCGAGCAGTAACTCCAGTTGTTGCTGGTGCGTAAAGGCGCGGCTCCCGATGCCGACTCGGCGCTGGCTCCATGGCCTGCGCTATGCCAGGCCTGCGGTATGCTTGATACCTACCCCGCACCAGGACTTGAAGCATGTCCAAACCATCCCGACCCTCGGCCTTTGAAACCGTCAATCGACTGTTTGACAAGGCAGCCGACCTGCTGGAACTCAGCGAGGAAAAGCGAGTCGAGCTGACCACACCGTATCGCGAGCTGATGGTTCGCCTGCCGCTTCTGAGTGAAGACGGCAAGCTGCACGTGTTTCGCGGTTACCGGGTGCAGCACGACAATTCGCGCGGGCCGATGAAGGGCGGCATTCGCTATCACCCGGACGCCGACCTGGACGAGGTCAGGGCGCTGGCGGCGCTGATGACCTGGAAGACCGCGGTGGTTGGCCTGCCCTACGGTGGCGCCAAGGGCGGTATTCAGTGCGACCCCAGGCAGCTCAGCACGCTGGACCTGGAGCGTCTGACCCGACGCTTTGCCCAGCGCATGGAAGGCTTCATCGGCCCGCGCGAGGATATTCCGGGGCCGGACATGGGAACCAATGCCCGGATCATGGCCTGGATGATGGACGAATACTCCAAGTTTCATGGTTACAGCCCGGGCGTGGTCACCGGCAAGCCGCTGGAGCTGGGCGGCTCGCAAGGCCGCGAATCGGCGACTGGCCGCGGACTGTTCTTTGCCGTTGAGCGGATTGCACCGGAGCTTGGGCTGGCGCTCGACGGGGCCCGGGTCGCCGTCCAGGGCTTCGGCAACGTCGGCTACTGGGCCGCGCGATTCCTGGCAGATGCCGGATGCCGGATCGTTGCCGTCAGCGACATCGACGGTACGATCCGCTGCCCGGATGGATTGGATATCGGAGCCTTGCGCGAGGCAGCCCAGCGCGCCGGTTCGGTGACCGCATACGAAGGTCCGGGCTGTGAGCGCCTCGATCGGGAAGAGCTGATCTCAAGCGACTGCGACATCCTGGTGCCAGCCGCGCTGGGCGGGGCCATTCATGCCGGCAATGCCGCCGACATCAAGGCGAAGTTGATCGCCGAGGGCGCCAATCATCCGACCACGCCGGAAGCCGACGAGATTCTGCTCGAGCGAGAAGTTACCGTGCTGCCGGACATCTACGCCAATGCCGGCGGCGTGACCGTGTCTTATTTCGAATGGGTGCAGAACCTGCAGCAGATGCGCTGGAGCGCCGAGCGTGTCGACGACGAACTGCACCAGGTGATGCAGACCGCCTTCGATGCCATCAAAAAGGCCAGAGGTGAATTCGATACCGACTGGCGCGCCGCCGCTTTCGTGGTTGCCGTTCGACGAGTGGCCGAAGCGGCGCGCCTGCGCGGTCTGCATTGAGGCAAGGGTTTCAACCAGCGCAAAAGCGGCACTGGATGGACCTTATCCAGCACTCACACCGGCGCCAGCAACGGCCGGATTTCGGACTCTGGCAGTGGTTTGCCGAACAGGTAGCCCTGAAAGTGATTGCATCCCAACTTCTGCAGGATGGTCTGCTGGGTCTGTGTCTCCACACCTTCTGCGACCACCGTCAGGCCGAAGATTTCGGCCAGGCTGATCATCGCCTTGACCAGGTCGCGATCGGAGCGCCCGCGCTCCAGGTTGACTATGAAGCTACGGTCGATCTTGATACTGTCTACCGGCAGCTCCCGCAGATAGGACAGCGAA
>SKQS01000280.1 GCA_007118895.1 Wenzhouxiangella sp.
GCAAGTCCAGGCCTACCAGGGCCTGGACTCCACCTGTCCAGGGAATGACGGATGCCAGGGTGCGAGCCGGTAGGTAACAATCCCGTCGCGCACCCAGGGGTCGTTCTCGACCAGTTCGGTGGCCTGTTCCAGCGAGCCTGCCTGAAATATACCCATCGCCCCGGAGCTGTCTTTGTACGGACCACCCAGCACCAGCGTGCCGTCATCGCGCCGGGCATTCATGTACTGGATATGAGGTTCTGTCGGCTGCTCGAAGATTGGCTTGCCCTCAAGCCAGTTGGGTCCGGGTTCATAGACAAATACAAAATAGGCGGGTGCCGGCTCGGTGAGATCTTCCGGCACATCGGCCAGGGCCGACATGCTCATGCAGACCATGAGAAGGAGCCAGGCAGATCCGGCGGCAAGGCGCTTGGTCATGACGTAACCTCCAATAAGATTGGTCAAACTTTTTCCTGAATACGTACGTTCCTCAGCCATCGATCAGAGGGCCTCGTGCGACAGGCTCCTCTGTCCGACCAAAACCTCGGAATCACGGCTGAGACACATACGTAATCAGGAACTATTCTTACACCGAACATGGCGCCGGGGGAAGGCTCCCTGGCTTGATCGGCTGACTGTGTTGTTGCCTGTATCGATCTGGCGGGCCGGGTGGAGAAAACTCGCCAGCAGGTCACCTCGGTCTCGGGTATGCTCTGTGCCAATCGAAGAGAAACCCGTGCCCAATCATGTTCATCCGTCCCGATGCTTCCGCCGTTCCGATTATTTCCGTTGACCAGCCAGCGCTTGATCGCTGGTTGAACAGCGCCACCAGCAGTCAGCGAATCTGGGTTGATTCCAGTAATTTTCAGCCCGAGCCAGGTCGCTGCCTGCTGTTGCCGGATGAGCATGGCAAGCTTTCGGCTGTCCTGGCTGGGCGGGCCCCGGCAGACCGGCTTTGGGCGCTTGCCGCGCTCCCCACCGTCCTGCCGAAAGGCGAATACCGACTGCAGGCTGACTGGCCGGACGAAGAGGTGGCCCGCGCCATGCTCGGGTGGGGCCTGGCCTGCTACCGATTTGACCGCTACAAGTCGCAGCCTGAGATCCAGGCCCGCCTGTGCCTGCCGGCCGAACAGGCGCGCGAGGTCGAGGCGCTGGTTGCGGCGAGCTGCCAGGTCCGCGATCTGGTCAATACGCCGGCCATTGACTTGGGCCCCGGCGAACTGGCCGAGCTGGCCGAATCCCTGGCCAGGGAACACAATGCGGCCTTTTCGGTGGTCGATGGCCCCGAGCTTGCCGAGCAATTCCCGGCCGTGCACGTGGTCGGTCAGGCGGCCAGCCGCCCGCCCTGCCTGATTCGTATCCAGTGGGGCGATCCGGCCGATCCGCCGCTGGCCCTGGTCGGCAAGGGGGTGATTTTCGATTCCGGCGGGCTGAGCATCAAGCCAACTTCCGGCATGGTGCTGATGAAAAAGGACATGGGTGGTGCCGCGCATGTGCTGGGGCTGGCCCGGGTCATCATGACGCTGGGGCTTAAGGTGAACCTGAGGGTCTATATCCCGGCCGTGGAGAATGCGATTGCCGGGAATGCCTATCGACCTTCCGACATCATTCGCACGCGCAACGGCACCACGGTGGAGATCGGCAATACCGATGCAGAGGGCAGGGTAATCCTGTCCGATGCGCTGACCCTGGCCTGTGAGGAAGGCGCCGAGCGCATCATCGACTTTGCCACCCTCACCGGCGCGGCGCGGGTAGCCCTGGGCGAGGATCTGCCACCGATCTACGGTCGCGACACCGCCGCGACCCGGCAGATCCAGGACCTTTCCTTTGCCCTGGAAGATCCGCTATGGCCCATGCCGCTGTTCGACGGTTACCGCAGCCAGATCAGGCCGGCCATTGCGGACTTGTCGAACACCGGATCGAGCAAGTTTGCCGGCAGCGTGACCGCGGCGCTGTTTCTGGATCACTTCGTCGATCCGGGGCTGGACTGGTTTCACCTCGATATCTATGCCTGGAACCTGTCCGACCGCCCGGGTCGACCGGCCGGCGGCGAGGCCCAGGGCCTGCGTGCGATATGGGCCTGGCTGAAACAGCGCTACGGCCAGGCCTGACGCCGCTAAAGCCGCCAGATACCGAGGATGATGATTGCCAGCATGGCAAACAACATCAGAAAGAAATAGCTGCCGGCCAGGGTCAGGAATTTGACCGTGGTCAGGATCCAGCCCTGGCGATAGAAACGCTTCATGCTCAGCAGCAGGTAGACCGGCATCCACAGCCACAGCGCCATCACGGTCAGCCACAGCAGGCCATTGAGCAGACCGGCGGCAAAAAAATCGCTGCGCTCGAGTACCCTGCGCAGGCTGATGCCGCCATACAGTCCGATCAGGCACAGGAACAGGAAGGAATGATTGTGCACCTGCAGCAACAAGTGCTCGATGTAGTAGCGCCGCGAAAAAAGGTAGAACACCCCTACCATGGCCGAAAACAGCGGCAGCAGCACGAACATCACCTGCGGGATGGTGCCGGTGGCGCTGCGAACGAACCGCTGCGGGTTGCGTCTGGCCTCGCCGATATTGGTCTGGATCTTGTCGATCTGGCGATTGAGCCACTCGTTGCCTCGGTTGCCCAACCAGCCGATGTCAACGGGATTGTCTTCGAGATGCCAGGCCTCGGCGCCAAAATGCAGTGGCGCGTGAAACTCCTCAATTGAGGATTCGGCCGCCTCGGCATTGCCATTGAATTCAACCAGTTTGGCGGTATCGACGACCAGCCCCACCATCAGAAATACCAGCACGCTGGACACCAGATAGACCCGAATCGGCGGCGTATATCGGGCGCGCCGGCCATTGACATACTCGTCGGAAAGCCGGCCAGGGCTCAGCAGCAGCGCCTTGAGGGTGCGCCACATGCGCGAGTCGTAATACAGGGTGTCGGTGGCGATTTCCCGGATCAGGCCGGGCAGGGCGCTGATGAATGACCGTGTGGGTTGACCGCAGCGATAGCAGTACGGACCCTTCAGTTCGGCGCCACAATTTTCGCAGCTCCGCCCTTTTTTGTCGGGTGGCTGGGTTACTGATCCGGATTCGGCTTGCACGATCAGGTCCTTGCGGCGGACAATGCCGCTCCCTCGCCTGGATGGTGTTCGAGTATATGCCGTTACAGCCGGCAAGCAAGTCCGGACTGCGCCACGAGATTGCCCGCACCCTGTTGCTGGCCGGTCCGCTGGTCGTTGGCCAGCTGACCAGTTTCGGCATGAATTTTGTCGATACCGTGATGGCCGGCCGGCTTGGAACCGTCGACCTGGGAGCCATCGCGGTCGGCTCGGCGATCTGGGCGGCCGGGTTCCTGTTCGTGCTTGGCGTGCTGCTGGCGGTCTCGGCCACGGTTTCACAGCTTGATGGCGCCGGTCGCAAGCGCCAGGCCGGAGAGTTTACCCGCCAGGCACTGTGGCTGGCGCTGGCGCTGGCGCTGGTTCTTTTCCTGTTCGCTCGCAGCGCCGGCTGGCCAATGGCCGCCATTGAGGTCGAGCCGGTAGTGGCCGATCTGGCCGGGCGTTACCTCAAGGCGATCAGCTGGGGCGCTCCCGCGCTCTGCCTGATGATGGTACTGCGGTTTTTCTCCGAGGGCACCGGCTATACCCGACCAACCATGTATGTCGGCGTGTTGGGTATCGTCTGCAATGTCCCGCTGAACTACATCCTGATGTTCGGCAAACTGGGGTTTCCGGCCATGGGTGCGGTCGGTTGCGGCATTGCCACGGCGATCGTGTTCTGGTTGCAGCTGCTGATCCTGGCCGGCTGGATCGCCTGGCGACCGCGCTACCGGCCGTTCGCCCTGTATGAACGGTTCAGCTGGCCTGATCGACGCGAGATCAGCGCGTTGTTCCGGCTCGGCCTGCCGATCGGGGTCATGGTGTTCCTCGAAGGTGGACTGTTTGTCGGCACCGCACTGCTGATCGGCACCCTGGGGGCCGTACCGGTGGCCGCCCACCAGGTGGCAATGAACTATGCCGGGCTGATGTTCATGGTGCCGGTCGGGCTGGCCGGCGCCATCACGGTGCGGGTTGGCAACGCAATCGGCCGCGGCGACCCCGAGGGCGCGCGGCGGGCCGGCATCGTTGGCATGGCGATAGCGGTCAGTTTCGGCGTGCTGTCGGCCAGTTTCATGCTGGCCTTTCCGGAGCTGATCGTGACCATGTATACCAGCGAGCCGGAAGTTGCCGGTCTCGCAGTCAGCCTGCTGTTCCTGGCCGCGATATTTCAGCTTGCCGACTGCCTGCAGGCCTCGGCGGCAGGCGCCCTTCGCGGGCTAAAGGACACCCGGGTCCCGATGATCTACAGCGTGATTGCCTATTGGCTGGTCGGGTTGACATTGGGTTGGTTTCTCACCTTCCGACTCGACATGGGCCCGGCCGGCATGTGGGTGGGCATCATTGTCGGCCTGAGTCTGGCGGCTGTCCTGCTTGGCGGAAGATTCTTGAAGATCTCTCGACCATGACTTTCGGCCCGTTGTGGTCGTCACGCCGGACGCATAGAATGGGGCGGCTTTCCATCCAGGATTTGGTGATATCAGCATGAGCAACGCATCGCAGTCCAATATTCTCGTTCGCATCTGGCGCGGCTTCTGGCGCGGCCTGACCGCCTTTCGCATGGCGGTGTTCAACATTCTGTTCCTGATCGTGCTGGCGCTGATCGTGCATGCGGTGTTTTTCAGCGACGATGGCCTTGTGATCGAGCAAGACACCACCCTGGTGCTGGCGCCCAAGGGCCTGATTGTCGAGGAATATTCAGGCACGGCGATCGAGCGGGCGATCAACGAGGCGCTGGGGCAGGAAGCGCCAGAGACTCGACTTCGCGACCTGCTGGCAGTGCTGGAGCAGGCGATGGATGATGATCGCATCGCCCAGGTGCTGATCAACACCGATGAATTGTGGGGCATTGGTGCCGGCACGATGCAGGAGTTGACCGAGGCAGTGATGGCGTTTCGGGAGTCCGGCACGCCCCTGATCGCCTATGGCGGGTTCATGACGCAGGGTCAGTACTTTCTGGCCTCGCTGGCCGACGAGATCTGGCTGGATCGCGAGGGCATGGTGTTGATGGAGGGCTACGGTCGATTCCGCAACTTCTACCGCGAGGGGCTGGACCGGCTTGGCGTCGAAGTCAACCTGTTCAGGACCGGTGACTACAAGTCGGCGATGGAGCCGTGGGAGCGCAACGACATGTCGCCGGCCGATCGTGAAGCCAGCGAGCTCTTCCTCGGTGGTCTGTGGCAGAACTATCTGGAGCAGGTTTCGATGAATCGCGGGCTGCCGGTCGATGTGCTGGTTGATCTGGTCGAGAATCTGCCGGTCCACTTCGAGCGGGCCGAAGGGAACGCGGCGCAGATGGCGCTGGATTTCGGCCTGGTTGACCGATTGATCACGCGACCGGAGCTGCGCGCCGAGCTGGCCCGGCGCGGCGCCCCGGACGACAACGGCAGCTATCGCCGGGTCGGTTTCCGCAACTATTTGCAGCCGGATATCGAGCTGCGCCCGGCCCCGTCCCGAGTCGGCGTGATTGTCGCCGAAGGCGCGATTGTCGAGGGCAGCCAGCCGCCGGGGATGATCGGCGCGGAGTCGACCTCTCGCCTGATCCGCCAGGCACGCAACGATGACACCATCAAGGCCGTGGTCTTCAGGGTCAATTCCGGTGGTGGCAGTGCGGTAGCATCGGAGATCATCCGCCAGGAACTCAAGGCGTTGCGCGATGCCGGCAAGCCGGTGGTGATCAGCATGGGCAATGTCGCGGCCTCCGGCGGCTACTGGATCGCCATGGGTGCCGACGAGGTCTGGGCCTATCCCACCACCATCACCGGCTCGATCGGCGTAATCGGTTTTCTGCCCACCTTCGAGGAAACCCTGGGCAAGATCGGGATCAGCGTCGACGGCGTCGGCACCACTCCGCTGGCCGGGGCCTTCCGCGCCGACCGCAACCTGAGCGATGAGCTGCGCCAGCTGCTGAACACCATGATCAACGCCAGCTATCAGCAATTTCTTGCCCTTGTGGCCGAGCATCGACGGATGGATGTATCGGCCGTTCACGAGGTGGCCCAGGGCCGGGTCTGGACTGGCGCCAAGGCGCTGGAGGCCGGGCTGATTGACCAGCTTGGCGGGCTCAATGATGCCATCGCCTCGGCGGCTCGCATTGCCGGTCTGGGTGAAGACTTCACGGTCAGCTACGTTCAGCCCGAACTCAAGCCGTGGCAGCGTTTCTTTGCCCAGATGGGCGCCCGTGCGCTGGTGATGTCGGGCTTCGAGCCCGGCCGGGACTGGCTGGCCTGGCTGCCGCGCGAGGCGCGGCTGCAGCTCAAGCGTGATTTCGAGGTGCTGGTTGCCGCCAGCGGTCGTTCCGGGCGTCCCGGGGTGCTGGCTCACTGCCTGTGCGAATCGCCGATGTGATCTGACCGCGAATTTTCAATGAAGGAGTTTCGATGCTTGCACCGGTAACTGACTTTCTGTGGTCCAGCGTGCTGGTGGTGGTGCTGGTGGCCATCGGGGTGGTCATCACCATCCGATCGCGTTTCGTGCAGGTTCGTTACTTCCTGGAGATGTTTCGGGTGCTGGGCCAGGCGTTCCGGCATCATCCGGGCCAGGTGTCCTCGTTCCAGGCCCTTACCTTGAGCGTCGCCGGACGCGTCGGCGCTGGCAACATTGCCGGGGTTGCTGTGGCCATTACCCTGGGCGGGCCGGGGGCAGTGTTCTGGATGTGGGTGATCGGCCTGATCGGCATGGCGACCAGCTTTTTCGAGTGTTCGCTGGGTCAGCTCTACAAGGTGCGCACGCCCGAGGGAAGTTTCCGCGGCGGCCCGGCCTATTACATCACCCGCGGCATCGGTCGTCGCTGGCTGGCGATCGTGTTTTCGATTCTGCTGCTGGTCACCTTCGGCCTGGCCTTTGTCGCCCTGCAGTCGTTCACAGCCTCCTCCTCGCTGGCCGAGGCCTTCGGTGTGCCCACGCTGGTCAGCGGGCTGGTGATGACCGCGGTGGTCGGGGTGATCATTTTCGGTGGGGTGCGCCGGATCGCGGCGATCACCGAGATCATCGTCCCACTGATGGCGGTTGCCTACATCCTGGTCGCACTGGTTGTGGTGGCGATGAATCTCGACCAGGTGCCCGCCGTGCTGTCGGTCATCATCCGGCACGCCTTCGGCATCGATCAGGCCATCGGTGGTGGTATTGGAGCCGCTATTGTCATGGGGGTGCGTCGTGGCCTGTTTTCCAACGAGGCCGGGCTGGGCAGCGCGCCGAATGTTGCGGCGGTGGCTTTCGTCCCACACCCGGTCAACCAGGGCATCGTACAGTCGCTGAGCGTGTTCATCGATACCGCGATCATCTGCTCGGCCACTGCCTTCATTATTCTGATGTCCGGTATCCATCTCGATGGCAGCGTCGATAACGGCGTGGTGCTGACCCAGATTGCTCTGGCCGAGCATGTCGGCCCGTGGGGACAGACTTTTGTCGCCGGCTCATTGGTGCTTTTTACTTTCAGCTCGATCCTGTACAACTACTATCTTGGCGAGACCAGCATCAGCTGGTTCAGCCACGAGGATCGGCTGTTCCAGAATGTGTTCCGGATCCTGGTCCTGGCCCTGATCCTGTGGGGCTCGGTTCAGAACCTGGAAACGGTATTCGCGTTTGCCGACCTGACCATGGCTCTTCTGGCGCTGACCAACCTGGCGGCGCTGGCCTTGCTGATGGGCGTTGCGCTGCGGCTGCTGCACGACTACGACGATCAGCGTCGGGCCGGCCAGATACCGGTTTTCGACCCCGATCGTTTTGCGGACCTGGATATCGACCGCGATGCCTGGCGCGATATCGGGCGCTGAGCTTCGGATGGGCAGTGCCTCGCAGGCCCTTGTCAGTCGGCGCTGACCACCAGCAGCAGGCTGTCGGCCTCGACAATGTCGCCGACCTCCACGGGTATGTCTTCCACGCTGCCGGCAATCGGCGCCTTGATCGCCAGCTCCATTTTCATGGCTTCCATCACTGCCAGAGTCTGACCCTCATCAACTGACTGGCCAACTTTGGCGCGAATCTCGATGACCTTGCCGGGCATCGGCGCCAGAATCCGGCCATCTCCACCGGGACCGTCCTCGACCGCCTCGAAGCGGGTATGGCGACTGATCGGCCAGCGGCGATGCTGGTGGCAGATTTCTACCCGGTCACCGTCGGCGTAAAGCTGCAACCGCTGTCGTTCGCCGTCGGTGGCAAGCAGCCAGCTGTGACCGCCGAGTGCTTGCAGGGATGCAGCCATCGAACAGTCGTTGAGTTCCAGCCGCCATTGACCGTCGCTGGCCCGACATGCTTCGATTCGAATCCCCCCGGCAGGGCCCTCCAGCTCGAGGCTGCGCCAGGCGGTGCCGGCCAGCCGCCAGCCATCGTGCCGGTCCCAGGGCGAGGGGCGTTGGTCCGAATGACTGTCTGCATGGTCCAGCCAGTAGCACGCCGCCGCCGCGATCACCGACGACGGCGGTTGCCTATCGGTACGGGTCAAGCGTTGGCCGCTGCGGTCGAGCAGGCCGGTGTCGATATTGCCCTGTATGAAAGCCTCATCGGCGGCCAGGCGCTGCAGGAAGCCCAGATTGGTAGTCAGGCCGGCAATGAAGGCCCCTGCCAGCGCCTGATTCAGCCTGGCCAGGCAGCGCACGCGATCGCGATCATGGACGATGATCTTGGCAATCATCGGGTCGTAGTGGACGCTGACTTCATCGCCGGCATCAACGCCGCTGTCGACCCGTACGCCGGTTCCCGAGGGTAACACCAGCTGGCGCAGATGGCCGCTGGCCGGCAGGAAGCCGCGTTCCGGATCTTCGGCATATACCCGAGCCTCCATCGCGTGTCCGTGGCAGTCGATTTCATCCTGCGACAGCGGCAGCGGCTCGCCGGCGGCGATGCGAATCTGCCATTCGACCAGATCCAGGCCGGTAATCTGTTCGGTCACTGGATGCTCTACCTGCAGCCTGGTATTCATTTCCAGGAAATAGAATTCGGCTCCGTCGACCAGAAACTCGACGGTACCGGCACCGCGGTAATCGACTGCCCGCGCTGCCCTGACGGCTGCCTGGAGCAGACGCTCGCGCACCGGGCCGGCCAATCCCGGCGCTGGCGCTTCTTCGATGATCTTCTGGTGTCTTCGCTGGCTGGAGCAGTCGCGTTCGTAAAGGTGAACGACCTGCCCGTGGTTGTCGGCAAAGACCTGGGCCTCGATGTGACGGGGCTTTTCGAGGTAGCGCTCGAGAATCATCCGCTGATCGCCAAAGGCACCGCTCGCCTCGCGCCGTGCCGCGGCCAGCGCTTCGGCAAAGTCAGCTTCTTTGGCAACCACGCGCATGCCCTTGCCGCCTCCGCCGGCAGCGGCCTTCAGCATCAGCGGGAATCCGACCCGGCGCGCCTCGGCGGTCAGTCTTTCGTCGGATTGATCATCGCCGTGGTAGCCGGGTATCAGCGGCACATCGGCCTTGCTGATGTGTGCCTTGGCAAGCGCCTTCGAGCCCATCAGTTCCATGGCAGCGGCTGGCGGCCCGATCAGCACCAGGCCTGCTTCGGTCACGGCGCGGGCGAAATCGGCATTCTCGGAGAGAAAGCCATAACCGGGATGAATTGCTTCTGAGCCGCTCTCTACGGCGGCTGCGATGATGCGTTCGGCATCGAGGTAGGACTGCGCCGCTGGCGCAGGGCCGATCAGCACCGCGCGGTCGGCCATCCGGACATGCCGGGCGTGTTGATCGGCCTCGGAGCAGACTGCCACCGTCTCGATGCCCAGCCGTTGGCAGGTGGCAATGACTCGGCAGGCGATTTCGCCGCGATTGGCAATCAGGATGCTACGAAACATGAGAGATCTCGTTCATGATTGGGTGTGCGCTCGAGTTACCGCCGTTCCAGTCAATGCCGGGCAGAGCGGAATGGGAGCCGTTGGATGGCATGCGAAAGACATCATCCCTCTTCCCTCTTACCGCTACCCGTCTTCCTCTGTATCCACGACGGCTTGCGTTTTTCCAGAAAGGCGTTCAGCCCTTCCTGACCCTCCTTGCTGACTCTGAGTGCCGCGATCAGATCGGCGGTACGATCATCCAGGCGCTCGCGCTCGTGTGCTGACTCCCGGACCATTCGGATCAGGCGCTTGCACTGGTCCAGCGCCCGCGGTCCACCGGCCAGCAGCATCTTGACAACTTCGGCCACCCGCTCGTCCAGCGTTTCGGCGGCGACCACTTCGCTGACCAGTCCCAGGCGGCAGGCAAGCGAGCTGTCGAAACGCTCGCCGGTCAGCATGTAGCGTCTGGCCGCCCCGATGCCGATCCGTCCGATCACGAATGGAGCGATGGTCGCCGGCGCCAGGCCGAGACGTACCTCGGTCAGCCCCATGCGCGCTTCGTTGACTGCGATCGAAATGTCACAGCAGGCAATCAGTCCGACCCCGCCACCAAAGGCCGGGCCATTGATCCGGGCAATGGTCGGACAAGGCATTTCGTCCAGACGGCGCAGCAGACTGGCCAGCCGCGCGGCATCGGCACGGTTATCGTTTTCGGATGCCTGAGCCATGCCGCGCATCCAGTTCAGATCGGCGCCGGCCGAAAACGAGGCGCCGGTGCCGGTCAGGATCATGACCCGGACCCGTTGCTCGGCCAGCTGGCGAAAGCAGCTGTTGAGCTCGGAGATCAGCTCGGCGTTGAAGGCATTATGTACCTGCGGCCGGTCAATCTGGACCGTGGCGACGCCACGATCATCGATCTCGACATTGAGCATGGGTTCCATGATGATTACCTGAGCGTTTGTGGTCGGTCGGATCGAATTACATCCTGAAGATGCCGTAGCGCTCTTCTTCGATCGGTGCGGCGGCGCTGGCGGCCAGCGCCAGCCCCAGCACCTGCCGGGTGTCGACCGGATCGATCACGCCGTCATCCCACATCCGGGCGCTGGCGTAATACGGGTGTCCCTGTGTTTCGTACTGCTCCCGGATCGGCGCCTTGAACTTGGCTTCCTCGTCCTCCGACCACGGTTCGCCGCGGGTTTCCAGGGCATCGCGGCGAACCGTGGCCAGCACGCTGGCGGCCTGTGCGCCGCCCATTACCGAAATGCGAGCATTCGGCCAGGTCCACAGGAAGCGCGGCTGGTAGGCCCGTCCACACATCGCGTAGTTGCCGGCGCCGAACGAGCCGCCGATGATGACGGTGAATTTCGGCACCCGCGAGCAGGCCACCGCGGTCACCATCTTGGCGCCGTCCTTGGCGATCCCGGACTGCTCGTACTTGCGCCCGACCATGAAGCCGGTAATGTTCTGCAAAAACACAAGCGGCACCCGTCGACGATTGCACAGCTGGATGAAATGCGCGCCCTTGAGCGCGGACTCGGAAAACAGAATGCCGTTGTTGGCAACGATCCCGACCGGGAATCCGCAGATCCGGGCAAAACCACACACCAGGGTGGTGCCATAGCGGGCCTTGAACTCGGAAAATTCCGAACCGTCGACCAGCCGGGCGATGATCTCGCGGACCTCGAACGGGTAACGGGTGTCGGTGGGCAGAATACCGTAGATTTCGGCCGGGTCGTGGACCGGCTCTGACGGCTCGGCCGGCGGCCTGGCCGTCGACGGGCGATTGAGCCGGCTGACGATATCGCGGGCAATGGCCAGCGCGTGAGTATCGTTTTCGGCGAAATGATCAGCCACGCCGGACAGCCGGGTGTGGGTATCGGCACCGCCCAGGGTTTCGGCGTCGACCTCTTCACCGGTGGCGGCCTTGACCAGTGGCGGGCCACCTAGAAAGATCGTGCCCTGCTCACGAACGATGATGGCTTCGTCGCACATTGCCGGCACGTAGGCGCCGCCAGCGGTGCACGAGCCCATGACCACGGCAATCTGCGGAATATTGGCCGCCGACAGACGGGCCTGGTTGTAAAAGATGCGACCGAAATGGTCACGATCGGGAAAGACCTCGTCCTGCAGGGGCAGAAAGGCACCGCCGGAGTCGACCAGGTAGATGCACGGCAGGTGGTTTTCCAGGGCAATTTCCTGGGCCCGCAGATGCTTCTTGACCGTCATCGGGTAATAGGTGCCACCCTTGACCGTGGCGTCGTTGGCCACCACCAGGCATTCCTGGCCGCTGACCCGACCGATGCCGGCGATCAAGCCGGCGCCCGGAGCGGCATCGTCATACAGGCCGTAAGCGGCCATCGGCGCAATCTCGAGAAACGGGCTGCCGGCGTCGAGCAGGGTGTCGATCCGTTCACGCGGCAGCAGCTTGCCGCGAGCCAGATGCTTGTCCCGGGCCCGCTCCGGGCCGCCCCGGGCCAGGCTTTGCAGCCGTTCGCGCAGATCCTCCGCCAGGCTGCGATGGTGGCGCAGGCGCTCGATGAACTCGGGATCGCTGCGACGGACCTGGGTTGGAAGGCGACTCATGCCTGCTCCTTGGGCGGTTGGCGATTATGTTCCGAGACATTTTACTTGCCTGTCGAAGAGAACGCCCAACCCCGTGCTGAGCACCTCCTCGGCCAGATGGCGGACACTGAGAAAATAGCGCCGGGCTACTGGACCCGCGGCTGGTTTTACCGCTACAATACGCTGTTTCAATAATTGGCGATCGGGGCTTTTGCGTCCAGCCCTTTTTTCCGGCCCGCCGATGGGTGGCCGCGTGGAAGAGAGTTCGACGGAAAAGCCCGGTCGCCACCGAACTGGAGTTCAGAAAGACATGTCCCTGAGTGCCGAACAAGTCAAGCAGGTCATCAGCGAGCATCAACTGTCGGAAGGCGATACGGGTTCTCCGGAAGTGCAGGTGGCTTTGCTCACCGCACGGATCCAGCACTTGACCGGGCATTTCGCCCGTCACAAGAAGGATCATCACTCCCGCAGAGGCCTGTTGAAGCTGGTCAATCAGCGTCGCTCGCTGCTCGATTACGTCAAGCGCAAGGATGTACAGCGCTACCGGGCACTGGTCGAGCGCCTCGGTCTGCGCCGCTAAAGCGCCGTCCGGATCGAAGCCAGACCATGACCGCCACGGTCCTCTTGATTGTGGCGGCTCAATCGTGATCCGGTCTGGCAGGATGAATCGCTGCAAAAGCGTCAGAGGGAAAGCGGCCTCGGTCAACTCTCGTGACTGACCTTCAGGTCGTGACTGGTGTCCAGTCACACCTGAAACCGTCGTGCCCCGCGCGGACGCTGCGACCCGAATTCAAGCTGCAAGTGGAGTAATTTGTGAAGAAAATCAGCAAGTCCTTTCAGTACGGCGACCATACTGTCACCCTGGAAACCGGGCACGTTGCCCGCCAGGCCGATGGCGCTGTGCTGGTTACCATGTCCGATACCGTGGTACTGGTTACCGCGGTTTGCTACAAGGATGCCAAGCCCGGTCAGTCGTTCTTTCCGCTGACCGTCAACTACCAGGAAAAATTCTACTCGGCCGGGCGCATACCCGGAGGGTTCTTCAAGCGCGAAGGACGTCCGACCGAAAAGGAAACCCTGACCTCACGCCTGATCGACCGTCCCATCCGACCGCTGTTTCCCAAGGGCTTCTTCAATGAGACCCAGGTCATGGCCACGGTGATGTCGTCCAACCCGGACGTCGATGCCGACATTCCGGCGATGATCGGCGCCTCGGCCGCGCTGTGCCTGGCCGGCGTTCCTTTTCAGGGGCCTATTGGTGGAGCTCGGGTAGGGTTCGTCGACGGGCAGTACGTGCTCAACCCGACCCAGTCGCAGCTCGAGCAGTCGCGGCTGGACCTGGTGGTCGCCGGAACGGACAAGGCGGTGCTGATGGTCGAGTCCGAGGCCGACGGCCTGAGCGAAGAGGAAATGCTCGGAGCAGTCATGTTCGGCCACGACAAGATGCAGGCCGTGATCCAGGCGATCAATGAGCTGACTGCCGAAGCCGGCAAGCCGAAATGGGACTGGCAGCCTGCGGAAGAGCTGCCAGGACTGGCTGATACCATCGAGGACATGGCGCGCGAAAGGCTGGAACAGGCCTATGCGATTACCGACAAGATGGAGCGTCGTGATGCCTTGTCCTCGCTGAAGAGTGACCTGGTCGAACAGTTGTGTGTCGAGGATGATGAATTCGCTCCGACGCCCAAGCAGGTTGGTGATGTATTCTCGGCGATGGAGAAGCGGCTGGTTCGCGAACGCATCCTGTCTGGACAGCCGCGTATCGACGGGCGTGACCTGACCACGGTCCGGCCGATCACTATCGAGGCCGGCGTATTTCCGCGCACCCACGGTTCGGCGATTTTCACTCGCGGCGAGACCCAGGCCATGGTGGTCACCACGCTTGGCACGGGTCGCGATGCTCAGATCATCGATGCCATCGAGGGTGAGTACAAGGATCAGTTCATGCTGCACTACAACTTCCCGCCGTTCTGCGTCGGGGAGATCAGCTTCATGCTGGCGCCGAAGCGTCGCGAGATCGGTCATGGCCGGCTGGCCAAGCGCTCTCTGATGGCCGTGATACCCAAGGGTGACGAGTTCCCTTACGTGCTGCGCGTGGTGTCAGAAGTCACCGAATCCAATGGATCGAGCTCGATGGCAACTGTCTGCGGTGCCTCGCTGGCGCTGATGGACGGTGGCGTGCCGATCAAGGCGCCTGTGGCTGGCATTGCCATGGGCCTGATCAAGGATGGCGATCGCTTTGCCGTGCTCAGCGATATCCTCGGCGACGAGGATCACCTGGGCGACATGGACTTCAAGGTCGCCGGCACGGCCGACGGCATCACCGCCCTGCAGATGGACATCAAGATCGACGGCATTACCGAAGACATCATGAAGCAGGCGCTGAAGCAGGCTTCGGCCGGTCGTGACCATATCCTTGGTGAGATGAACAAGGTCCTGGATCGACCCCGTACCGAGATGAGCGAATACGCGCCGCGTCTGTTCACCATGAAGGTGCACCCGGACAAGATCCGTGATGTGATCGGCAAGGGTGGTTCGACCATTCGCCAGATCACCGAGGAAACCGGTACCACCATCGATATCGCCGACGACGGCACCATCACCATCGCCTCGGTCAACAAGGAAGCCGCCGACGACGCGCGTCGCCGGATCGAGCAGATCACTGCCGATGTTGAGGTCGGGACGATCTATGACGGCACCGTGACCAAGATCATGAACTTCGGCGCCTTCGTCACCATCCTGCCCGGCAAGGACGGGCTGGTGCATATCTCGCAGATCTCCGACAAGCGCGTCGAGAATGTGACCGACGAGCTCAGCGAGGGCGACAAGGTGCGAGTCAAGGTGCTAGAGGTCGACAAGCAGGGTCGCATCCGCCTGAGCATGAAGGCGGTCGGCGACGACGAGTGATCAGCTGCCGGCATCCGGGCTTCATACCCGGATGCCGGATTGCCGCAAGATGCCTGCCTCACTCGACATTCCGGTCGCGCCCGGCGAGGTGATTGACAAGATCACCATTCTCGAAATCAAGTCCGAGCGGATTGATGATCCGGCCAAGCTGGCCAACGTCGGCCGTGAGCTGGACTTGTTGCTGTCGGTCTGGTCTGCCAGCGGGCTGGAGAATGGAAAAGTCGCTGGACTGCGTCAGCAGCTAAAGGGTGTCAACGAGCAGCTCTGGGAGATCGAGGATGACATCCGGCGGCTCGAACAGGCCGGAGATTTCGGTCCCGATTTCATTGAGCTCGCCAGGTCGGTCTACATCACCAACGACCAGCGCGCCGCGCTCAAGCGACAGATCAACCTGGCGCTAGGCTCGGAGATCCTGGAAGAAAAGTCCTACGCCGACTACAAGCGCCGGTCTCCCTAGATCAGAACGATCACCACCACACCGGCAAAGGCGGTGCCCACCCCGATGATCTTGCGCCGGTTCATTGGCTCGCCCAGAATCAGCCAGGCAAACAGCACGATGAAAGCCGCGGCGGTCTCGTTGAGTATCGAGGCTATGGAGGCCAGGGTCAGCTTGTAGCCGGCCAGCCATAAAATCATCGACACGTAAGTACCCAGGATGCTAGCCAGTACGATGGTGCCCCAGGGCTGTTCGCTTCGGTAGTGCAGCATCATGCGCTGCCAGTTCCGGCTGAGGACGATGAACAAGATCATGCCCGCCACACCGGCGGCGAGGCGGGCGGCCACGGTCCAGAAAAATTCGTGGGTTTCCAGGATCGGCTTGACCATGACGATGCCGATGGCCATCAGCAGCACCGAGCCTGCACCCAGGCTCAATCCCAGGCGCAGCGCCCGGGTCGAGACTTCCTGGCGATTCTGACGCCAGATCACGATCAGGATACCGGCCAGCACCAGCAGGAAACCAAGATACTGAAGCAGTTTCAGTCGTTCAGCCAGGTACAGCGTCGACAGCAGGATCACGAACGGGCTATAGAGCATTGCCACCACGCCGGTGCGGCTGGCGCCGATCAGGTTGAGTGCGCGCAGGTACCAGGTGTCGGCCACGGCGATGCCGATGATGCCGGAGACCAGCACGATGATCCACTGACCGGCGGAATAGCCGGGCAGCCCGGCACCCTCGAATAGCAGCACGGTGGGCACCAGCAGGGCCAGGCCAAGCACATTCTTGAAGAAATTCAGCTCGAAGGCTGGCAGGGTTTCACCAGACTTGCGAAACAACACCACGGCCATTGCCCAGCAGGCCGCACAGGCAACCGAAAAGAACTCTCCCATCAAAGAATCAGCCCAGCATCATGTCAGAAAAAAGCCGCATCGGGGATGTTGGCGGACTCACCGGCAGTCAGTCCGGGCGATTTGGCGTTGGCCGGGGATAATAGCCGAAAATTGGTGAAGGCCTGACGACTCCCTGGTTCCGGTCGCGATCCGCAGGTCCGGCCCATGGCGCGCTTGTCGTTGGGTTAACATTCAACTTATCTAGGATCGTGGTGACGTCGCCCCGAGTCCCGCACAGCCGAATAGTTTCCGCCGCCCATGAACAGTTTGATCGTGATCGCAACGCTGCTGCTGCTGGCTATCATCGGGCTGGTGCTTTGGTGGTTGTGGCCGGCGCCGCTGGCCAGATTGTTCATTGCCCTGGAGAGGCGGCGCTGTGGGTTGCGCCCGGCTCGGGCGACAGTGGATGGAATCGATTGGCACTACCTGGAAGGCGGGCATGGCGAACCCTTGATATTGCTCCACGGATTCAACGCCGACGCTGATCATTTCTGCCGCGTCTCATCACGGCTGGCGGCCCACTTTCGCATCATCGCGCCCGATCTGCCCGGCTTCGGCACCACCCGGCTTGAGCAGGGCACCAGCTTTCGGCTAGAGGACCTGGCCGCTTCAGTCCTGGCCTGGCTGGATCATATCGGTATTCAGCACTTCTACCTGGGTGGCAGTTCCATGGGAGGCTACATCGCCTGTGCCATCGCGCGACAGGCGCCTGAACGGGTTCGCGCGATGTGGCTGTTGGCCCCTGGGGGACTCAGGGACGTCAAGCTCTCGCCGGTGCTCGAGGCAGTGGCCGAGGATCGGCACAATCCGCTGATCGTGCGCGACATGGCCGACTTTGAACGCCTGTTTGACTATTGTTTCGTCCATCCGCCCTGGGTTCCCGGCCCGGTCAGGCGCTTTCTGTGCCGCCGGGTCGCGGGCGGGGCAGTGCAGGCGCAGCGTATCTTTGACGCGCTGCGCTTTGATTCACAGCCGCTGGAGGACGTGATCGATGGTCTGGCTACGCCAACGCTGGTCGTTTGGGGGCAATCCGACCAGGTGCTCAATGCGGCCGGTGCCCGGGTGCTTGCCGAGCGGATGAGCGACGCCGAAAGCCTGGTGTTGCCGAATGTCGGCCATCTGCCGATGCTCGAGAGCCCTGATGTCACTGCCGAGGCCTGGATGGGCTTCACCGAGGCACTGGCCAGACGTCATCAGACCGCCTCCTGATCATCGGCTTTTCTTCGCTTTTGCCAAGGCAGGTGGCCATCCACTTCCAGGTGCAGGGCAAATACCAGGAAGGTTCGAAGAACGATGATCATGCCAAGCATGAGCACCGAGTGCAGTGAATAATCTACCGTGATGGTCTTGATGATGTCGGCGGCAACCAGGAACTCCAGCCCCAGGATCAGCCCGCGCACGCTGCGTCTGCGAAACGCAATGTAGGCCTCGTGCGTGGTCATGACCGAAAACTGGGACAGGTAGACAACAAAGGCGGTGATGAAGCCGCCGAAAATCACGATGATGCCAATCGCTTCCAATAGATAGACCAGAAAGGTGACGATGGACAGAAAGGTCTCGAGCATGACAAAGCTCCGGCGCTTGGATAGACAGGGCCTTGATTGTAGCCGCATCGCCGCTGCTAACCCATCCACCCAGATACATGTTTGATGATGCTAGAATTTCGCTGCCTGTTTCGGACTCAACCGGTGACCCTGGGCTCCGTGGGTTCGTGCAGGCACCGGCCCGAGATTTAACCCGGCTATTGCATAAATCTACGGCGCCGGACCGCTGTGCTGCCCGGAATAGCAGCGTTTCCGGGGCGCGTGCTCGCTTTTTCAATCCTCACATAGTGTGAACTATGCTCCGGTTGA
>SKQS01000265.1 GCA_007118895.1 Wenzhouxiangella sp.
CCGATGGTCTGGATCAACGAGCCCTCCGAACGCAGAAAGCCCTCCTTGTCGGCATCGAGTATCGCCACCAGCGAGACTTCCGGCATGTCCAGGCCCTCACGCAGCAGATTGATGCCGACCAGCACGTCGAATACGCCCAGACGCAAATCACGGATGATTTCGGTGCGCTCGACGGTGTCGATATCCGAATGCAAGTAGCGCACCCGGACATCATGCTCGGCCAGGTAGTCGCACAGGTTTTCGGCCATGCGCTTGGTCAGCGTGGTGACCAGCACCCGGTCGCCCTGCCCGACCCGATCGCCGATCTCCGACAACAGGTCATCGACCTGGCTGCCCACCGGTCGGATCTCGACTTCCGGGTCGACCAGCCCGGTCGGCCGCACAACCTGTTCGGCGACCACCTCCGAGCGCTCCAGCTCCCAGGACCGCGGGGTGGCCGAGACATGGATCATCTGCGGCGCCCGTTCCAGCCACTCCTCGAACATCAGCGGCCGGTTGTCCAGCGCTGACGGCAGTCGGAAGCCGAATTCAACCAGGGTTTCCTTGCGCGAGCGGTCGCCGCGGTACATGCCGCCGATCTGCGGCACCGTGACGTGCGACTCATCCAGCACCAGCAGCGAATTGGCCGGCAGGTAGTCAAACAGCGTCGGCGGCGGGTCGCCCGGCTGGCGGCCGGTCAGGTGGCGGGAGTAGTTTTCGATGCCCTGGCAGTAGCCCAGCTCCATCATCATCTCGATATCGAACTGGGTGCGCTGCTTGATTCGCTGAGCCTCGAGCAGCTTGCCGGCACTTTCGAGCTGCGTCAGGCGCTCGGCCAGCTCGGCGCGGATCGCCTCGATGGCGTCCAGCACGGTCTGACGTGGGGTGACGTAGTGGGTCTTGGGAAAGATCGTCAGCTCATCCAGGCGCTCGCGCAGCTCGCCGGTTAACGGGTCGAAATAGCTGACCTGCTCGATTTCGTCATCGAACAGCTCGATTCGAACCGCCTCGATCTCCGAGTCGCCGGGAAACACGTCGATGACCTCGCCGCGCACCCGGTAGGTGCCGCGCCTGAGCTCGAAATCATTGCGCGCATATTGCATCTCGGCCAGCCGGCGCAGGATCTTGCGCTGATCCATGCGCTCGCCGACCTTCAGCCCCAGGGTCATCTTCAGAAACGAGCTCGGGTCGCCGAGACCATAAATGGCCGAAACCGTGGCCACGATCAGCGCATCCCTGCGTTCCAGCAGGGCCTTGGTCGCCGACAGCCGCATCTGCTCGATGTGCTCGTTGATCGAGGCATCCTTCTCGATGAAGGTGTCGGTCGATGGCACGTAGGCCTCGGGCTGGTAGTAGTCGTAGTAGGAAACGAAATATTCGACGGCGTTTTCGGGGAAGAACGCCTTGAACTCCCCGTACAGCTGGGCTGCCAGGGTCTTGTTCGGCGCCATCACCAGGGTCGGGCGCTGGGTGCGCTCGATGATGTTGGCCATGGTAAAGGTCTTGCCCGAGCCGGTCACGCCCAGCAGTGTCTGGTGACGGTGACCAGCCTCCAGGCTTTCCACCAGCTGGCGGATGGCCTCCGGCTGATCACCGGCCGGCTCGAAACTGGAGGCCATGCGGAAACGCTTGCCCATATCGTGAACATGCCTGCTTCGGACTCGATTTATAATTTTACCTGTAGCCATGTGACTCAGCCGGCCAACAGCGGCAGAGAGGGAGCCGATACCGTGACAAGACTTTCCCAGCGCGTAGCCCAGGTCAAACCCTCGGCGACCATTGCAGTCAGCATGAAAGCCGCCGAGCTCAAGGCTGCCGGGCGGGACATCATCTCGCTGGGCATGGGCGAGCCGGACTTCGACACGCCAGACCACATCAAGCAGGCGGCCGTGGAGGCCATCGCCCGCGGCCAGACCAAGTACACCGCGGTCGACGGCACAGCCGAGCTGAAAAAAGCCATCATCGCCAAGTTCCAGCGCGACAACGAGCTTGAATACACACCGTCGCAGATCCTGGTCTCCAGCGGCGCCAAGCAGTCGATCTACAACCTGCTGCAGGCGCTGATCGACCCCGGCGACGAAGTTCTGATCCCGGCGCCTTACTGGGTTTCCTATCCGGATATGGTGCGCCTGGCCGGCGGCGCGCCGGTTGCGCTGAACACCGATATCGAGTGCGAATTCCGGATTACCCCGGCCCAGCTCAACGCCTCGATCACCGACCGCACCAAGCTGCTGCTGTTCAACGCCCCTTCCAATCCGACCGGCAAGGGCTATACCCGCCGACAGCTCGAGGCGCTGGGCGAGGTCTTGCTGGAGTATCCGCGACTGGTTGTCTGCACCGACGATATCTATGAACACATCTGGTGGGGCGAAGAAGCCTTCGCCACCCTGGGCCAGGTGTGCCCGGCGCTGAAAGACCGGCTGGTGGTGGTCAACGGCGTGTCCAAGGCCTACGCCATGACCGGCTGGCGGATCGGCTATGCCGCCGGGCCGGAGGCGCTGATCAAGGAAATGCGCAAGATCCAGGGCCAGAGCACCTCCAACCCCTGCTCGATCAGCCAGGCTGCCGCCACCGCTGCGCTCGATGGCGACCAGCAGTGCGTGGCCGACATGTGCCAGGCCTTCCGGGAGCGCCACGACTACCTGGTCGACGCACTGAATGACCTGCCCGGCGTGCGCTGCGCCCGGGGCGACGGCGCCTTCTATGCCTTCGCCGACTGCCGCGAGGCGATCGGCGCGCTTGACCTGGCCGATGATGTAGCCCTGGGCGAGCACCTGCTCGAGTCCGTCGGCGTGGCCACCGTACCCGGCACCGCCTTCGGCGCCCCCGGCCACCTTCGCCTGTCGTTCGCCTGCGGACTGGACACCCTCAAGCAGGCCGTCGAGCGCCTGGGAAGCGCGCTCAGCCAGGGCTGAGCGTGAGGAACACAGGCCCCGCCCGAGCAAAAATCCAGCTGTAAAACGCGCCGATTTCCTACAGGCTAACGCGCCCGGCTGCCATCGTCGGCTGCCTCATGGCCGCGTGACAATGCGTCTCGAATCCGCACCCTTGAGGAACGAGACATGCACCGCACCCAGACTGGCCTGACCCTGATCGAAACTCTGATTGCCCTGGCGCTGCTGGCGATTCTGCTCAGCCTGGCCGTCCCATCCTTTCACGGCAACATCCAGCAGCAGCGCGTGGCAACCGTGGCCAATGAACTGATCACCACCCTGCACCTGGCGCGCAGCACCGCCATTCGCGACCGCCAGCGGGTTACTGTCTGCCCCAGTCACGACGGCATGTCCTGCACTGGCGGCAATCAGTGGCACGAGGGCTGGATTGTCTATCGAGACCCGAACGCCCAGCCGCAGCCGGCCTCCCCCGACGACATCCTGCGCGTCGTCCAGGCCCGGGAAGGCGTCTACATGCACAGCGCCGGGCGTACCCGAACCCGATTCCGACCCGATGGCGCCGCCTACGGCACCAATCTCACCATCCGCATCTGCGACACCTCCGGCCACGACCACCATCGCGCCATCATCGTCTCCAACCCCGGCCGCGCCCGCACCGAAACCGACCTGCCGGCCTCGGAATGCCCGCCCGGCTTTGGCTGACCTGCCCCGCCATAGCGGCCCGGATCGTACTTGACGAAACCGTACCGATATCGCACAATAGCCGGCTTCGATTCCCCGGTAGCTCAGTTGGTTAGAGCGGGTGACTGTTAATCACTAGGTCGTTGGTTCGAGTCCGACCCGGGGAGCCAGGAAAATCAAGGCCTTGCGGCGATGTCGCAGGGCCTTTTTCTTTTCCGGTCCAGTTTTTTCCCTGCTTTCTCAAACGGCTTGAAGACGTCAGATCGCTGACGCGGCCGTCTGCTTGATTGATGAAAAAAATCGACGGCGGCTCAACCTCTCAGCCCATGTCGAGCACCAGGCTCAGCTGACGCTCGATCTCGGCAAACTCGACTTCATCGACACGCGCCAGCGGGCCTTCGCCAAAGCGGGAGCGGTCCACGGCGCGGATTTTTTCGATAATCAAGTGACTGTCCGCCTTCAACCGCTCTCGTGCCTTGATGGTAAATCGCAAGGCACTGGAATCGGATCGCGTCTTGGTCGACAAAGGCACCGCTACTACAGTTCTGGCACCCTGCTCCGTCAACCAGTCGGCCTGCAGCACAAGCACGGGGCGAACTTTTCCAACCTCCGCGCCACGGGTCGGGTTGAGGTTGGCCACCCAGATTTCCCCGCGCCGCATCATTCCCACCATGTCTCATCCAGGTCTGTCCCGGCCGCCCGTTCTTCAGCCTCGATTTTTTCCAGGCAGTCATCGATGGCATCAAAGTCGGCCTGTATCTTCTGCTCGTGACGAACTATTTCGGGATCGGAATACAGAAGCCGAGCAGCCGCTTTCATCTCCTCGATCTGGCGCTCTCGTTCCCTGCGGCTCAGGTACTCGCCAACGGCCTCGCGTACCACCTCCGAGCGGTTCCTTTGACTGATTCGGACTTCTTCGGCGAGCTTGCGCTCCAGGTCGTCGGGTAATCGGATACTGACGGTCACTTGTAACTCACTTCGTAATACAAAATGCCTTTCAATTGTATTGCAGAGTGAATTGGTGACGCAACCGGTATGGGACTGAAAAGCCCACACTCATCAAGAGGCGGATATCTCAGTCTGCTGACAAGGCCAGCGGCCAAGGAAACGGTGATCAGAAAGAGAGGCTGGAATCGAGGGTTGGAGGCGACGGCTTTGGCAGACAACTGAACACACCGTGCCGGCTGGTCGTGACTGCCGGGATTGAGTAGCGCGGGGCGCTCTGGCTACACCCGATCAAGCCACAGGCTCACGCCTGATCCACGCCTTGCTCGAGGCCTTGCTCGACGATTGCCCTGCTCGGCCTGCCCGCAGGCTATCAGCAACTCGTCGCCGCGTTTGCGCGCCATCAGTACCGACACCGCTCGCTCCCAGGCAAGCTCCAGGTCGGCGATGAGCTCATTCAATTCCTCGTCGGAGAGGTCGTCCAGGTTGCGGCGGTCGGTCATCTGCGGGGTTCCGGTTGCGTTGCAGGCAGTATGCGCGAAACGTGCAGGAAGGGTCTATGGGAAGCTGGCGCGGCGACCGGTAGGAAATTCGCTCGATCGACTGTAGGATTTCAGCGCGTCGGCCGAGAGTTGGCAAAGGCATGTGACTTTTTCCGCGCTTGAGCGAATCATGTGGTAATCGAGACCGGAGTCCATGGTTTGAAAGCTTCCGAGTTACACAACGAGCAAGCCAGCACCGACTTCATGTCGATGATCGAGGCAAACGGCAAGCTTTTGCACAAGGTGGTGAACACCTACTGCTTTGATCGTGATGAGCAGCGCGATCTGATGCAGGACATCATCGCAGCGCTCTGGCACGCCTTTCCGCGCTATGACTCGCAACGCCGATTCTCGACCTGGATGTACCGAATCGCACTCAATGTGGCGATCTCCAGGGTGCGGTCACAGGTCCGTCAGAGGCGACATCTGGCGCCAATGCCGGATTGTGTGGAGTCTTTTGCCGACAACGGCCCGACCGACCCGGAGCTCGAACAGCAGGTCGGCATGCTGCACCGCTTCATTGCCACGCTGGACCCGCTCAATCGCGCCCTGTTGCTGCTCTACCTGGAGGCCTGTCCGGCGCGCGAAATCGCCGAGGTGCTTGGCATGAGCGAAAGCAACGTTACCACCCGGATTCACCGGCTCAAACAGCGTATCCGGGACTACATCGAACCACAAGGAAAACCCTGACGAATGGAAACGACCATGGAAATGAATGAACTCAAGCAGGCATGGCACGCGATGAATCAACGTCTCGAGCAGCAGGAACGCATGGGGGGCGGCCTGATTCGCGACCTGCGCCTGGACAAGGCGCGCGGGCACTTGCGCCCGCTGATGTGGATGCAGGTCCTGCAGGCGGCGTTCGGCATCGGGCTGATCGCGCTCGGCGCGGCCTGCTGGACCAGCAATACCCATGTGCCTGGACTGCTGGTTTCGGGCCTGCTGGTTCATGCCTTCGGTCTGGCCCACGTGATCTTCGCAGTAATCACCGTGGTGCTGATCAGGCAAATCGACTATGCAGCGCCGGTTCTGGTCATCCAGCGACGACTGGCCCGGTTGCTCCGCGTTCATGGCCTGAACACCGTGATCTGCGGGTGGGTCTGGTGGATCATGTGGATACCGGTGGTGGTGGCCTTTGCCGGGATCGGCGGCTACCCAGCCGATGCAGACACACCTGCCTGGATCTGGGCCAGCCTGGCAATCGGCGTGGTCGGCCTGGTCGGCACCTGGCTGTTCCAGGCCTGGCGACTGCGTCGGGACACCGGCCGGGCTGACAACGAAGGCCCGGCCCACTGCGACGGCAGTGACGGAATTCGCCGCAGCCAGCGCCTGCTGGCTGAGCTGGCGGATTTCGAGCAGGAATGAACTTGAACCCGGTTATTGCGTAAACATCCGGCGCCAGACCGCTGTAGGCGCTTCGTCTCCCCTTCAGGGCTTCTTGTGCCTTTGGTGCAAGAAGCCCGGAGGAGAATATTTTCCCTGCTCCTGTAAATATCCCATCTCTGCCGCATCCAATGAAGTAACCGACAACCAAACCAATGGATTGCTGTTGCCGTGAATGATGACTTCAAGCGGGTGATACGCGAGAACGAGCCGCGTCTTGTCCGGATTGCTCGCCACTACGCCGGCCCGAATGACTGGCAGGACCTGATGCAGGAGATCACGATCTCGCTGTGGAAGGGCCTGCCGGGTTTCGAGGGCCGCGCCAGCCTGTCGACCTGGATCTACCGGGTAGCGGTCAATACGGCATTGCAGTATGTCCGCAAGCGTTCGATCTCTACCGAGCCGCTGGATGCAGAACCCGTTGACAGCACCGATGTGGACGACCAGATGGCGCTGCTCGAGCGGTTTCTGGCCAGCCTGGACCCGGTCAACCGTGCCGTGTTGCTGCTGGACCTGGAAGGCCTGTCGCGCGAGGAAGTTTCCGACGTGCTGGGCATCAGTGCAGGAGCAGTCGCGGTTCGCATGACGCGGCTGAAGCAGCACTTCAGCGACAACTTCATGGAGGAAGCATGATGGACTGGAATCGCATCCAGACGCAATGGCAAAGCAGGTCAGACCTTCAGGCTCCTGACACCCTGGCCGACCTCGCCACACCCGAGCGTCTCTGGCCGATTATCCGGCGACGCGACCGTAACGAAACCTTCGTCAGTGTACTGGGAGCATTCTTCTTCGGTGGTTTTGCAGTTTTTCTGTTGCTGATCGGCAAGCCGGTGGCAGCGCTGTTCGGCCTGTGGCTTACGCTGGTCTGTGTCTATATCCCGCTGCGTCTGCGCCGAGCCCGGCAGATGATTCCCGTACCCGACCCCGGTCGACCGGTTACCGAGTTTCTGCGCGCCGAACGCCAGGCACTGCTTGGCCAGCGTGAGTTGCTTGGCGCGGTTTGGCGCTGGTACTGGGGCCCGATCGCAGTCGGCGTGATCGGCTTTTTCGTCGGCATCATCGGCTGGCATTGGATTTCAGCAGCCTTTGTCGCGATCGTTGTGGCAGGGAGCGTGGGAATCGAATACCTGAACCGGATGGCCGTGCGTCATTCCATCGAGCCGGCCATTGAAGCAGTTGAACGACAGATTACGGAAATGGAGAACGACCATGCAGAATGACAACAACGCAAGGCCATACTTGCAGTGCAGCACACTGCTGATTGCACTATGCTTCCAGATCATGGCCCACGCGAGCGAGCCTTTGAGCGGTATCCACCACGCCCTGAAACAGGCCGTCGCTTCAGGTGATGTGCTGTCGGCACACGGCACTGTGCTGCGCGGCGGGCAGGTTGCCGAATTCGGCTTCGGGCAGCTTGACCCCGATGACGATGCAGCGCCCGATGGCAACAGTGCCTTCCAGATCGGCTCGATCACCAAGGTGTTCACCAACCTGCTGCTGGCCGAGATGGTCGCTCGCGGCAAGGTTGGATACGACACGACCATTGCCGAAATTCTGGGTAATGAGATCGAGTTTGCCAATCCGGCGATTGGCCGGATCACGCTGCTGCAACTGGCCACCCATACCAGCGGGCTTCCACGAATACCGCTGAATCTGCTGGCCGTTGATCTGACCGACCCTTACGCCGGCTATGACGAGCAACAGCTGCTGGCAGCGTTGTCGCAGACCCGTGCCGGCCAGCCGCTGGGCAGTCACCAGGCTTATTCGAATTTCGGCGCCGGGCTGCTGGGCTACCTGCTCGGGCACGTGCACGGCACCGACTACCAGAAAGCCCTTTCAGCGCTGGTACTGGAACCGCTGGATCTGAGCAGTACCGGCATGGATCCGGCAGGCAGCGCGGCCAGCCCCTGGACCGACGGAGCAGTCGTATCGGCCTGGTCCTTCGACGTGCTTGCCGGCCTCGGCGCCTTGTGGAGCACCCCATCGGACCTGACCCGGCTCGCACAGGCCCAGCTCGGAACCAGAGCGCACGAACTCAAGCAGGACCTGACGGCCAATCTGGATGCGGTCAGCAGCTTTGCGCCGGGCCTGGCAGTATCACGCGTGTGGCATATCGCCGAAACCAGCAAAGGGCCGGTCTACTGGCACAACGGCGCAACCAACGGCAATGCCAGTTTCTTCGGCGTCCGTCCGGCAACCGAAGAAGCCCTGATCGTGCTTATCGCCGGTGAGCTGGACCCGACCAGCTCTGGCCTGGCGTGGTTCGGATTCAGTCCGTCGGCCGCATCACAGCCGGAGACCGATGAAGATATCGAGGGGGAATATCAGCTGGCGCCAGGAGTCAGCATCCGCATCTTCTCCGGCAATGAGGGCCTTCTGGCGCAGGTAAGCGGCCAGGCGCCGGCTGCGCTCACCGCCGTCAAGGATGACTGGTATGCACTGGACGTTGCCGACGCCAGCCTGCGTTTCCTGCGTGAGGACAACCAGGCCATAGCCCTGGTACTGCACCAGGGTGGTTTCGAGCAGCGGGCCGAGCGCATCCGCTGAGTAAGGCACTCGCAGCTCGAACATGACATTTGACACTGTTGGCCGATCCGCCGAGTCGGTAGCATGGTTGTCAGTCGCGCCGGGAGGCATCACCGTCTCCGGCCAATATTCATGGGAGCCGGGAGAGGATGGCGAAGGACAACGAACTGATCAATCGCCTGCGCATTCGCGACGAGGAATCGTCCGCCGATGGCCGACGCTGGCCCTGGTTGCTGGGCGCACTCATCGTGCTGCTGGCGCTGGGCTCGGGACTGTGGTGGTGGAGCACCCCGGGCATGGCCGAGGTCGAGGTGGTCTCGCCCAGGGAGTTCCGAACCGAGGGACAGGAACGGCGGGCCGCGGTGCTGGATGCCTCCGGCTACGTGATTGCCCGGCGCCAGGCCACGGTTTCGGCCAAGGTGACCGGCAAGATCGAGGAGGTGCTGGTCGAGGAAGGCATGGCGGTGGAGAGAGGCCAGGTACTGGCGCGGCTCGATGACGTGCTTGATCGTGCGGAGTTGGCCCTGGCCCAGGCACGGCTGCGCGCCGCCGAAAGTGCTGTGCGCGAATTCGAGATCTCGCTGGCCGATGCGCGGCGAACCCTGGATCGCCGCCAGGAGCTGCGCCAGCGCGACCTGGCCAGCCAGTCCGATGTCGACCAGGCCAGCACCCAGGTCGAACGCTTCGAGGTGCTGCTGCAGGCGCGACGGGACGATGTCGCCATCGCCCGGCTGACCGTCGAGCTGCAGCAGCAGCGCGTCGACGAGCTGACCATTCGCGCTCCCTTTTCCGGCGTGGTGGTGGCCAAGGCTGCCCAGCCCGGCGAAATGGTCTCGCCGATCTCGGCCGGCGGTGGCCATACCCGCACCGGCATCTGCACCATTGTCGACATGAATTCACTGGAGATCGAAGTCGACGTCAACGAGGCCTATATCCAACGCGTGGTAACGGGCCAACCGGCCACTGCCGTGCTCGATGCCTATCCGAACTGGGAGATTCCGGCCCGGGTCATTGCCGTGGTACCGACGGCCGATCGCCAGCGCGCCACGGTTCGGGTGCGGGTGGGTTTCGAGGAGTCCGATGCCCGCATCCTGCCCGAAATGGGCGTGCGGGTGCGTTTTCTCGAGCCGGAACAGGTCGTGGCTGACGGCAATCAGGAGCCGGCCCGTGGCTACCTGCTGCCGGCTTCGGCGATCAGGCGCGAAGACGGCCGCAACGTGGTGTTCGTGGTCAGCGGCGGGCGGGTCGAGCGGCGCGGCGTCCAGGTCAGCGAGCAGCGCGGCGACGAGGTCGTCGTCAGCGCCGGCGTCCGGGCCGACGAACAGGTCGTGGCAGCTGCCCAGCATGCGGCGCTGCGCGATGGACAGCGAGCAAGAATTTCCAATGGAGGCAGGTCATGAGCGAAGCGGCAGTCAAAGTCAGCGGGCTGGTCAAGCAGTACCGCAAGGGCAAGGAAAGAGTCGAGGTACTGCATGGGCTGGACCTGAGCGTGCCGGAAGGCGACTTCGTCGCCCTGATGGGCCCTTCCGGCTCGGGCAAGACCACCCTGCTCAACCTCATCGGCGGCCTGGACCAGCCGGATACGGGCGAGATTCGCGTCCACGGTGAAAACATCGAGCGCATGAACGGCCGCCAGCTCGCGCGCTGGCGCTCGCGCCAGGTCGGGTTCATCTTTCAATTCTATAACCTGCTGCCGGTGCTGACCGCGCAGCGCAACGTGGAGCTGCCGCTGCTGCTACGGCGCATGTCGCGCAAGGAGCGGCGCGAGCGGGCTTTCAATGCGCTGGAGATCGTCGGCCTGGCCGAGCGCGCCAGTCACTACCCGCGCGAGCTGTCCGGCGGCCAGGAGCAGCGTGTTGCCATTGCCCGCGCCATCGTCAGCGACCCGCGTCTGCTGCTGGCCGACGAGCCCACCGGCGACCTGGACCGCAGCACCGCCGAGGAGATCCTTGAGCTCTTGACGGTGCTCAACCGCGAGCACGGCAAGACCATCATCATGGTCACCCACGACCCGGCCGCGGCCGCCTATGCGCAGCGCACGGTGCATCTCGACAAGGGCCAGCTGGCCCAGGCTGCCTGAGCCTCCGTTACTCATGACACCTTCTACTGCAACGCCCCCAAGCCCCGCATCTGCCGGCTTTTGCTCGGTCGCTCAGTCCTCACCGTACAGGCGAGTACGCCTCCGGGTAAGCTCGGTCGCAAAAGCCACCAGCTTACTAAGACATTCGTATTCAAAGCCTCATTCAGCTTGTCTGTGGGCGTTCGTGGCAAGGCACCAGCACGCCGGTGTAGCCACTCTACATCAAGTGCTGGGAACGCAGTCCATGGACGCCCACAGGCGAGCCCGAAGGGAGTCCCTGACACGCCCGCCCGCAGCGCAGCCCGAAGCCACAGTGCGGTTTGCGAAGCAAGAAGCGCTGTGGCGCAGGGCGTGGCGCGTGTTACGCTTGCTCGACGTAGGCCCACTATGCCTTCGCAATCGTGCCTTGCGGGCGAACGTGTCAGGGGCTCTGAATGTGGCTTTGAATATGAATGTCTTAGTGAGGACCTGGAGACGTTTCGCGCGCTATTCGCTACGAACAGGCCATGAAGAAGGGAGGCTAAGATGATCAGCCTGCATCTGATGCGCAAGAACCTGGGGCGCAAGAAACTGCGCACCACGCTGACCGTGTTGTCGATCATGGTCGCCTTCATCCTGCTCATGCTGCTGATGGCATTGAGCCGCGCCTTTACCATGGGCGTGGAGCTGGCCGGCGCCGACCGGCTGATCACCATGCACCGGATGTCGTTCATCCAGCCCCTGCCGCTGAGTTATGTCAACCGGGTCGAGAGCATCGAGGGTATTCGCGCCGCCACCCATTTCAGCTGGTTCGGCGCCTATTACCAGGACCCGCGCCGCCAGTTCGGCCTGTTTCCGACCAACCTCGAGCGCTTCAGCGAAATTTACGGCGAGTACGAGATCGAGCCGGAGCAGTTCCAGGCCCTGCTCGGCAACCGCATGGGGCTGCTGGTCGGCGAGGCGATGCTGGAGGCCTTCGGCTGGGAGCTGGGCCAGCGAGTGCCGATCGGCTCGACCATCTTTCCGCAGCGCGACGGCTCGTATGCCTGGGAGTTCGACATCGTCGCCACCTTCCAGGGCACCGGCAGCGGTGGCGATGAAATGCAGGCCTACGGTCATTTCGACTACTTCAACGAGGGCCGGGCGTTCTATCACGACATGGTCGGCTGGATCGTGACCCGGGTGGAAGATCCGGACCGGGCCGAGGATATCGCCCGCGAGATCGACCTGCGCTTTGCCAATTCACCGACCGAGACCAAGACCTCCACCGAGGAAGGCTGGGTTGCGGGTTTTGCCGCCCAGTTCGGCAATATCGGCCTGATCGTGCAGGCCATCCTCGCCTGCGTGTTCTTCACCCTGCTGCTGGTGGCCGGCAATACCATGGCCCAGTCGGTGCGCGAGCGCACCAATGAGCTGGCGGTGATGAAGACGGTCGGCTTTACCGACCGCCAGGTGCTCGGCCTGGTGCTTGGGGAAAGCCTGATGCTGGCGCTGATCGGCGCGGCGCTGGGCGTGCTGCTGGGCATGCTGTTCCTGGGCGGTGCGGCATCGGCCGTGGGGCAGTTCCTGCCCGGGCTGGCGCTGCCGCCGGGCGCCCTGGTCACCGCCGCCGCGCTGGCAGTGCTGCTGGGCCTGGTCACCGGCATATTGCCGGCGCTGCGCGCAATGCGCCTGAACATCGTCACGGCGCTGGCAAGGAGGTAAGGCATGGGCCAGATAGTGGAAATCACCCTGATGAACCTGCGCACCCTGCCCCAGCGCCTGGGGCCCTCGATGGTCGCCATCGTCGGTGTGGCCGGCGTGGTCGGTGTGCTGGTGGCCGTGCTGTCGATGGCGCGCGGATTCGAGCACACCCTGCAGGCCGGCGGCGCCGAGGACAACGTGATCATCATGCGCTCAGGCTCCAGCTCGGAACTGGACTCAAGCATCAGCGGCGAGCAGGTCAACATCATCGAACAGGCACCCGGGCTGCTCAGACGGGACGGGCGCGGCGTGGTTTCGGCCGAACTCTATGTCATGGTCGACCTGGACAAGAGGTCCACCGGCACCCAGGCCAACGTGCCGTTTCGCGGCGTGGGAGAGAACGCCAGCCGCATTCGCGAGCGGTTCGAGCTCATCGAGGGCCGGATGTTCGAACCTGGCCGGCGCGAGCTGATCGCCGGGCGCGGAGCGGCCGACCAGTTCAGCGGCCTGGTGGTCGGCGAAACACTGGCATTCGGCCAGGAGCGCTGGGACGTGGTCGGCATCTTCGCCACCGGCGGCTCGTCGGCCGAGTCGGAGCTGTGGGCCGATGCCGCCATGCTGCAGAGCGCCTACCGCCGCGGCAACAGTTTCAACGTCGCCTACGCCAAGCTGGCCGCGCCGGAAGACCTGGCGCAGTTCTCCGACGCACTGGAAAACGACCCGCGGATGTCGGTGCGCGTGCAGCGCGAGACGGAGTACTTCGCCGAGCAGTCGGCAATCCTGTCCGGGTTCATCACCGGTATCGGGTACGGCATTGCCATTCTGATGGCGCTGGGCGCGGTATTCGGAGCGCTAAACACCATGTACACGGCGGTGTCGGATCGCTCTCGCGAGATTGCCACGCTGCGCGCGCTGGGCTTTTCGCGCCTGCCCATCGTGGTCTCGGTGATGACCGAGGCGATGACGCTGGCGCTGGTCGGCGGCGTGCTCGGCGGCCTCATCGCCTGGGCCCTGTTCAACGGATTTACCGTCTCCACCCTCAACTTCGCCAGTTTCACCCAGGTGGTATTCGCCTTCGCCGTCACCCCGGGCCTGCTGGTACAGGGCATCGTCATCGCGCTGATCATCGGCTTCATCGGCGGACTGGCCCCGGCGTTAAGGGCAGCCAGGCTGCCGATCGCAACGGCTCTGCGGGCCTGAGAAGGCAACGTGAGGGGGTCCTGCAGACACCGCCAGGCAGGCCGCCTGCTTGACGCCTTGCTAGTCACCGCGCTGTTTTTGGGCGTCGGGCAGGCGATGGCCGAGCCGGTTGACCTGGACTTTCGCGCAAGTGCCGGAACCCTGTCGGGCTCACTGTTCCCGCCGGCAGGCGAAGGACCGTTCCCTGCCGTGATCTTTCTGGCCGGCTCCGGCGACGAGAGCTACCGCACCGGCTGGGAGGGTGAACGGCGGTCGTGGTTCTGGCCCGAGCTGCAGGCCTGGTTCGCCGAGCGCGGCCATGCCGTCTACATCTTCGACAAGCCGGGGATTGGACGCTCGGAAGGCAACTGGCGCAAGGAAAGCTTCGATGACCGGGCCAGCAACGCGCTGGCGGCGGTTGACATGCTGAGATCACAGCAGGACATCGATGCAGCGCAGATCGGACTGCTCGGCCACAGCCAGGGCGGCTGGATCGCGGTCAAGGCTGCGGCCAGCGCTCCGGAATCGGTGGCTTACGTCATCAGCCTGGCCGGCCCTGCCATCAGCGTGCGTCAACAGATCATCGAGGACACCGCCAATCGCTGGCAGTGTGATCAGCGGCGAGCCCAGGGTCTGCGCCGTACCGGTCTCGGCATGCTGCTATCGAGCATGGGCACGGCAGGCCGCGTCATCCCGGTCGGCTACCTGTCGCGCATCGTGCGCTATGACCCCGCCGGCGACCTTGCCAGAATGCAGCAGCCGCTGCTGGCATTGTTTGCCACCAACGACATCATGGTCATGCCGGAAACCAACATCCCCAGGCTGCAGGAATTCTTCGGCCGAGACAGCGGCAACCGGCAGCTGTTCATCGAGACCCTGCCCGGCCTAGATCACTTCTTCCGCGCCGGCGAGTTCTGCCTCGGCCCGCCCCGCCCACAGACTTTCGACCCACAGTTCTGGGAAGCGCTGGCCGCGCCGGGGTTCTGGCAGCAGTTTGGTCACCGCCTGCATTGAAGCACCAGAACCAGTCACCTGGTTGATTGCTCCCTGACTTGAATCCAGACCCGATTGGGCAGAACGTCACAGTCCAGGCTGGAACCTGCCGTCCCGCCATTCCAGCACAATCACCTGCTCTGCCCCGTCGAAGTCGAAATCGCGATGGCGGTGGAGGTAGACCGCGCTCATGCGGCCCAGTGTTATGCGGGCCATGGTGCCGTCGCCTTTGGTGACCGGGATGTAGGGCCACAGGTCGGGTGGCTCGGGACGGCCCCGCACCAGGTGGTAGAAGGTCGAGTAGTTGGCGTGGACGTAGCAGTGAGCGATCTGCCTCGGGCGCGGGTGCAGGGCCTTGATGATCGAGTCCATGGATACGAAGATGCCCCACTCCGGCGGCGGTTCGATGCCGTCGAAGTGGATATGGCAGTAACGCTGGGGCAGCTCGAGCTGCTTGACCGCCGTGACTGCGGCCTGTGCCACGGTGGCAATCTCCTGTGACCTCTCGGCAAAGCGGCCAGCCTGCTGGTGGGACTGCCAGCCGAAAACCACCACGGCTATCGCGGTCAGGGCCATGCCCGCCTGGCGCAATCGAAGGTGGCGAACCAGACCGATCAGCGCTGCGATCAGCAGGGCAATGCCGGTCAGGCTCATGTAGTAAAGCCGGGACTGCATGGCGGCATCCACCGCGCTCATCTCTTCGCTCAATGGCCTGGCGTTGAGAATGACGATGGGCGCCTGGACAAGCGCCGGGGTAAGGGCCAGCGCCAGCGCGCAGGCTATCAGCAGCAGCGGCGCGGCCACGGCCGATTCCCCGGCCCGCCAAGCCGCCACCAGCAACCCCAGTAAGACCGCGGGCAGCACCAGCATGGCGATTCCCAGGGCCGGGCCGAGCTGCGGCCCGTAACCCAGGTAGCCAGGCGCGTGCACAAGCCAGCTCCTCGCACCGCTTTTCAGGGTAGCCAGCAGTTCGGCCTCGCCGAGCAGGCCGGAGCCGAAAGTACCCAGCACAGCCGCGCGCCAGAGAAAGAAGACCAGCACGCTGGCGACCACTACCAGCAGTGCACGCACGGTTTCGCGGCCCGATGCCTTGCCGGTAAACGCGGCATGAACAATGACCAGGCCGGCAGCCAAAGCGGCAATTACCCCGATTTCCTTTGACAGGCAGGCAGCCAGAATCGCCAGGCCCATGCCAATCAGGTGACCGGCATGCTGGCCATCGCGCCAGGCCAGCGCAGCCAGCACGGCGAGCAGCCCGAGGCCGGTGGCCAGCACATCGAAGCGCGCCGACCACCACAGTGCGGTGCCGGCCGCGGCAGGATGCAGCGCGAACAGGGTCGCGGCAAGGACGGCAATCGGGGCGGAAATTTCGAAGCGACGCAGTAACAGGTAAACGACCACCGCCACGCCGGCATGCAGGGCAATCGACATGGCAGCATGGGCAGGATAGCTGTTGTCGAACAGCACCGCGCCCAGCCAGAAGGAGAAGAAGCCCAGCGGCCGGAAAACCGTGCCCGGGGCGGCAACGAAGTGATCCTGGGTGAACAGCGGCCAGGGCGTGCCGATCAGGCGCGCCATGGCCAGCTGGAAGTAATCGTCGCGGCCCCAGAAGCCCCACAGCCCCGGCCAGCAGACGACAAAGACGATCAATACGATGAGGGCCGGCACAGCGGCCCGGGCCAGGCTGCGGCTCAATCCTCCTCCAGCAGGGCCAGGCGGGTATCGTCGCGCGGCAGCCGATAGTCGGCTACCGCTCGTTCGATCCGGGCATACAGGTCATTGGTCCATTCCGGCAGCCCACGGGGAATCGGAAACAGGCTGCGCTCGCGCGGGTCGTGCGGAGCGATGATTACCCGAACCTTGTCCATCCCGACATCGGCGACCAGCACGAAAAGCTCCTCGATCGCCGGATCGCCCATCGCCAGGCAGCCTTCGGAGTAGTCGCTGCCGTGGATGAAGATATTGGATCCAGGATCGGTCCGACCGTCGCGTTCAGCCATTAGCCGATCAAAGGAGTTCGGGTAGTTCAACCGCATCGAGAGGTGAAAGCGGCTGTTGGGATTGAAGGCGTTGATCAGATAGATGCCCTCCGGCACCTGGTGATCACCGCGGCGACGTTTCGGCCCGGGCAGGCCGGAGGCATCGAGAACGGGATAGGCATGGACCAGGTGCGGAACGCCACCCTGGTAGGCCCAGACCTCGAGCAGCCGCTCTTCCTTCAGCCCGATCAGGGTCAGCCGTTCCGGCGGGTAGTTCAGACCACTGCCAACGAACAGCGGCTTTAGCCGCGCATGGGCGTCCGGGGTGTAGCGGGTAAGCACCTGCCTCATGGTGTAGGGAGGTTTTGGCTTGGTCGTGGCCTGTCCGTTGGTTGGCAGTTCAAAATCATGCAGGAAATCGGCCTGGGCCCGCTCGACGGCGCCCGTGACCAGCACGACAAACATCGTTATGCATGCAAAGATTTTGAACATGCGGCGGACCTCCCTTGCAGACCTGTCGCTGGCTTCTGTGCCGCCAATGATAACTGACTGGTGGCCTGAGGCCAATTGCCCGGCAACCCACTTTCCTGGAGCAGACTCGAGAACAGCTATTGAGCGCGACTTTCTGGCTTTTCCAGCCAATCCAGCACCTGGGCCACGGTCGGGGCGATGGCCGGCGGGTCTCCTTCGCTCAACGGCAGGGTGACCAGCAGTCCGCGATGGGTGGCCGGAACCAGCATGGCTGGTGGCGCTTCCGGCAGGTCCAGCGAGACTGCGGGCACGGCTCCATCACCAATATTCTCTGCCGCACCGGCCCATAGCTGTTCGACTGCATCGGCCAGCTCCGGCGTACCCAGCTCGTCTGCCGTCAGCGCCAGAGTAGCGGCCATCGCCGGGTCCGGCTCGGCCAGGATGCCGCCGATGATACGGATTGGCACCCGGTTCGGCCATGGCCGGGAATTGAGTTCGGCCAGGAAGGCGCTGTCCGGCCGCAGGTCGATCTTGGCCGCGCCGGTGCCGTCGCGCAGTCCGGCAAACAGCGAGAAGCGCTCGGCCTGGATATCGTTGAACAGCTCGCGCAGCTCCAGCCAGACCCGAAACCGGGCCCATTCCGAGCCCTGGTTGGGGGTGGCAATCTGGATCAGACCAAGAACGGTCGGGCCGCTGACGATGGCCTGCTCGTCTACCGGATGTCGCATGCGCGAGACAAAGTCCCGTATCACCAGACCGCCCATGCTGTGCCCGACCAGGACAACCGGCTGCTGACTATCCAGCTCTGCCCAGTATTCACCGAGCAGCTCGGCGCTGCGATCTATGGCCTGATCGTTGGGATAGCGAAACTCCCATGCATTGAGGCCCGCCTCATCCATCGCACGCACCAGCTCGTCCCAGATGCCGCCCGGTTCATCCAGACCGTGGACCAGGATCACCTGCGGCGGCAAATCGTCATCAAATTGCCCGGAACGAGGCACGAAACCCTTCAGCGAGTCCGGCAGGGTCATCTGCTCCGGGAACCAGGCTTCCAGCTGATCCTGAACCAGGTTGCGAAGTTCGCGCTCGCGCTCCGGGAAACGCTCGGTGAAGGTCAGCCAGCCGA
>SKQS01000018.1 GCA_007118895.1 Wenzhouxiangella sp.
GAAAAGGCATTGGGGATATATACCGGAAAACTAAGATCGGGATGTGATACGAAAATGTTGATGTCATCATTTATGGTGCAACCGTGAATATCCGTAATCATTAGACGGTATTGAATATCCTGCTCAGGACTTGCAAGAGGAAAGAGACTTTCCGGGTCTGAGAGAAAATCTTCCGGTTGCCATGCAAAAGACTCAATCTGCATATTGTATTGTGGATTTAACATCACTTCCTCACCGGCTTGAATGTAGAGGTTCGGTCCGAGGTCCAGCCACAGGTCCACTGTATGGTAGCGGATGATCACCAGACTGTCACAGCCCAGATGATTTGTCAGATAAAGTGTATCAGGACTACTCTGATGACAAATCAATGAATCTACCTCCGTAAGAGACGGCAAAAACTGATTGTATTGAACCATCACCACACTGTCGCAGCCATACTGATTGCTGTATAAAAACACTTCATCAGCAATCGGCTGCCATGAGCAGGTATCTCGTGTAATGAAAATACTGTCGGATGGAGCAGGAGTGTAAGTAGTGATCATGAGCGTATCACAATCGTCCGAATGTTGTATCCGGATGCTGTCGCTGTAGGTCTGTTGTGCAAAACAATCGAAGTCCTGTAGTACAACAGTGGTAAAATCAGCCGGAATCCTTTGCGTAACCACAACTGAATCACAGCCTGCAGCAGAAGTCAACCACAATGAATCCAAACTCAGCACTGCATAACTGCATGAAGTATCAGAAAAATGGGTGAAAATTACTTCTTCTATGCGGGCAATCTCCGCTGTCTCCGAATACATACAGTCCAAACTGTCTCGCACCCACACAGTATAAATACCTGCCGTCAAATCCTCAAAAACAGGAGAATCCTGAAAATCAGAACCATCCAGAGAAAATTCCATAGCGGCAAGCGAACTACCTGAAACTTCAATCCGCCCATTGGAAGATAGACAATACTCATCCTCCACCATCAGCTCAAAATCAGGCTTGGGTGATATCCCAATCTGAACCAAAGTATCTATCCTGCAACCCATACTGTCAATCACCTCTATAAAATAATCACCGGCAGGTAGTCCAGCGAACACCCCATCAGATTGAGGATTTCCACCGTTTAAAGTATAGACATAAGGCGAAAAACCACCCAAAACCCCCACCTCTATAGTACCATTTGCTGCTCCGGGGCAAGCCTCCTCACCAATAATGATTTCTCCGAAACTCAAGCCGGGCGGCGGATCAAAATAAAAACTGTCCGTCCAGAAACAAGACCTGCTGTCCTTGGCAATAATCTCATACCAACCCGGTTCATCCAAAACAAACACCGAGTCCCTGCTGAAGTTGTTGTCATTGAGTGCAAAATAGATGTCAGAAATCCCACCACTTGCAGTTACCGTTAACCGAGCGGTGGATGGTGAACAATCATCAATGTATTCCAAGAGATATTCAGAAGATTGTAACTCCACAGCTGGCATGGATGCTAAATTTTCGTAGCGATGGGCAGCACCAAATACACCCCTTCGTGGATTTGGTAATATAAATCTATCACATAAGGGTTCAAAAGTTTCATTTCTGATATCAGCTTTATAAACGCTGTGATTGTATCCTGATGAAGTAACAATACTATTTGGAGAGCCGATAACATAATGGGATTTACAACTATCGGCATAAGTACTCATGCCTCCTAAATGTACCGGTAAATTATGCCCAAAAAGAGAATCCACAGGCTTTGTGCCAATTAAGTTAGTGGTTAAAAAAAATCGTGGGAAAGGCACCAAAGCATCATGAAAGAATAGTTTCCGTTCATAAAAAGTAAGGTCAAGACCAACCATATTTGGTGACGTGTGCGGAGAGCGATATTGCTTCTCAGTTTCAGGATAGAAGATGTGAATGTCTCCCCATCCCTGACCCAATGCATAAAATATTCCTTGATAGTCTATAGCCATGCCTAATAAATAATTATTCAAGACATTTTCAAATTTAAAGTAGAACTCCAGTTCACCAGATAAAGTATCAATTTTAAAAACACGACCACTACCTTCAATAAAATAGAAGTCTCCAAGTGGACAAATAGCAATATCTGTCCAATCCCAAAAACGTGGCACATGGACTCCAATGTTTAATTCAACCAAATGTTCAATTTCACAACTATAATAATCAATCTTGTAAATTGACGCTGGATAGGTAAAATGATGGTCTCCTTCATTATATAAAATATAGTAGTGATTTTGAGTTAAAATTACTCCTTGAAACCCATTAAATATTAGGATAAAATATAAAACAGGAATTTTAGTTAAAAAAAAACTAAATAGATTAGGATGTTTGGAATTCATTTATATATCTTTACGAGGATTATAATTTTGCATTAACCTAAAAAACCGTTAAAAGATGAAAAAAATTAAAAAATTTCTAACGATTTCCTTGCAAATATATATATATATATATATGCACAAATTTAAATGCCCAAAACATGGAATTCTTTGTGGATTCCATGATGAACTCCAATGATGGACAGGAAATGTACAATTACTACTTTAGTCTTCCCAATGACCTTGATGATCCCTCTGAGATGGAAGACATTGCCTGGGGCATGGTAGAACACTACTACACCCACATGTTCTACACCATGCATCACAAACATTACTTTGAACCTGCAGTTGACTGTAGGGTTCCTGAGTAGTGTTACAACAGATATTTTGATGAATCGGAGCCTCAGGATGACTTTCTTGCGGGATTCAGACTATATACCGGTAGATTTTTTAGCGGAGAGTGCAAGCACGACCACGATGGTCTTATGAATCTTCCTTTACCAGAGAATTCATTACCTGATAATCCCCTTTTTCCCTTTGATTTAAATCCTTTAAATAACCAATCCACCGGGGGGTCCACCAACGCTCACCACGCTGGAGTTAATTTTGACCGGATTGAGATGTATTTACCCAATTCTGGAGTTGATGATTTTATTCCATTTATAAATAAAAATCCCCCTTCCGGTAATCGATCAATTCGCCTGAATAATTGGAGAACTGGACGCCATGTTAATACGATGGAGAGGACTTTTATAGTGGAGGCCGGGGCGACAGAGTTAACTTTTTATGCGGCTATTGTTTTAGAAGATCCTGATGGTCATGATGATACAAAGCCCTATTTTAAGGCTTTGTTGTTAGATTGCGAGGATGAGGTGGTGGACGAGATATGTCTGGTATCAGGGACTACGGATACCATACTTGAAGCGGGTATTTTTTCTGGAAAACAAATGAGTTATGCTGACTGGAGATGCTATATATTCGATATCAGCAGCTATGATTGTCAGATATTGACTTTGAGGTTTATTACAGCCGGCTGTGGACAGATAGGGCACTTTGGTTATTCTTATATTGCTGATATATGTGAGCCCTGTTCGGGATCGCCACAATGGGAGCTTGATTGTGATGAGGGTGTTGGATGTGATCCGGTTTACTGTCCGGAGGAGTTTCCATTGGTTTATTGCGGATGGCTGAAAATTGACACTGCTGAGTTTACAGTGGATTCAATTTATGCTGAGTTGGTGAATGGGGAGACGGTTTTTGAAACCCTCGAACCTGTGGTTTATCAATACGAAGATTCGAGTGTATATGTGTGTTTTGAGATATCGGAGGAGTTGTATAATTCATTACCAAATCAAGGATACGACATTTATTTTTTCGCTGAAGTGACCAATAAATCAAATGATTTCACCTCTATCATTAGTTCAAATTCTTTTGTCCCAAATTCTCCGGGGGATATAAATAATGATTTTTATGTCACCTGTTGTCCGGCGTTTACCCTGGATACGCTAGATTTATGTGAAACAGAATATTTGGAATTATGCGGTGTGTTCGATTCTGGTTCTTGCGATATAGATGTTATAAATTTCACCCTGACAATTATGGGAGTTGATACAATTCCTTTAGTAATTAATTTGGAATTGGATTCACTGGATTCCTTTTGTTATCATATAGCAGACAGTTTATTAGCTGAGTGGGATGAATATTGTGTCAGGATATTAGTAGAGGTGGAGTATTACGATCCGATCGTTGGTGATACATTGTTTTTGTCAGAGGAATTTGAGAACTTAGATGGTGGCTGTTTGTTTGATCAGGAATGTTGTCCTGAAGCAGATCCGGTTAGTGTAAGCTTAAACAGGGTACTGTGTTTAACCGGGGTTGATTATTCCACTCCAACATTTGATATATCAGGAGGCATATTAATGAGTAATTTGCCAGATGGGTTTGAATATTGCGGACAACCACCGGAATTTAATGGTGGATTTATTGATTACACCTCATTTTCTGTTTTACCCCATGCAATTCAATTTGAAGGAGTATTACACATAACTGATACCTCTCATGTAATTTATAATGACTCCACCAATCAGTATTGTATTACAGGGTCATTATTGGTTTGTGATGAAAGCAATCAGGAGTGTGAGATTGAAATCATTATGTGTCTCTCTGGGAGCCAAGGCGACATGTGCTTTGAAATGGAGGGATTGATGTGTATGAATTTCTTGGTAAATACTTCCCCCTATTTTCCACATTCCGGCAACCCACCTTTAGTTGTTGGAGATAGTGTGAAGTTGCCCTTAAGAATAGCTGTGCCATTTGTTGATAAATTTATCATAGAGGGAGATACCTGTACAATTGATACCTATTGGTTTGAAGTTTATGGAGTAAGTTCTAGCAGCATTCCATCACATGAGCTGCTTCATCAAAGTGTTTTGCATAAACAGGGCAATCAAACCACCGGAATTTTCCAAGAGGAACTTACTATTTCTATTTCAGATTGGAATAGCTATGATTATATTGAAGTAAAATTTTGGAATAATTGCGGAGATACCTGCACCGCCCGTGAGATACCTGTCGTGCCAGTAGGTGGCGGTGGAGATCGTTCTATCCCAGAAATAGAGGAAGATAAGGTAAATGTAAATGCCTATCCTATACCATTTGGAGAACAAGTGATGATCAATTACCAATTGACTCAGGAAAAAACAGAGTACCGGGTATATGACTCAAGTGGAAGGCTGATAGACCAGGGGTTGTTTTCTGATCGCGAAGGAGAGTACTTACTAAACACTCGTCAGTGGAGCTCGGGTTGGTACATATTTGAAATTAATGATCCAAAACTAAAAGACCGTACTTTAATACTCATAAAAGAGTAAGTTGTTACAGGAATTGAAAAGTACAGGAGACCCAGACTTTGGTTTGGGTTTCCTGTTTTTTTATTTGTCGGATGGAATATGGACATTGTGTATATTTTAGTGACCGGGTAGAGGTGGGTGTGAACTCAATCAAACGAAAGGTAACCGCTCTTCGTAAGCTACCAATTGAGATCAAAATTCACCACAATGTCATTTCTCACCTGTATAATCCCCTTCCTTTTACTCAGTGGATGCAGATTGAATTTGGTATTATTGAAGTCTTGTGTGCCTTTGAGTCTCATGAATTCTCGGATCGAATTTAGATAAATAATAAACCACCTCCCCATCTCTAATCTCCTCTTTGCTGTTTAAAGTACCCTTACCCCCAAAAAAAACCGCATCGCCAAATTTTGACAATGCGGTCCACAATCATCCGCTCCTTGATTGTTTTTATTCTAATGAGGCAGTTTATCTTTTATAAGTCCATACATCCATGTGCCGAGTAGGGCTCCGAAAATGGCAATAGATATTGCGAAAAAACCGTATCCCAAATTCACAAATAGCGGTCCC
>SKQS01000049.1 GCA_007118895.1 Wenzhouxiangella sp.
CATGATCTTCTGGTAGGTGATGCTGTTGAGCCGCTTGCGCCCGAGCAGCAGGCGCACCGGCAAAAACTGCGCACCGACGTTCTTGCTGCACCAGAACCAGTCGGTGTCCCAGCGCCACAGGTAGTCGTGAACGGACAGATGATCCTCGGTCCGTTGCTTGAGGCTTCGCCAGTACTGGCGAAGCCAGGTGTAGTCGCTGGCCGGGGTCTCGGCGGGCAGGGCATCGGTGAAACAGGCCCGGGTCAGCACCAGCTCGCCGGGTTGGAAATACACCGCTTCCAGGTAAGCACACTGCGGACCGTCACACTCGGCGCCGATGGCGGCAAACAGCGCCTCGGGATTGGAGAATCGCTGGTGATCCAGGCGCATCCACCGACTGGTCGGGATCAGTTTCAGGCGCACCCGGGTGGCGTAGCCGAAGCTGCCGTAGGAGTTGGGAAATGCGTGAAACAGCTCGGGGTTGCGCTGGCGTGAGCAGGTCAGCACGCTGCCGTCGGCGATCAGCACGTCGAATTCCTCGACCGTGTGATGGACCAGCCCGTAGCGAAAGGCGCTGGACTCGATGCCGACACCGGTTACTGCACCACCGACGGTGATGCTTTTGAGCTCCGGCACGATGGCCGGGGCCAGGCCATGGGGCAGGGTGGCATCGACCAGGTCGGCGTAGGTGATCATGCCCTCAACCTCGGCGATCTGCCGGTCAGGATCGATCTCGATAACCCGGTTCAGCCCGCCGGCATCGAGTTCGGTACGGCCCTCATCGGCGCGCTGCCTGAACAGGTTACTGGTCGGCTTGCGCAGTCGTACCGGCCCGCTGGAGCCGGCCAGCTGCTGGCTTAAGTTTCGCACCCGGGCCCGGTGTGCGCTCCAGGCCGACTCGGTCATCGCACCGGCACGTAGCGCGGAACATCGCCGTGGCTCAAGACCATCTGCCACAGGTTCAGGCTGCGGGCACGGAATGCGCCGGCACAACTGAGCAGGTAGTAGCGCCACATGCGATAAAAACGCTCGTCCAGCCCCTCGCTTGTCTTCAACTCCGGCCAGGCGGCGCGGAAGTTGGCTTCCCAGGCCATCAGCGTTCGGTCGTAGTCGGGGCCGAAATTGTGCCAGTCCTCGAGCACGAACAGCCCCTCCTGGGCGCGGGTCAGCTGCGCCGTCGACGGAATCACCCCGCCGGGGAAGATGTACTTGCTGATCCAAGCATCGGCACGGGATCGACTGATATTGCCGCCGATGGTGTGTATCAGGGCCAGACCGCCAGGTTTGAGGCGCTGGGCTGCCAGCTGGAAAAAGCCGCGGTAGTTCTTCGGCCCGACATGCTCCATCAGGCCGATGCTGACCACCCGGTCGAATTGTTCGGAAATCTCTGCCGCATCACGATAGTCGGCCAGCCGGATATCCACCGGCAGCCCCTGGCAGCGTTCGCGCCCGAACTCGACCTGGCGGGTGCTGATGTTGTAGCTGACCACCTCGCAGCCGTGTTCGGCGGCAAGATACCGGGCCAGCTCGCCAAAGCCCCCACCCAGCTCGAGCACCTTCATGCCTGGCTCAAGGTTCAGCTTGCCGGCGATCAGAGCGAGCTTGGCGCGCTGGGCATCGTCCAGTGACCGCTCACGGCCTTCGATGCCATAGTAGGCGCAGGTGTACTGCATCGTCGGGCCCAACATCGCCTGGTACAGGCTGTTGGACAAGTCGTAATGCTGTTGGGCCACGCGGCGGGAGCGTCGCCGATTCTGCAGGTTGCCCAGCCAGCTCAGCACCACCAGGCCGAGCATGCCCGGCGTGCGCAGATGGTGGTCCAGTCGTGCCGCGAGCAGCCGGGCAAAGCACTCATCCAGGCGCTCGCAGTCCCACCAGCCGTCCATGTAGGCCTCGCCGGCGCCCAGCGAACCTTGCGCCAGGATGCGCCGGTAGAAGCGCTGATCGTTGACCCTGATATCCCAGGGCCTCGATCCGTCAATCGCTATACCCGCGCTTTCTAGCAGCGTGCCCAGCCGATCGCGTGCAGACATTCCTGCATCCCTGTGGTGCCATGCTCAAGGCCAACATGCTACAACAAATTGGCCGGGCTACCGGCCACTCTCGAAACGGTCGGCAAAGACCAGATCGCCACAGCTTTCCGGCAGGGTGAAGTCTTCACTGACATTGAGCGAGAACGAGCTGCCGCCGTCGAAGGCGTCCACCCCCATGCCACGCCGGGCAAAGGCTTCCCAGATCAGGCACTGATTGGCGCCGTCATAGTTGATCTGATCGGCCAGCAGAAGGGCGTCACGGGTATCCAGGAAGGTCGGGCGACACGGATGCAGCTTCAGGCTGTCGACCACCAGCTGCATGGCGATGTTGTTGCCGCCGGAGCCGGTGTGGTAGTTCTCGTCGAAGCCGTACTGGTCTACCAGATTCCAGTACATGTCCCACAACACGGTATTGAACACGGTGCCGATGCCGTGGGGTATCGAAAGCGTGTTGGTTGTCAGGTCGTCATAGGTCAGGGGGTTGATATCCATATTGCGGGTGTAGGGAGCCGGCCGGATCCCGGCGCCGGGAATATTTTCCTGGAAGATCAGGTAACTGCCCACCCCGCGCGGGGTATCGGCGGTGTCTTCGGGCTTGGCGGTGAACCACACGCCGAGAAAATCGCTCCAGCCCTCGCCGGCCTGCTGATTGCCCTGCAGGCAGGAGGAGTCTGACGGGCCGCCGGTCAGGCGAATCGACAGGCCATGGCCGTATTCATGGGCAATGACCCCGGCATCCAGGTCGCTGTCGCGATCCAGGTTGGGCCCGTCGCTGCCGATCAGCGAACCGGCCACGCCCTGGTCCAGGCTGTCGATGATCTGGCTGCCATCGTTGTTGCCGACCATCACTGCAGGGATGGTCACCTGGCTGCCGTCAGCTCCGCCGCCCATGCTGATGGTGGTGTTGCCCACCGTGTTATTGACCACGATCGTTGCCACGGCGTCGGCATTCTGGGCGTTCAGGGCCTTGAGGCCAAACTCGCACCCGCCGCGGCGGACCACTGCGATCCGGCCGGCGGTAAAGCCAGTCAGGGCATCACAGCCCAGTTCGCCATCGGCGCTGCCGTCGTCGACCAGCTCCAGCGCCGCCTCGAGGCCGGCGGCAGCCAGCGAGCCGCCGAACGAACCGGGCTGGGCCAGGTAGTCGCCGGCAATCGTGGCCGGCTCGTCAATGCGCAGGACGCTTGGCGCCGAGCCGGTCCAGACGAACATGGTCATGCGTGGCGCGCTGCCGTCCGGCGGCGTGGAAAAGGTGGCGTTGTTCGTACCGGCGCCATCCTGGGCATCGGCGATTACAGGATCACCGCCCAGTCCGCCGAGCCCGAAGTTGTTGACCTGGAAATTGCCGGCCGCCTCGTCGAAGCCGTAGTGCCACAGCACGTCGTGCAGGATGTTGTTCCAGTAAAACAGGTTGGTGACGGCGAATTCTTCGTACGCTGGTGGTTGCTGGGTGGCGAGGTCGATCGGAAAGTCGAAGATCAGCTCGGGTCCGCCATCCGGTCGGCGCCCGCCGCTATTGTTGCCAAGGGTGTCTTCCTGGGCGAACACGTTGTTGCCGCGGGTGTCGGTGTACTGATTGTTGCCGGTATCGTGCCAGCCCAACGGCGAGGCGATCGGGTCTGCCGGATCGGAGACCAGTTCGTCCGGGCCCTCGCCGGGATGCTCCAGCGGCATCGGGAATACCCGGTAGGCGGCTTCCTGGGTCCAGTTGACCGCGCCAAGCACGGTGCCGTCGTGAGCGTCGATGAAGGCGTGATACCAGTCGGGCCTGCCGGCCTCGTCAACAGCCATCTCCCAGACCAGGTTCAGGCGGCCGTTGACTTCCAGCCACGCCAGGGAGACGGGGATTTCCCTGGCCGCCATGCGCCCGCCACTGTAGAGGTAGGAATCGGCCGCACGCTCGGTCATCCGTGTCGGCGGCTGGCTGAAGTCCAGCCCGCGCTCGGCGGCATAGACCGCCAGCGCCTCGACGGGCTCAAGACCTGGCACCCGATTCCGCGGGGTGCGAGCGGTATTAGCGGCAAAACGGCTATTGGCCGCCCATACACGACCATCGCTGCCCAGGTGGACGGCGGCGGTGCCGGACATCACCGGCAGCCCGTCGATACGCTGCCGCAGATAAACGTGGCGCACACCGTTGTGGCGGCTGATGTAGTCGTCGGTGATTTCGATGTCGGCAATATCCTCGCCGCTGAGGCCGAACTGGTCGGCTCGATCGGAGAAGATCGCGATCGGGTCGGCTGCAAGGGCTTGAGCGGCATGCAGCAGGGCGATCAGGACAACGGAAAGCAGGCTGGTTTTGCTGGTCATGTAGATTTCGCGATGTTGGAAGTGGAAAAAAAATGTCGGCGATGATGACACGAAAGCGTGAATGATTTCAGGCCAGCGGTTGTTTCGAGTCTGGTTCGCCGGGCGGCCTGGGCGGCGGCAGGATCAACCATGCAGTAGAATCCGCGCATGGATTCCGGGCAGCGCAGCGCCGTCAGGCACGTGGTCGTCGAAGCCGACCGCAAGGGCCAGCGGCTGGACAATTTCCTTATCGGACAGCTCGACGGCGTGCCGCGCAGTCTGGTCTATCGCCTGGTCCGCACCGGCCAGGTGCGGGTCAACGGCGCCCGCGCCAAGCCGATGCAGAAGCTCAAATCCGGCGATGAGGTGCGCATTCCGCCGGTTGCCGAAAAACCTGCCAGGCCAGTGTGCCTGCCTGACGGTCTGGTCGCCGATCTCAAGCGCCGCATCATTCATGACGATGATCGCATGCTCGTCATCGACAAGCCCTCCGGCCTTGCCGTGCACGGTGGCAGCGGCCTGCACTTCGGGCTGATGGATGCGGCTGACAAACTGGGAGCGAATCTGAAACCGGTTCATCGGCTCGATCGAGCCACCAGCGGCCTGCTCGTGCTGGCCCGGGGGCACCAGGCGCTGACAGAGCTCGGTCGAGCGTTCCGCCAGCGGCAGGTGGAGAAGAAATACCTGGCGCTGCTGCATGGTCGGCTGGCCGAGGACAGCGTGGTGGTCGATGCGCCGCTGGCCAAGCAACGTGACGGCAGCGGCCAGTTTCGCAGCCGGGTCAGCGAACAGGGCGCCCATGCCTTGTCGCGCTTCAAGGTACTGGAGCGGATCGGCGACTACAGCTTTGTCGAAGTGGAGATCGAAACCGGCCGAACTCACCAGATTCGCGCCCATGCTGCCCACATCGGTCACCCGGTGGTCGGCGATGAACGGTACAATGAGGTCAAGCGAGATGACCAGGCGCCGCGGCTGTTCCTGCACGCTCATTTTCTGCGCCTGCCGTGGCCAGAAGAGGCCGTATTCAGTGCACCGCTACCCGATGAACTGGGCCAGTTCCTGGAGCAGCTGCGCGGCCACCGTCCCTCTCGGAGCGATTGACCACTCACGATGTATCAGCCCCTGACCGTCTACGTCGGCCTGCGCTACATGCGCGCCAAGCGGCGCAACCACTTCATCTCTTTCATTTCGGCCATTTCCATGGCCGGCATCGCGCTGGGCGTGATGACGCTGATCACGGTGATCAGCGTGATGAACGGCTTCGAACGCGAGCTGCGCGAGCGCATGCTCGGCATGGTCTCGCACGCGACCATACAAAGCTATACCGGCGAGTTTCCGCGCTGGCGGGAAGCGATTGACGAGGCGCGCGAACACCCGCAGGTGATCGGGGCGGCGCCGTTTGTGGAGCAGGAAACCATGATGCGCGCCCGGCGTACCGCCGGCGCCCTGATTCGCGGCATCGATCCGGCGCTGGAGCCGGAGGTTTCCGAGCTGCATGAGATCATGCGCTACGGCTCCCTGGACGACCTGGTTCCCGGCCAGTGGGGCGTGCTGATCGGTTACGGCCTGGCCAGCCGGCTGGGGGTGGGGCCGGGCGACCAGATCACCATTTTCGCCCCGGAAATACGCGCCACGCCGGTCGGTGTGGTGCCGCAGGTACGACGCTTCACCGTGGTCGGACTGTTCGAGGCCGGGGTTCACGAATACGATACCGCGCTGGCGATGGTTCACTACCAGGACGCCCAGCGATTGTTTCGTCTCGGCGAGGACATCAGCGGCATCAGGCTAAAGTTCGACGACATGATGCGGGCGCGCTGGATTGCCCTGGAGCTCAGCGATCGCCTGCCGGGGCTTTACCAGGTCCGTGACTGGACGCAGCAGCACGCCAATCTGTTTCGTGCAGTGCAGATGGAAAAGACCGTGATGTTCACGATCCTGTCGCTGATCATTGCGGTGGCCGCGTTCAACATCATCTCGACATTGGTCATGGTGGTTACCGACAAGCAGGCCGATATCGCCATTCTCAAGACCATGGGCTTAGGCCCGCGCCGGATCATGGGCATCTTCATGGTCCAGGGCTCGCTGATTGGCGTGATCGGGACCCTGCTGGGGGTGATCGCCGGCATCATCCTGGCGCTCAACGTGGAGCCGGTGATTGCGACCATCGAGAACCTGTTGAGCGTGGAGTTCCTGTCGGCCGAGGTCTACTACATTTCTGACCTGCCATCGGAGCTGCGCGTCAGTGATGTGATCCGGTTCGCAACGGTGGCGCTGGTGCTGTCGTTCCTGTCGACCATTTATCCGGCCTGGCGCGCCTCGCGGGTGCAACCGGTGGAGGCGCTGCGCTATGAGTGAGGTAGTGCTGGCCTGTCATGGCCTGGTCAAGACCTTCACCCAGGGCAAAGTTGAGCTGAAGGTGCTGCGCGGCATCGATTTCGAGGTCCGGGCCGGTGAGCGGGTCGCGATCGTCGGCGCCTCCGGCGTCGGCAAGTCGACCCTGCTGCATCTAATGGGTGGACTGGACCGCCCGACCAGCGGCGAGATCAAGGTCGCCGGCCGGAGCATGTCGGTTGCCGGTGAGCGCGAACGCGGACAGCTACGCAACCGCCACCTGGGTTTCATCTACCAGTTTCACCATTTGCTGCCGGAATTCACTGCGCTGGAGAATGTCGCCATGCCGCTGCTGATTCGCGGTCTGGGCCCGGCCGAGGCCAGTGCAGAGGCCGGGGGCCTGCTCGATCGGGTCGGGCTTGGCCAGCGGCTTGACCACAAGCCGGGCGAGCTTTCCGGCGGTGAGCGTCAGCGCGCTGCCGTGGCCCGGGCGCTGATCAACCATCCGGCCTGCGTGCTGGGTGACGAACCGACCGGCAATCTGGATGAAAAGACTGCCATGGCGGTCTACGAGCTGATGCTGGAGCTCAATCGCGAGATGAATACCTCGTTCGTTATCGTCACCCATGATCCGCGGCTGGCCGCGCGCATGGATCGCCAACTGGAGATGACAGGCGGTCTGCTCAAGCCCCTGTAGCAATGCGCTGGTCGGGGCTGTTGGCATTTGCCCTGGGCGCGGTGCTGGCGATGGCGCTGCCGGCCCTGCCGGGCTGGGGTGGCGTGTTGGCGCTGTCACTGTTGGCTGTCTCCTTGCTGGCGCTGCGAGCCACTCGCCCGGTTGCGCTGGCCGTCCTCGGCCTGGTCTGGTTTGCCGGCCATGCCCAGTGGCAGCTGGATCGGGCCTGGCCTGAATCACGTGCAGGCGAGGTGGTGACAGTCACCGGGACGGTCACCGGGCTGCCTGAATTTCACAACAACCGCGCCCGCTTCCTGTTTCGGCCTGACCGCGGCGAAGACAGCGAGCTGCCGGCTCGCATCCTGGTCAGCTGGTATCGACCCGGCGAGTACTTTCAGGCCGGTGAGCGCTGGCAGCTCGATCTCAGGCTCGACCCGCCGCATGGCCGGGTCAACCCCGGCGCCTTCGACTACCACCGGTTTCTGCTTGCCCAGCGCATCGGCGCCCAGGCCGGCGTGGTTGGCCAGGCAAGCCGACTGGCCCTCGGTGGGTCGGCGGGCAGCTTTGGCCGGCTGCGCCAGCAGGTCGCAGAGATTGTCCAGACCCGCACAACCAGCCTTCAGGCCGCAGCCTTGAAGCGTGCGCTTAGCGTTGCTGACCGCAGCGCGCTGGATTCCGATACCTCCGACCTGCTGCGCCGCACCGGCACGGCCCATCTGCTGGCCATCTCTGGCCTGCATGTGGGCATGGTTGCCACCCTGGGCGGGCTGTTGGGGGCGGTATTTCTGGCGCCGCTGGTGCTGTTTCACGGCCGCATTGACCGATCAAGGTTGATGCTCGCATGCGGACTGCTGGCGGCGACTGCCTACGCCGCGCTGGCCGGTTTTACCCTGCCGACCACACGCGCCCTGATCATGCTGGGCGTGGTCGCCCTGGCCTGGATCTGGCGACGAACCATTCAGCCTGGCCAGGCGCTGCTGGCTGCCCTGGTTGCAGTGCTGCTGATCGATCCGCTGGCGCCGCTGGCCACCGGTTTCTGGCTTTCGTTCGCCGCCGTAGCGGTGCTGGTCTGGGCGTTTGCCTGGCGCCCGGGAAGGGCAGGGTACCTGGGCGGCCTGGTGCGTGCCCAGCTGTTGATTGGCGTGGCCATGCTGCCGCTCAATGTGGGCCTGTTCAGCCAGTGGATGCCGGTGGCGCTGATTGCCAACCTGGTTGCAATCCCGATGGTTGGCCTGTGGATCCTGCCGGCGCTGCTGGCCGAGGTCGGCGCGATACTCACCGGCCTGGACTGGCGCCTGCCCGGTCAGCTGGCCGAGGCCGGACTGATTTACCTGCTGGGGGTTCTGGGCTGGGCTGACGGGCTGGCCTGGGGCTACCGGCGCATCGTGCCGGGACCGGCGTGGGCGATCCCGCTGGCCATGGCCGGCGCCCTGTGGTTGATTGCGCCGCGTGGCTGGCCGGCGCGCTGGCTGGGCCTGGCGCTGTTCCTGCCGCTGCTGGCATCGACTCCGGAACGGCTGGACCATGGTCAGCTGGAGCTATGGCTGGCCGATGTCGGCAATGGCCAGGCGGTTATCGTCCGGACTTCGAATCAGCTGCTGGTCTACGACACCGGGCCCGGCGACGGGGCCGGCCGTGACCAGGTCGAGCGCATCCTGGTGCCGATGCTCGAGCGCCTGGACCGGCGAGCACCGGCGCGCATTATCGTTTCCCATGCCCACCGCGGACATGCCGGTGGCCTGGCCTCGCTGGCCGAGCGTTTCCCCGAGACCCCGGTGCTGGCGCCACATGATGAGCTGGGCGAGCCCTGTCAGGCTGGCATGGCCTGGTCGGATGGCCCGGTCAGATTCGAGCTGTTGCATCCTCACGCCAGCCTGCCCTACCTGGAGGCCAACAGTTCCTGCGTGCTGCTGATTTCATCGCCGGGTGGCTCAGTCCTGCTGACCGGCGGTATCGATGCCGCCGTGGAGCAGCGCTTGCTGGCGCTGTATCCAGAGCTGCGCGCCGATGTGCTGGTGCTGTCGGCTTCCGGCCACCGGCGGGCCACCTCCGAGGCCTGGCTGGATCGGCTGGAGCCTGAGCTGGCGCTGGCCTCGGCGGCCCGGCATGACCGCTTCGGACGGCCGCATCAATCGGTTCGCTCGAGGCTGGACGCGCGGCAGATCGAGCTGGCTACCACCGGCCAGTGCGGAGCGGTTCGACTGCGAATCGACCCGGAGCATGGACCGCAGTGGCGCAGCCTGGCCACGCTGGAGCGCCGGTGGTGGCGTTTGCGAACAGACTGCCCCTGAACCCGCCACCTTGCCCACGCAACTTGACGACCCGGCGTCGGAAAAAATCATGTGATAGCGGGTTATCATTCAGGGTTGCAAAACCGATGTGAAACTAGCGAGTAACTGATGCTCGAAATCGTTGTTGCCGGTGGCTGGCTGATGCTGCCTATCATCCTGTGCTCGGTGATTGCCGTGGCAATCATCCTGGAGCGCTTCTGGGTTTTGCGCCAGGCGCGCGTATTGCCGCCTGAGGTGCCGGATCGGGTTCGTCAGTGGGCGTTGCAGCACGAGCTTGATCGCAAGCACCTGGATCAGCTGCGACGCAACTCACCGCTGGGGCAGGTCATGGCGGCCGCACTGGCCAATCGTGACCGCACCCGCGAAATCGTCAAGGAGGCGATCGAGGATACCGGCCGTCACGTGGTCCATGAGCTGGAGCGTTTTCTCAACACGCTGGGCACCATTGCCGGAATCACCCCGCTGCTGGGGCTGCTGGGTACCGTGATCGGCATGATCAAGGTTTTCAGCGCGATCATGATCTACGGGGTTGGCGATCCCAACCAGCTCGCCGGCGGTATCTCCGAGGCCTTGATCACCACTGCGGCCGGACTGACCGTGGCGATCCCGAGTTTCTTCTTCTACCGTCATTTCCGCGGCCTGGTGCGTGGCTACGTGGTCCAGATGGAGCAGCAGGCGATGAGCCTGATGCACGCGATCGAGCTCGGCAATCGCAAGCGGCGGCCGCTCGGCAGCCAGCCCCGGATGTGACATGAAGCTACTCGAAGAAGAGCGCGAAGAACCGGAGATCAATCTGACCTCGCTGATTGATGTGGTCTTCCTGCTGCTGATCTTCTTCATGGTCTCGACGACTTTCGAGCGCGAGGCCCTGCTGCGTCTGGACCTGCCGGAGGCGAGCACGGCAGTGAGCGATCCCGACCCCAACCTGGTCGAAGTGGTGATCGTTGCCGACGGGCGGCTGTTCATAGCCGAGCAGCAGCTGGCCGACGATCGCCTGACCACCCTGCGTGCCGGGCTGCAGGAAGCCTTCCGCGACCGCCCCGAGGCCACGTTGGTGGTTCGCGCCGATGCCGAGGCGCCGCATCGCCTGGTGGTCCGGGTGCTCGATGCCGCTGCCGCCGAGGGACTGCGCCGGGTCAGCATTGCTGCCATCGAGGAACCCGGGGAAGACCAATGAGCGCGCGCGCGCCGGCCACAGGAATCTATCGGCGCCTGCTGACATTCATCGCCGGTCACAAGCTGGTGTTCGGTCTGTCGGTGTTTGCCGTTGCCCTGGATGCAGCGGCCCAGGGCTTGTTCTTCTACCTGTTGCGTCCGCTGATTGACGACACCATCGCCGCGCCCGAGGCCGAATTCACCCTGGTCCTGCCGATGCTGGTGTTCGGGGCGGTGATTCTGCGCATCATCGGCAATTTCGGCGGTGAGTTCGGCATGGAGTGGGTTGGTCGGCGGCTGATCGCCGATCTGCGTCGCGATCTGTTTGCCCGCTACCTGGACCTGCCGGCCCGGCACTTCGACCGCGAGTCATCCGGCACCATGATTTCCCGGCTGACCTACAACACCGAGCAGGTTGCCCAGGCCGCGACCACCGCGCTGATCGGCACCGCTCGCGACAGTTTTACGGTGATTGCACTGGTTGGCGTGATGCTGATCCAGAGCTGGCGGCTGACCCTGTCGATGCTGCTGCTGGTGCCGGTCATAGCCCTGGTGGTGACCCTGATCAGCCGTCGTTTTCGAATCATTTCGACACGCATACAGGACTCCATGGGAGATGTCACCCACGTCACTGAAGAGGCGGTCAACGGTCATCAGGTAATCCGCGTATTCGGCGGGCAGGAGCAGGAGCGGGCCAGCTTCAGGCGCATCAACGAAAGCAATCGCCGCCTGCACCTGAAGCTGGTTGCAACCCAACTGGTATCGACGTCGATGATCCAGCTGGCCGCCGGGCTGGCGGTGGTGCTGCTGCTGGTGATCGCCGGCAGCCAGTTCATGCGTGCCGAAGTCACAGCAGGCATCTTCATGTCGGTGCTGGCGGCGATGGTGGCCTGCATCCCGCCGCTGAAGCGGCTGACCAAGATGCATGCGGTAATCCAGAGAGGCCTGGCGGCGGCAGACAGTATATTCACCACCCTTGATGCCGAGCCTGAGGCCGACGATGGCCAGCACGCGCCGCAGCGGGTCAGCGGGGAGGTGATATTCGAGCACATCTCGTTTACCTATCCTGATTCCAGTGAGCCGGCGCTTGACGACGTCGATTTTCGTATCGAGGCCGGATCAACCACTGCCCTGGTCGGGCGCTCCGGATCGGGCAAGAGCACCCTGATCAAGCTGCTGCCACGGTTCTATCTGGCCGACAGCGGCAGGATCCTGATTGACGGTGTGGATATCCGTCACTACCGGCTCGCGGCCCTGCGCCGGCAGATCGCCCTGGTCAGCCAGGACGTGGTGCTGTTCAACGATACCGTGGCGCGCAATATTGCCTATGGCATGCTCGAGGACACGTCTCGCGAACGCATTGTTGCCGCCGCCGAGGCGGCCCACGCCATGGAGTTCATCGAGCGCTTGCCGCAGGGCCTCGATACTCTGGTTGGAGAGGACGGTGCACTGCTGTCCGGCGGCCAGCGTCAGCGTCTGGCGATCGCCAGGGCGCTGCTGAAGGATGCGCCCATTCTCATTCTCGACGAGGCCACCTCGGCGCTGGATGCCGAGTCGGAGCTGATGATTCGGCAGGCCACGGCCCGGTTGATGGAAGGCCGCACCACGCTGGTAATCGCCCACCGCCTGGCCACCGTCGAGCGCGCTGACCAGGTGATCGTGCTTGATCACGGCCGCATCGTCGAGAGCGGCTCGCATGATCAGTTGCTGCAAAAAGAGCAGGGACTGTACCGCTACCTTCACCGGCTGCAGTTCAGCAATGGCGAAGAGCGGGCATAGGCCGGCGCTGCGCCAGCGCCTGGAAACCGGGCTGAACGGCATCTGGTACCGCCTAGCGCCACCGCCGTGGTGGCTGCGCCTGGCCGGCAGCCTGGCCGCCCCGCTGCTCTTGGCACGCCCGGACCGTCCGACCGAGCGCCCGCCGGTCCCGCTGATCGTGGTTGGCAACCTGGTTGCCGGCGGCGGCGGCAAGACGCCGCTGGTAGCAGCAATTGCCACTGAGCTTCGCGCCCTGGGCCTGCAGGTGGCGGTAATCAGCCGAGGCTACGGCGGTGCCGAACCATCCCGGCCGCTTCGCATCGAGCCCGATACGCCGGCAACCATCGCCGGGGATGAGGCCGCGATGCTGGCCCGCAGCCTGGAGCTGCCGGTCTGGGTATGCCGTCGGCGTCGGCGAGCCATGGAAGCGGCCCTGAATGCAGGTGCCGATGTCATCATCGCCGATGACGGCCTGCAGCACCGCGATCTGCCGCGCAGCCTGGAAATTGTCGTGGTAGATGGCGAACGAGGATTCGGCAATGGCCGTTTGCTGCCGGCCGGCCCGCTGCGCCAGCCGCTGTCCAGGCTGGACCAGGTCGATGCCGTGGTGGTCAAGGGGCCCGGTTACCCGCGCGGCTTGTCGCCCGGAGCCTTCGAGGTCAGACTTGAGCCGAAAGCCCTGGTCTCGGGTGCCGATGGCAACAGGCTGCCTGTTGATTCGCTGGCGCCTGGCCCGGTCGATGCGGTCGCCGGGATTGCTGATCCGGGCGGATTCTTCCGGCTGCTGGAGTCCCGAGGCTACCGGCTGCGGCGCCATCGGCGGCCGGATCACCATCGCTATGTGTCGGGCGAGCTCGAGGATCTGCCCGGGCCGGTCATCGTCACCGCCAAGGATGCGGTCAAGCTGGGAGAGCTGGTGCAGCGATCGGACTGGTACCTGCTCGAGGTTGCACTCAGCCTGCCCGAAGACTTCAGTGATCTGGTCGAGCAACATGTCAGGAGATTCAGAGTATGAGTGACTTTCACATCGTCATACCGGTGCGCCTGGCATCGTCCCGTCTGCCGGACAAGGCGCTGGCCGATATCAACGGCAAACCGATGGTCGTCCGGGTGCTGGAGTGCGCCCGTTACAGCGGCGCCGTTTCGGTACACGTCGCAACTGATAGCGAGCAGATCGCCGAGGTGGTGAGGGCAGCCGGCCATCAGGTGATCATGACTGGCGTTGACCACGACTCCGGTACCTCTCGCCTGGCCGAAGCGGTGGTCAAGCTCGGTCTGAACGAGGAGGCCATCGTGGTCAATCTGCAGGGTGACGAGCCGCAGATGCCGGCTGCCTGCCTGAACCAGGTCGCCAAGCTGCTGGCTTCAGACCGGCAGGCAGCCATGGCCACGCTGTGGGAGCCGATTGATGATCCGACGCAATGGCAGGATCCGTCAGTGGTCAAACTGGTCGTCGATCATCACGGCAAGGCGCTTTATTTTTCGCGGGCGCCGATTCCGTTTCAGCGCGACCGGGATGGCCGGATCGGCCCATGGCGGCGGCATGTCGGCCTGTATGCCTATCGCTGCCGGGCACTGCGCGCCTGGCGGGAACTGCCGCAAAGCGCGCTGGAAGCCAGCGAGCGTCTGGAACAGCTGAAGGCGCTTGAAGCCGGCTGGAGGATCATCACTGCGCCGGCCCGCCAGCCGATTCCTGCCGGGGTCGATACTGAGGCCGATCTCGAGCGGGTAAGAAATGGTTGGGACCGTTCAGACATGGCAGCTGTCAAAGCGCCTGGTAATAAATGACCTAATTTCTAATTAATATCCCGCAAGTTAATGATATGAATCATATTCTTTTTGTCTGCATGGGCAATATATGCCGCAGCCCCACGGCCAAGGGCGTGTTTGATCGACGGCTGAAAGAAGCCGGCCTGCAGATCGTTACCGAGTCTGCCGGCACTCACGACTACCATGTCGGCTCGACGCCCGACGAGCGCTCCATCGCCATGGCCAGGCGCTGGGGCGTGGACATTTCCGGTGATCGTGCACGCCGCATCGGAGCGGCTGATTACCAGCGTTTCGACCGGATTTTCGTCATGGACCGGTCCAACCTCGAGATTGTGCAGCAGCTGCGACCGGGCAGCTGCCGAGCCGAGCTTTCGCTGGTGATGAGCCTGGCGCCGGGCTACGGTCTGGACGAGGTGCCAGACCCCTATTACGGCGGCGAGGCCGGGTTTCGGCGCGTGCTGGACATGCTCGACGCCGCCGCAGCTGGACTGATCGCCCAGCTCGAGGAGCGTGACCGCCGGTGAGCGGTTTCGACGGGCGCGCCTTTGCCCGCAACCTGGCCGCCGAGCCGGGTGTTTATCTGATGCGTGATACCGATGGCAAGGCGCTTTATGTCGGCAAGGCGCGCAACTTGCGCAAGCGAGTGGCCAGCTATTTCGACCGGCGCGACAAGGGGCCGAGGATCAACCTCATGGTGCGCAAGATCGCCAGCATCGAGGTCAGCATCACCCGCACCGAGGCCGAAGCGTTGCTGCTGGAAAACGAGTGGATCAAGGCGCTAAAGCCCCGCTTCAACATCAATCTGCGCGACGACAAGAGTTATCCCTGGATTCGGCTGAGCTCAGCGCATGACTTCCCCCGGGTCAGTTTCTACCGCGGATCGCGTGACCGCAAGGGCGATTACTTTGGGCCGTATTCCAGCGCTGGTGCGGTACGCGAAACCCTCAACCAGATTTATCGTCTGTTCGGCATTCGCCAGTGTCGCGACAGCGTGTTCGCCAATCGCTCGCGGCCGTGCCTGCAGTATCAGATCGGTCGCTGCTCGGCGCCGTGCGTCGGTCTGATATCGCAAGAGGACTACGCGCGCGACGTCGATGCGGCCAGTGAGTTCCTGCGCGGCCGAGAGGATGCCGTGATCGAGTATTTGGCCGAACGCATGCGTCAGGCCAGCGAGGCGCTGGACTTCGAACGTGCCGCAAGCTACCGCGACCAGATCCAGGCGGTGCAGCAAATTCGCTCCTCGCAGTACGTGGCCGATGGCGCAGAGAATCTCGACGTGATCGCCATGGCCGGGCAGGGCAGCGAGGTCTGCTTCCAGGTCGTGGAGTTCCGGCACGGAAGAAACGTCGGCTCGCGCGCTTTCTTCCCCGGCAACCTGGCCGCTGAATCCAGCGCCGACGACCTGATGGCAGCCTTCATCGGCCAGTACTATGCCGAGCGGCAGCCGCCGGCCGAGATCGTGTTGTCGCAGCGCCCGGCCCAGGCCGGCCTGTGGTCGGAGGCCTTGACCCGCCGGCGCGGTGCCAAGGTCAGGCTGGCCTGGCGACTGCGCGGACAGCGAGCCAGCTGGGTCAGAATGGCGCTGTCGAATGCCGATGACGCGTTGCGACGCCACCAGGCCGAGCGAGACCAGGTCGGCCGCAAGCTTGCGGCGCTGGCCGAACTGCTCAAACTGCCGGCTGCACCTGAGCGCATCGAGTGCTTTGATATCTCCCATCTGTCCGGTACCGAAACCGTCGCGGCCTGCGTGGTCTTCGGCCCTGGCGGTGCCGAACGCAAGGAGTACCGCCATTACAACATCAGCGACATCCAGCCCGGAGATGACTATGCCGCCCTGGACCAGGCAATCAGGCGACGCTATCGCCGCGCGCTGGAGGAAAACCGCCGCTTGCCCGATCTGTTGCTGATCGACGGTGGCAAGGCCCAGGCGGCTCGGGCCATGGAGGTCATGGAGGAGCTGGGGCTGGATGCCATTCCGGTGGTGGGTATCGCCAAGGGTCCGGGGCGGCGGGCCGGTCACGAAACCTGGATTCTTGACGATCGCGAAGTGCGTCCCGGGCCGCATCATCCGGCCTCGCACCTGGCCCAGCAGGTGCGTGACGAGGCTCATCGATTCGCCATTACCAGTCATCGCAGGCGGCGCGCCAAACGGGTCCAGGCCTCTCCTCTGGAGGAAATTCCCGGTATTGGCCCCAGGCGACGCCAGCAGCTGCTCAAGCACTTCGGCGGCCTGAAGGGAGTGAGCCGGGCCGGCGTCGAAGAGTTGAGCAGGGTTCCCGGAATCAGCCAGACGCTGGCGCGCAGCATTGCCGAACACCTCCGCAAGCGTTGAACCCACCTCTAGTCGGTTGAAAAGGCCATCGCCGGGCCATTCTGGACGTTGATGGACTGGTAGAATTCGCGCTACCCCTGCAGAAAATGGTTGATCCGGTTGTTTCTGACGTTGCCAACGGTTCTCACGCTGCTCCGGATCATTTTGATCCCGGTGCTGGTCGTGGTGTTCTATCTGCCACAGCACTGGGCCAACGAGCTGGCGGTTGCCATATTCATTCTGGCCGGGTTGACCGACTGGCTGGATGGCTGGATCGCACGGCGTTTCGAGATGACCAGCAGTTTTGGCGCATTCCTCGATCCGGTGGCCGACAAGCTGATGGTTGTGGTGGCGCTGATCATCATCGTCCAGCGTCATCCCGAGATCGTGCTGGCGCTGTCATCGGCGATCATCATCGGTCGCGAAATCACGGTTTCGGCGCTGCGCGAGTGGATGGCCGGGCTGGGCGAGAGTGCCAGGGTCAAGGTGGCCTGGGCTGGCAAGCTCAAGACCATCATGCAGATGGTGGCAATCGGCTTTCTGCTCTATGGTGAATCGCTGGGGAATCTGCCGGTGCTGGAAATCGGCTACTGGCTGCTGATTGGCGCAGCCGTGCTTACCATTGCCTCCATGCTGACCTACCTGCGGGCGGCCTGGCCCGCCATTCGTCAATAAGACCGGAATCCGATCAAGTGACCAAAGCCAAAACCAACCGGCCGACCCTGGCAGAGCGTGCCGATCGGCATGCGCTGTATGAAGCCAGCGTGCAGGACACCGAAGCCGAACTGGAGTTCGTCGCCGAGACCTTTGCCGAGATCAACCGGCGCCCACTTGAATCCATTCGAGAGGATTTCTGCGGCACGGCCAACACCGCCTGCGCCTGGGTCAGGTCGGGTCTGAATCATCAGGCGGTTGCCGTTGACCGCGATGGCCAGGTACTGGACTGGGGTCGCGAGCATCATCTGGCTGATTTGTCCGCCGACCAGAAGGCCCGAATCAGGCTGATCGAAGCCGATGTGCTGACCGTCCAAACCGCACCAGTCGATGCCGTCCTGGCAATGAACTTCAGCTACTACCTGTTTACTACCCGGGCACTGCTCCGGGAATACTTTCGGCGTGCGCGCGAGGCACTGGTAGAGGACGGACTGTTGTTTCTCGATGCCTTTGGCGGATACGAGGCACACCAGGAGCTGGAAGAGCGCACCGAATACGATGACTTCACCTACGTGTGGGACCAGGCTCGGCTCAACCCGATAAATCAGCACATGACCTGCCGCATCCATTTCGAGTTTCCGGATGGATCGGCTATGGAAAATGCCTTTGAATACCACTGGCGCCTGTGGACCCTGCCGGAGATCCGCGAGCTGCTGCTCGAGGCCGGATTCTCGAAAGCCACCGTGTACTGGGAAGGCACCGATGAGGAGACCGGCGAAGGCGATGGCATCTACACCGCCAGCGAAGAAGGTGACGCCGACGCCGGCTGGATATGCTACCTGGTCGCTGAGCGCTGAGCGCAGTGGATCGGTAAGGCGATTACTAAGACATTCATATTCAAAGCCTCATTCAGCTTGTCTGTGGGCGTTCGTGGCAAGGCGCCGGCACGCCGATGTAGC
>SKQS01000203.1 GCA_007118895.1 Wenzhouxiangella sp.
GAGGCCCTGCGCGAGCTGGAACGCCTGGCCATTAGCCAGGGCTACTTCGACGGCCGGTTCCGCCATCGCCGCATCCAGGTCGACCCCGACCGCTCGATTGCCACCATCCGGGTCGAGTTCGACACCGGTCAGCGCTATCGCTTCTCCGGATTTTCGCCCGGTGAGACCGGGTTTTCCGACCGGCTGATGAATCGCCTGACGGTCATCGAGGTTGACGAACCGTATCGGCTGGAGCGGGTCGACGAGCAGCGTGACGTGCTGGTGCGCAGCGGGCTGTTCTCGCGCGTGGCAATCGAGGAGCAACGCGATCGCGAGGCCGGTGAGGTTCATCTCGACTACCAGCTCGAGCCTCGCCCACCCAACAGCTACCGGGCCACGCTGGGCTTCGGCACCGATACCGGCGCCCGCCTCCAGCTGGGCTGGGATCGCCATTATTTCGGCTCTAGAGGCAACCGCCTCGACAGTGGCTTTGGCGCCCAGCAGCGCAACAACGAGTTCGTGATCCGCTCCGAGTACCAGCATCCCAGGGGGCAATTGCCGTCTGACTTTCTGACCGCCGGCATACTGCTTCGGCGCGAGCGCGACAGTTTTCGCTTCAACGACGAGTCACGGCGAGAGGCGGTATTCGAAGCCTTCGGCGGAACGCGCGAACAGGCCCAGCTCACCGCCGGGCGGCTGCGCGAGCGCGAGTTATGGTCTGAACGCTTCGCGCCACTGGAAGAGAGGATCTTCCTGGCCTATCTCAACGAGAGCTTCGATGCCCTGCGCGAGGCCAGCTTCAGCGAAGAGCAAACCACCTTGCTGGCAGCCAACCCCGAGATCGAGCCGTTTCTCAAGACCGAGACCAACACCCTGGCGCTTGGTGCAAGCTGGCGGCTGGCCAACATTCAGGGATCGGGCTTCGGGATCCATGGCCAGGTACTGCAATTTCAGGTGCTGGGGGCCAGCACCTCGGCCGGCAGTGACGTCAGTTTTGCTCAGGCCTACCTGTCCGGGCGCTGGCACTGGCTGCTGAGCGACCGCCACAAACTGCTGCTGCGCGGCGAAATCGGCTACACCGAGGCCAAGACGCGCAGCTTCTCGATCGAGCTGGATGATCGCCAACTCGATCTGACCATCACCGAGCTGCCGGAGCGCTACCGGTTCAAGACCGGCGGCGATCGCACGGTGCGCGGATACGGCTTCGAGCGCCTGAGCACCAACCGCAACGGCGCCAATCATGTTTTCACCGGCTCGGCCGAATACGAGCTGCGCCTCGGTAACAACTGGTCGGTGGCGACGTTCTTCGATGTTGGCAACGCCTTCAACGATTTCAGCGACCCCAAGCTCAAGCGCGGTGTCGGCGCCGGTTTTCGTTTCTACACCCTGATCGGGCCGATCCAGGTTGATGTCGCACGCGCCCTGGACGACGTCGGTCGCCCATGGCGATTGCATCTGACCATCGGCACTCAACTTCTGTGACCCCATGAAAAGACTGCTGCTGATCGTTCTCGTACTGGTGATCCTGATCGGAATCGGGATTGCCTCGGGCTGGTACTGGCTGACCTCGACCACGGCCGGGGCCCAATGGGCGCTTGGCCAGGCTTCCAACGCCATGCCGTCTCTGGCCTATCAACAAGTCCGCGGAGATTTCGCCGGCGGGCTGGTCATCGACCGGCTCGAGCTGGACGAGGCCGGTGTCCGGGTCAGCGCCGAGCAGCTGCGGCTGGCGGTCCAGGTCCGTCCGGGCTTGAGGCCCGAAGTTCGAGTGCGCTGGGTGGATGCTGATCGAGTGCGCGTCGAACTGGCCGAAACGGAACCGGACCCGGAACCGGCCGAACCGCTTGTCATCCCCGACCTGACCAGCCCGATCCCGGTACAGATCGACCGGATCCGCGTCACCGATCTGGACGTGCTGGCCCAGGACCAGGAAGAGGCGATCCGGATTGAGCGCATCGAGTACCGCGGCGCGCTGCATGAGCGTCTGGAAATCGAGCGCCTGGAGGTCGATGCCGAGCTCGGCACGGTCCGGGCCGACGGCCACTGGGAGCTGGCGGCGCCTCATGCCGGTCGGTTGCGGATCGACACGGCGGTGGTCATCGCGCCGGATGTCACGCAAAACCTCGAGATCGAGCTGAACGGTTCCATCGGCGATCTGAATGTCAACCTGGACAGCCGCGGGCCCGCCGAACTGGCCGGCGAAATCAGGGTGCGTGGGCTGCCGACCGCACCTCGTCTCCGGGCCAATTTGACCGGTCGCATCGAGCACTGGACCGATCCGGTCGTTCGCGCCGACGAGCTCGAGATACGCGCCGACGGCACGCTGGAAGACTGGCGGGCCGAGGTGGCCACTGCGCTGAGTCTGCCCGACCTGCCGGAAAGCCATCTGCGCCTGGAGGCCACCGGCGATACCGAGCAGTTTCGACTCGAAAGCCTGCGCGTGCTGACCCTGGGCGGTGAGATCAACGCCCGCGGGCAGTTTGCCTTGAGCCCCGAACCGGTCGCCGGACTGCGCCTGGACTTCAGCGAGCTGGAACTGTCGCGACTGGTCGAGGAGTGGCCGGAACGGGCCCGGCTGGAAGGATCGGTGCGGGTGGAATACGACGGCGATGTGCGTTTCGATAATCTGCAGTTTGGCGCACCGCCAAGTCGCATGCAGATCAGCGGTAGCGGGCACTTCAGTCCGGCCACCGATCAGCTGGCCCTGGACCTGGAGTGGCAGGAGCTGGCCTGGCCGCTGCTGGCCGAGGAAATCCTGGTCAGCAGCCAGCGCGGCAGACTCAGCGCCAGCGGCGCGCTAGGCGACTGGCAAATGGAGCTGGAATCGGTGCTGGAGGCCGCCCGCATGCCCACCGCCAGCATCATGCTTGAAGGCCGCGGCGATCTCGAGCAGGCCAGGATCGAGCGCATGCGCCTGGATACCGAGGCCGGCAGCCTGAGTGCCGAAGGCCAGGTAGCATGGGCCGAGCAGCTCAGCACCGAACTGGCGATCGAGCTGCTGGCCTTCGATCCTGGCCAGTTCATGGCCGAGCTGCCCGGACAGATCGACGGCCGGCTGCAGCTGGCAGGCAGTCTGGACCCGACACCCCGGGCCCTGATCGAGATCGAGTCACTGTCCGGACGGCTGCGTGGTCAGCCGCTGGCCGGCCAGGGCCGGCTCGACCTGCGCGGCGAAACGGCCGAAGCCGCCGAGCTGGCCTTGAGCCTGGGCGACAACCGGCTCGCGGTGGAAACAACCGACGGCAAGCGCTGGGACCTGGAATTGCGTGCCGAGCGCATGGACCAGCTCTGGCCTACCCTGGCCGGCCAGGCTGAAGTGGACGGCTGGATCGATCTGGCAGACCTTCAGCTGGCGGTGGCCGGCCAGCTTGGCGAGCTGATGCTGGGCGACATCAGCATCGCTCGCAGCGAGCTTGATGCCCGCCTGGACTGGGCAGATGCCGGCGATATCGAACTGGCACTGACCGTAAGCGATGCCGACCTGCGGCCCTGGGACCGGATCGACCAGCTCGAGCTCAATGCGCGCGGCAACTGCCGGGCCCACCAGGTCGAGCTGGACCTGGGCGGCACCCGGGGAACACTCAGCCTGGCTGCCGGCGGCGGCCTGAACGAATGCTTCGATCTGGACGCTGGCTGGCAGGGCGAACTCACCCGGCTTTACCTGGGCGATACGGTCGCCGGCAACTGGCGCCTGGCGCGGGAAACGGCTTTGAGCTACCTCGATGGCGAGCTGGATGCCGGGCCGGCCTGCTTGCGGGCTGAAGGCGATGGCGAAGGCCGACTGTGCCTTGAAAGCCTGCGCCTGGACCATGACAGCCACATCCAGATAGCCATCGACCAGGTACCCATGGATCTGCTGCTGTTGCCCGCAGATCCGGTCTTCAGCCTGACCACACCGCTGTCGGGCACCATCCGGGCAGACTGGGATCCGGCCGGCCTGGTCGGCCTGGAAGGCAAGCTTGCACTGGCGCCAGGCGGTCTTCGCCCGCTGGGCGGCGAAGAGGACCTGCTGAGCGTGGAAGGGCTCACCCTGGATTTCGGTGCCGACGAAGACTCTCCGCTGGTGATCCAGCTCGATGTACGTCTGGAAGGACAGACCCGGCTGGAAGGCGAGGCCCGGGTGGCCGACCTGCGTGACCTCGGAAGCGCAGAGCTCAGTGCCCAAAGCGAGCTCAGGCTGCCCGACATCGGCGCGTTCAACCGTCTGGTGCCGCAACTGGACCAGCTCGGCGGCAGCGTCGATGGTCGACTGCGCATCGAAGGCCAGCTGCTGGCACCCGAGATCGGCGGCCGGCTGGCCGTTCACGGCGGCGAGATGTTCCATGCCCCGACCGGTATGCGCATCACCGATCTGCGTATCGATCTGGTCATGGACCAGGACAGCGCCGACCTGTCCGGCTACTGGTATGCCGGAGAGGGTCGCGCCAGCCTGATTGGCGAGGCCCGGCGCGCAGATCGCGGCTGGGCGGTCAACGCGGAGATCGATGGCGATGACCTGCAAATGGCCGATGTCGACTGGCTGCGGCTCAGGCTCAGCCCGCAGGTTCGCCTGGCGGTGGATGCCGAGCGCGTAGAAATCGACGGCGATATCCGAATCAAACACCTGCGCGGTGGGCTACCGCCCGGCAGCGCCGACCGGGTTGCCGAGTCACCGGACGTGCGCGTGCTGGGGGAAAACGACGAGGACGAGGAAACCGCGCTGGCTCGACGCCAGATTCGCGGACGGCTGGGGCTGCACATGGGCGACGATGCGCGGCTGGCGGCCATCGGCCTGCAGACAAGCCTGGCAGGCGGTATCGAAATGATCTGGGAAGAAGAGGATCAGATCGTGCCGCTGGCTCGCGGCACCATTACCCTGCCCAGCGGTTTCTACCGCGCCTACGGCCAGAACCTGGAAATCGAGGACGGCCAGATCATGTTTACCGGCCACCCCATCGACAACCCGCGGCTGGATATCCAGGCACGTCGCACCATCTTCGGCGACCCGCAGGTCGAGTTTGCCGGGGTGCTGATTCGCGGCAGCGCCCAGGACCCGCGGATCACCCTGTTCACCGATCCCCCGACCACCGACGAGAAGGCCCTGGCCTATGTGGTTACTGGCGCCGACTTCGACCATGCCGGTGGCCAGGGTGCCGTCAATCTGGGCTTCTACCTCCTTCCCCGGCTGTTTGTCAGCTACGGCATCGGGCTGTTCGAGACCGGCAACGTGCTGTCGGCCAGATACGAGCTGTCGCGGCGCTGGGGCCTGCGCGCCACCTCCGGCGAACGCGATACCGGGCTGGACCTGAGCTTCGCTATCGACCGATGAGATGGAAAAAGGGCGGCCCGCAGGCCGCCCTTTCATTACTTCAGTCCTGAAAGTTCAGGCTGACTGACTGCTCAGTCCTCCAGCGTGCAAGGCACGGTGATGGTCAGTCGAGCCAGATCCCAGGTCACTTCGTCCAGGCCATCGACGTCGAGCACAGCCACGCCACTGCCACAGTCGGCAAAGTCGAAGCCGATGGTGCCGGCAGCAACCACGTCGGCGGCTGTATCGCCACCGAATTCAGCACCGGTCACGGCATAGACCTGGGCTTCGGCAGTGCGCCCGTCAAAACCGCCCGGATTCGGGCAATCGGTGTCACCGGGCGCGGTGAAGCAGGTATCGAACACCCACCAGATCGGCAGGCCGCTACCGGCCGGATCGAAGGTGGTAATCGTTCCCACCAGACGATTGCTGGCTGGCATCGGCGAGACATACAGACCGTCCTGCGCCGCGGTATTGGTCACCGTCCAGTGACCGGCCAGGCTGGCATCGACAGGGTCACGCAGCCCCAGCTCACCAACCGGCAGGGCCAGAATGCCCAGCGGCTGGTTGACACCATCGCCGATGGCAATGACGGTAACGTCGAGACCAGCAGGCAGATCGACTGGCAGCGGGTCGATGAAATTGGTGAACCCGTCGACCGAAGCGACCTTCAGGTCATAGGTAGCGGCTGGCACCGGGAAAAAACCACTCTGTGCAAAGTACGGCACGCCAGCGAGCCCGGCCACGACCTGACCGCCGGCAGTACGGATCGAGACCTCGGTGGCTTCCAGATCAGCAGCAAATGGAGCCGCGTGCACCACGCGCAGATTCAGCGAATCAGCCGGGGGCGCGTCAAAGTTGTCGACCAGAGGCCACAGTGCCAGACCCTGATTGACGCCATCACCAACCGCCAGCACAGTGTAATCGACGCCCGACTCGAGCTCGACAGTGGCAGTGATTGCCGGATCCTCGGCCCCGGTCGGCGTTACCGCCAGATCGTAGGTGCCAGCAGGCAGCGGAATGTAATCGGTAAAGTCCTTGTACTGAAAATCTGTAATCGCCGGGGCACCGTTGACCGACACCGTGACTGACGTATCAGCGATATCGGCGGCGAATGGCGCAGCATGCACCACCAGCACGCGGGCCTCTGCCCACACCTGCCCGGAAAGACTCAGACCGGCGGAAAAGAGAGCGACTGCTGCGAATCTTGCAATTTTCATCACGTTCTCCCTGGATCAAGTTTAAGGGGGCCTGAGCTTATCCCGCTATTCGTGCATGCCCGATCAACGTAAAATCAACAAGTTGTGAAACAGGGAGAACAAACCGGCAAGTGCCGGAGCAGTAGATTGCCGGCGCGATACAGAAAATCCTGACGGGCGTGGTATCCTTTCCGGCTTGCTAAAAACCGCAGGCTTACCAGCGATGACAGACCCGCAGAAGCAGATTCAGGATCACAACCAGGCCGTCTCGGCCTTCATTGACCTGGCCAACCGGCTGCACCATGAGGAAGGCTTCGAGATCAACCTGGTCTCGGCAGCCCTGATGGCAGCCTCCGGCGCCTACGCCACTTTCATGGCCGCCGGCAACACCGGTTTTCTGGCCGAAGGCGGGGTCGACAAGGTGGTTGACCTCTATCGCAAGAATCTGGAGCATATCCAGGAACTGAAGCGCCAGGAATTCGAAGCCAAGGGTCTCAAGCCGAGACCGGTCGACACCGGCGACGGCAACACCGGACCGCAGGACATAGAAATCAACGTCCCCGGCAAGCCCGACCCGAACTGAAACGCCTAGGGAACCTCTGAAATCAGAGGTTCCCTATTACCGGATACACCAGACCCCGGGCCCTTAGCTCAGTTGGTTAGAGCAGCCGACTCATAATCGGTAGGTCGCAGGTTCAAGTCCTGCAGGGCCCACCATTTCAGCCAGTCTCAGAAAAGACTCGTATCAGGGAACTGGACGGAAGGCCGGTGGCGAACGATATGGGTCTTCAATTTCTTCCCCGGTCACGGGATTTTTAAAGCCATCACGTGTTCTCCGCCAGATCGTGCCGGTTGAATGATCAATGGCATTGCGTCCGGCTGGGTGGAGATAGCGATTCGTCTGAAAATCGTAAATGCGTCGCGTGGTCCTTTCGTCATTGGGTCCGTTCCAGACTGGCGGCGGGGGATGCGGTGGCACTAGTTCTGCTGCGTCTTTGCTCTGCTCCCAAGCCGCCACACGATCCTTTGCCGACTGGATGACCTGCGAATCCCGTATTTGCGCGCCGCTGGAATACCGGTGCTGCCGCATGTCGAAACCGTGCGAGGCAATCTCGGACTCGACGGACTCTACTCTCTGAAGCAACTGAGCTTGCTCGGAAGCTGGTGCTCCACGACTGCGCATTCTCGCAACCAAGCGATTTCGCTCTCGAAGCAAGGACGAAATCTGCGGATCATTGGCACTGGGGGACCGATTGGCGCCTACTGCTGGCGACCGAGCTCCGGATGATTGTTGCGGCAAGGAGGTTGACCTGTTACCAACTAGAGGCTCAGCGGAAAAACCGTGTTGCCTGCCGGGATGAGACGTGGCGTGTCCTTGGTGCGGCGTCGCATCGACTCGCTCCGAAGGCGAGGCACTGCAAGGTCGATCAGAAAACACCGTTGTCCCGGATTCATCCACGCAACGATATACATGCTGAGCGCCTGCCGGTAATCCAGCAAGTACCAGCAATGCAGTTGTGAAAATCGATAACCCGGCCAGCCGCAAGATCGGCATATCATTTACCTCTACGGTTCAGCATACGCAAGGTCAGGCGTGCAGGCAAGCTACTTTGGGTTGACAGCTACTGAAATTGGCCGGTCTGATCATCTCGCGTACAACTTCTGCTGAAATCCCACGAATGCGCTGCGAATACTGGCGACCCTGCCCAGTTCTCGAACCGCATCGCTGACCCTGTGGTATTTCAGGTCAATCAGCTCGGCCCGGGTTTCGGCCTGATTGAGCGCACGCAAAGTCATGCTTCCGCGGAAAGCTTCAGCAGCCGCTGGCTACGCCACACACGCACGATGCGCACGCGTTCGCTTTCACGCTTGTAGACGATACGGAATGGTGGGTGAATCAGTTCGCGCAACCAGTCAACGTCAAATTCGGGCACGACCCGACCCATTTCCGGATGCGTGGTCAGCGACTCGATCCTGTCGAATATTTCCGTCACCAGACGTTCGCCAACTTCCTGGACCTGCTCCGCGGCATACCAGTCCCGAATCTCCTCGATGTCCCCGATGGCCGACTCGGCCAGCTCGACTGCGACCGTCGGCACGCAGCTACAAACCCAGACGCTCTCGGGCTTCGCTCAGCGATACGCTGCGACCGGATTCCAGATCGTTCAGCCCGGCGACAACGGCCCGCATGAATTGCTGTTCTTCCTGGGCGATTTCAAAATCCTGCAGGCTTTGCATCACCGCCACTCCCCGACCTCGACTGGTCAGCAGAGCCGGCCGACGCGCCTGGTTGACCTGCTTGATGACCCGGCCGGGATTGGTCTTGAGATCGGATAGCGGGATGACGTCTTCGGAAAATTTGGTATTCATGCGAAGATCCACACCAAATGATCAGGTCCGAGTATAGCACCGGTTGATAGACCTGATGCCGGGGCCGTTGGGGAGTGCTTCCGGGCATGCGCTGAACGGCCATGGATATCTGAAATAATCAATATGTTATGTGGAAAGGCTATAAGAATAATTTTTATGTTATTATTGTAGATTATTTGGATAACATATATATGATTTAATATGCAGCATGATCGCGCACTCGCGCGTCGACAGCTCGACAAGAAACTGGCCGCACTGAGAGGCCATGAGGCGTTTGCGCGTCCGAGGCGCGGATGGATCAAGTCGATTCGGGAAGCGCTGGGCATGACCGCGAAACAGCTGGGTCAGCGCCTGGGTGTGAGCCAGCCGCGTGTGACCGCGATCGAGAAAGCCGAAGCTGAAGGCGCGCTCACGCTGGAGAGCCTGGAAAAAGCCGCCAACGCGCTGGACTGTCAGTTGGTGTACGCGCTGGTGCCCCGCGAACCCTTGAACGTCACGCTACGGAAACGCGCCGAACGCAAGGCGCGGGCCATGATGGCAGCCACTGGTCACAGCATGGCGCTGGAAGCGCAGGCTATCGACAAGGAAGCCGAGGCGGAACAGTTCGAGGAACTGGTCCGACGCCTGCTGGACAAGGCTGGCTCCGAGATGTGGGATGACCCGCAATGAAGGACCCGCTAGAGCCGCAGGACGACGCGGCGACACCGCTGGCCGAAGAGGAAAAGGACGATCTGATTCCGACCTGGATCACACTGCGCTCGGAACTCAATGAAGCCGAGCAGGCCAATATCGTGCAGGGCTCGGAATGGGCCCTCGCCAGGCGGCGCAACGTGCTCGATGAGCGCTTCCTGTGCCGGTTACACCAACGAATGTTCGGCCAAGTGTGGCGCTGGGCCGGCGGGTTCCGCCACAGCGCGCGCAATATCGGCGTCAATGCCTACCGCATCCCCAGCGAGCTGCGACAGCTTGTGGATGACTGCCGCTACTGGATCGACCACGAAAGCTACGAGCCGGATGAAATCGCCGTTCGCTTTCATCACCGACTGGTCCAGATTCATCCCTTTCCGAACGGCAATGGACGCCATGCCCGCCTAGCCACGGACCTGCTGTTGATTGCGATAAACCGCCCAAGATTTACCTGGGGGCAGATAAATCTGGTCGATGTCAGCGCAACGCGGCAGCGATATATCGACGCCCTGCGCGCTGCCGACCGGCATGACTACGGACCCTTGCACAATTTTGTTCGGAGCTGAGCGGGCGGCCCAAGCCACTACCCAATCAGCCTTATTCACCACGGTGAATAAGGCGGGCTCAGGGCGCCGGACGGGCGGGAGCGCTCGCAATGTCCGCCTGGCGGGCTTGGTCGCCAGACACCGACCGCCGCCTTTCGTGTCACACTGTTGATTCCTCCCTGCCTGGAGATTGCGATGAAGATGACTCGCTTGCTAACTACACTCGGCCTGTTGCTACTGCTGACCGGCTGTGAATCGGATGAGCGCGGGCCTGGAGACAACGGCACCGGCGCCATGGCCACGGTCGATGGCGCCAGTCTGGTCTACGAGATCAGCGGAGAGGGTGAGACCTCTTTGGTGATGATCCACGGCTGGGCCAGCCATCGGGGGGCCTGGGAAGCGCAGGTCGGACCGCTGGTCGAGGCCGGTTATCGGGTCGTGACCGTCGACCTGCCGGGCCATGGCGAGGCCAGCACTGAGCGGGTGGACTGGCGCGCCGCGGCCTATGCCACCGACATTGCGCAACTGGTCGATCACCTGCGGCTGCAGCGGGCCGTGCTGGTCGGCCACTCGATGGGCGGCTGGATCTCGCTGATGGCAGCAGCCGAAGCAGCCGAGCCGGTGGTCGGCATTGTCTGCGTCGACAGCCTGCATGATGTCGAATTCGAGTATCCCGAGGGCGTGCTCGAGGGCCTGGTGATGCAGCTTGAGACCGATTTCGACAACGCGCTGGCCGGCTTTGTCGACGGCATGTTTCCGCCCGAAACCAACCCCCGGCTGAAAGAAACGGTAATCAGCCATGCCGGGGTCGCCGACCGGGATGCGCTGACCGCGCTGATGGCCGATTTCGGCACGCTGGATGTCGCCACAATGATGCGCGAGGCCGGTGTGCCGGTGCGCTGTATCAATGCCGGGACGACCTTCGATTTCGCCATCCCGACCAATGTAGAGGCCAATCGCCGGTACGCCGACTTCGATGCGGTGATGATCGACGAGGTTGGTCACTATCCGCAGATCGAGGCACCGGATGAGTTCAATCGGCTGCTGCTGGAGGTTCTGTCCGAGTTCTGATCAGGGCCAGGCGCTGTCGCCGAGAATCCTGGCCTGCTCCTTCTTTATCAGGGTGACTGCATCCAGGCGATAGCTGGTCCACTGCTCCGGCACTTGCGGTGCAATGGTTATCGCATCCGGCAAGGACACGCCGCTGCAGTAGGGCGATTCGTGCCAATTGAGGTTGATTCCGATCCCGTCGTTTGCCTGGCCGGGCATGACCGGCCCGTGAAGCATTCGACCACCGATGTTGTAATGTTCTCCGGATCCGACGTGACTTCGACCTCCCACATTTTCAATGAGGGAGGTTCAAGGCTCTGCCAGGTCAGCCCAGTGTCGTGCCACCTGGTCGTGGCCGTGGTCGGGTGCAAGTTCGTGCCAGGATTCGTGAATCCGTTTCAGCCATCCGGCCACCATGGGCTGCTGATCCTCGGCTTGATGTTCGGCCAGCTCCTGGTAGCGCGCAACCAGCAGCGCCTCGGCTTCAACGTGACGCTCCAGGTCTGCAAGAGTCATCCCCAGGTGCCCGATTCGCTCGGTAAGATGCAGATGGGCTGCAGTCATTGCCTGCCGGGAATCGGCCACGGTCTGGGTAAGCAGCGGCAGCGCCTTGTGCGGCTGCCCGGCCCGCCGATACATGACGGCAAGGTTGGAGCATGCCGAAAGGCTGGAGGCGTGGCGGGTAGAGTAAATGGCCTGCCAGCGCGCGCAGACCGGCTCCAGGTAGTCGACAGCCCGTTCGTAGTCACCCTGTGAACCGAACAGAAAACCGAGATTGCTCTTTGCATACAGCGTTTGCTGGTGGTTTTCGCCCAACACCCGGAGACTGTTCTCCAGCGAGCGGCGGTAGTAAGACTCGGCCTTCCCCGGCTGGCCTGACATCTGCAGAAGGTAACCGAGATTGTTATAGCCGCTCATCGTCGACACGTGGCCCCGACCGTACTCCTGCAGGCGCAAGGCCTGGGCCTGTCGGGTGTACTCGATGGCCTCTTCCAACCGACCGAGGTGATAGAGCGGAATGGCGATCGAGCCCAGCGAAGACATGAGATCCGGATGGGCTTCGTCCAGCATCTGACGCCGCAATTCCAGGTTCCTGCTGTGCAGCTCGAGGCTCTCCTCCCACTCCCCCCAGGCATTGAGCGCGGAAGCCAGATCGTGGCGAACTCCCAGGCTCTGAAGTGATTCCGGGCCAAACCTGGCCACGGTGCGTTCGTAAGCATCGCGCTGGATCTCGATCGCCTCACCAGCTTTGCCCTGCGCGAACCTCACCTGGCCGAGAACGACCAGGGCCTGCAGGGTCCGTTCATCGTCGTCGTCCAGAAACTGAATCAGCAGCTCGTGGGCACGCCGGGCAAGGATTTCCGCCTCATCCAGCGAGCCAAGATCGCGCGCCAGCCAGCTTTGGTCCAAGAGTATCCGTGACCGCAGCTCATAATCCTCGGCAAAATGCTCATTGATAAGACTGGCGGCCTGCTCAAACACGGGCTTTGCCTCGGAAAACAGTCCCAGTTCATACCGACTACGCGCCAGGCTCATCAGCAGACGTGCTCGCACCAGCGGCTGATCCCCAAAAGCCGCCTCGATCGAACGCACGCCGGCCTCGAGCAGGTGCTCATCCAACAGGCTGAGGGTCAGGCCGGTAAAGTCCAGCGCTGCCGGACGGATCACGATCGTGTCGACATCATTCGACTCCTCGTTCGCCTCACTTCCGGCAGCCTCCAGGCGCTCACGCAGGTCTAGCGCCATGGCCGAAACGTTCAGCTCGCCGACCTGGTCGGACTGAAACGCGACAATCTGCTCGAGCTGTTCGGCCTGGGTCTCGGCCCGGTCGCGCTCGATTGCCGTCTCCTGGCGGGCCTGCTCGGCCTGCAAGTACATCATCGTGCTGGTCGCCAGGCCGGCGCAAAGGACCAGCGCAATGGCCGTCGCGCTGCCCACCAGCAGCGGATTGCGGCGAATGAAGCGGCTCGCGCGGTAGCGCCGCGAAGGCGGCATGGCAGTGAGTGGCTGAAAACCGCGGAAACGACGCAGCTCTTCGATCAGGTCGGCCACGGACTGATAGCGCGCCGACGGCTGTTCGGCGCAGGCGACCGCGACTAGGGCTGCCAGTTCATCAGCCCGGGCGTGTCCTGCATCCGCGATGTGTGATTGCAGGCTGTCGGCGTCACCCCGGTACAGCCGGCCAGTCAGCATCCAGTACAGCAGGGCACCCAGCGACCAGATATCGGTGGCAATCGAGCTTTCCTCGCCATCGAGCTGTTCGGGCGCGGCAAACGCCGGGGTCATGGCCTTCAGCCTGACCGAAGAGCCCGCCTCATCGGTGAGCCGGGCAACGCCGAAGTCCATCAGCTTCAGCGCGCCGTCTTCGCGAACTCGCACGTTTGCCGGCTTGATATCGCCATGAATGATCAGCTTGCGATGGGCATGGGCGACCGCCTCGGCGCACTGCTCGAACATCGCCAGCTTGCGATCCAGCGCAGGGTGCCGATCAGCAAGCCACTGGTCCAGATCGGCCCCGTCGATCCACTCCATGACCAGGAACGGCCCGGCCTCGGCATCCAGGCCGGCATCGAGCATTCGGGTAACGGCGGGATGATCGAGTCGGGCCAGCAGCCGGCACTCGCGCTGCAGTAAATCCACAAGACCCGCTCGGCGCTGGCCTATCAGCTTGATCGCCACTGTCATGTCAAAGGCACCGTCGGCTCGCTCGGCGCGATAGACCCGCCCCATGCCGCCGCGCCCGACCTCCGACAGAATGCGCCATGGTCCCAGCCGGTGCCCGGCCTTCAGGGCCGCCTTCGGGGCCGATGCCTGACTGTCTGCCAGCGACCGCGCCATGCGGGCCAGCGGGGCGCCGAGCAGACTCACGGTATGGACCTTGCCGCACAGTTGCTCGAGCCAGCCGGTCAGGCGCGGATAGCGCTCGCCCACCTGATCGAGGAAAGCGTCCTGCTTTTCCTCGGGCAGGTCCAAGTAACGCACCAGCAGGGCGTCCACCGCCCGCCGACGCATTGGGGTCAAACGGTTTGAATCAGACATGGCTTGGGAACCAAGCATAGCGCAAGAGTCCCGCGGCCACCAGTAAGCAGAGATCTGTGGCGAAATCAGACCACACGGCGAAGGGCGATCCCTCAGGTCCGGGCTGATATGTCGCCGAAAGCCCCTTTCTTCGTTTTTATGGGTACCAACGTTTACAATAAAGAGGGCACAACGATGCGATTCATGGTTCCTTTGCTGCTAATTGCGGCGGTTGCGGTTCCCGAAGCGGTTTTCGGCTCCCCGATCACCTACCAGGGTCAGCTCAAGCTTTCCGGAACGCCGGATACCGGCACTCGGGATATGACCTTTCGCCTGTATGACAGCCTGGTTGACGGCAACCAGATTGGCCCGGACATCGCTAAACAGTCCGTGCCGGTACAGGACGGCCTGTTCCAGGTCGAACTTGATTTTGGCCAGGGCGCGTTCGAACAGGGGCAGGCCTGGCTGGAAATCGAGGTCGAGAGCAGCCTGCTCCATCCACGCCAGGCAGTAACCGCAGCACCACTGGCCCTGCACGCGCTGAACGTATCCGGGGGCGGAAACGGCGATGAATCACCCTGGACCGTCAATGGTGATCACATTCACTACACTCAGGGCAACGTCGGGATCGGAGTGACCGACCCCGCTTTCGATCTGCATGTTGCCGGTGATGCTTTGCTCACCGGCGGCGCCATCGTCGGCGGAAACCTGTCTGTTGGGTCCGTGCATTCACAGACCGCCAGCCATCTGCTGTTCCGCAATGCCAACCCGCAATCGGGGCCACGGCTAACCTACTTCGAACCTGGCGATGTGTTCCGCCTGCGAGACGCAGATACATTCTGGTCCGAGATGGATACCCGGATACATGGAGAACTACGCGCCGAAAGCCTGGAAGTGGATGAGGATGCCCGGATCGGGGGGACACTTTACATGGATATCGTGGAAGAGGAAGACTTTCCCACCAGCCCGATCATTCCCTCCCTGGTCGCCTCCAACCCTTCAGGAGGACAAGAAACCCAGCGTGTCTCACTTTTCTCGGGTGGGCAGGGAGCAATCAGCCCAACAATCGAGATCGATGCCATAAGAGGCCTGACAACCTTGACTCAGAATATCCTGCGCGTTCCCAAACCCGAACAGGGTGGCTGGATGACCGGTGCTCGCACTGCCCGCCTGCAGGTCGAAGGGACCGGCACTTTCGACGGCCGTGTGTCTGCTGGCTCCCTGGCTTCCCAGAACCAGCTGTCTGTTGCCGTGCCACTTCAAGACATTGAAGCGGATGTCGATATCAATGCCGAAACCCAGTTTCGCCGCGGGGTTGGACTGGGCATTTTCCCGTGGTCGGAATTGCCTGGCCATGAATTCGACCGACCAACAATCTATGCCACCGAGGTAACCCCTGACATCGACATCATCGGCATGCGCTTCGAAGGGGAGACCGAAGAATCAGTGTATTTGAAAGCCACGCGACAGCCCAACTTCAAGCGCAACCTGCTGTCCATTCGGCGACCCACGGCCGAGGGCAGTGAGCCGGCCACAGCGCGGCTGGTTGTAGAAGGTAGTGCGCAGATCCAGGACGATGTCGCGATGTGGAGCGATCTACAAGTGTCGGGTGAAATCAAGCCGCTCAATGGCATTCGATTTCCCAATGGCCAACTTGTGGAGGAAGTACCGCAACCAACCAGCACAGGACGTTTCATCTCGATTATCCAAAACAACGAAAGCCTGACTATCGATTTGCCTAACGGTGGCGAACTGTTACTCGTGTGCAACGGACCTTTCACTCCGGAAACGCTCTCGGCGCGCCCACTGGACATCGGAGACTTGGGCACATGGGCACAGCGCTCTACTGACGGTTCCTTTTCCTCAAATAACTGGATCGGCGATGCGCCTCTGAAAACAGTAAATGAAGTCACGAAAATCGGAGACTTCATGCTTTCCTGGGGCGTGGCTGATAATCAGCGAGTGATCAGGGTCGAAGGTGCTGTTACCGCCCAGGATGGAGCCGGATTGGACTGCCTGAGCATCCATCTCACGATTACTGACGTGATGCCTTAGGGGACCTTGATCAACCGAGCGCAAAGCGTCGTCCAGGGAACCTGGTCCGGACTGTCTGGCCAGCTGTTTGATCAAAGCCGATCAGTTGAAGCCACTGGACCGAAGGAAGTGACGGGCGTATAGTCAATCTGGGATGCTGCAGGAGGGAGAGCATGAAAGCCCGAATGCTGAAAATCTGGCAGGGCTGGATCCAGGTACTGGATCTGTTGATCCTGATCCGGATTCCGCTGGTGTTGATGGCGGTGGCGGCGGTGATGGTCGGCTATGTGCCGCAGATTCATGAGCTGTTCGATATTTCGCTGACCCGTCCGGACTGGCTTATCTGGACCTGGCTGTTCACCGCCGCGTTAAGCCTGGCGGCCTGGTATTCGGCTCGAACGCTGTACAGCTTCCGCTGGCCGCGGCGGGCGATGGACCAGCGCATCCAGCGTCAGCTGGCGCGCATCCTGCCGCGAGCCCTTGCCTGCGCATTGCCGCTGACCATTGCCCTGGCCTATGCCGGCATCAGCCCGGGCGAACAGGCCGTCAGCAAATGGTGGCCGGTGCTCGGTTTCATTGCGCTGGGTCTTACGCTGCTGCTGCTGACCATCTACCGGCGCACCCTGATCCGGGCCAGCAGCAGGCTGCCGGTACTGAAAAGCTTCCGGCTCTCGACTGGCGTGACGGCCGAGCCACCGGTGCGCATGCTGAGCCAATGGCAGGAACTGGGCCACTGGCGCTTGCTGCACTACCTGGCCATCGCGGTGCTCGTCAGCTCATGGTTTGCCGGCATCCTGGTGCCCAACTGGATCGCGGTTTTCGGACCGCTGGCGCTGGTGCTCGGCGCGATGGCGATGCTGGTGGCAGCCAGTACCTGGCCGGTGTATCTGGCCGCCCGCGCACGCGTCCCGCTGCTGACCGGGATGGTGGTGCTGGCCAGCCTGGTGACCCTGACCGGGCTCAACGACAACCACGCGGTACGGCTGGAGGCCGGCCAGTCCAGCCATGCCAGGCCGCCGGCGGAGTTGAGCTACGAGGCGACGGACCAACCGGAACTGGCGGCGCACCTGGCCGAGTGGCGCGCTGATCCGGCGCGTGAGGAGTGTGACGGTCAGGTGTTTTTCATTTCCGCCGAAGGCGGCGGCATCCGGGCGGCGATGTGGCCGGCATTGGTGCTCGATCATCTGCATGAGCAATCCGGCGGGCTGCTGTGGCGCTGCACCGCGGCAGTCAGCGGTGTCTCCGGCGGCAGCCTGGGGCTGACCACCCATGCGCTGATGCAGCTGCATGGCGCTGACGGACAGTCGCGACTGGCCGCCATGGACTTTCTCAAGTCAGACTTTCTAGCCCCGGTGCTGGGCGCGATGTTCGGTACCGACCTGGTCCAGCGCATCGTGCCCTGGCCGATATTCGTCGATCGCGGTCAGGCCCTGGAAGACGCCTGGACCCGGCAGTGGCAGCGCCGGTTCGGAACCGAAGGACCCGGCTTCGACTGGCCGCTGTCGATGAGCGCCCGCGATCCGCAAACCGATCAACCGAGGGCCGCGCTGTTTCTCAACACCACGCTGGTCGATGATGGACGGCGACTGATCCAGCACCCGTTCGCCGCGGCCGAAGATCGCACCCTCTTTCCCGGGGCCGAGGATGGCGCCGGCTGGCTGCCGGCCGAACTGCCGCTGTTCAGCGCCGTGCACAACAGCGCCCGCTTCACCCTGGTCAGCCCGGCCGGCACGCTGTGGCGACGCGACGGACCTGATGTGCTCAGGCTGGGCCAGGTGGTCGACGGCGGATATTTCGAAAACTCCGGCGCCA
>SKQS01000074.1 GCA_007118895.1 Wenzhouxiangella sp.
ATTGAAAAAGGGCAGTGCTCGGGAAAGGCCATCTCAGGCAAGCCAGTTTCACCTGCTGCCAAGCAGTCTTGCAATGATGTAGCTGTCTTGAAGATCGTCCTGGAGTCGGGGTTTGAGGCTATCCCGGAAATACGTGCGCTGCCCCGATCATCACGCACAGCTCCCCAAGCCGGGCATCACTGTCGGCCAAGTCTTCTGCCGTGGCCACCACGGCAGACGGCAGATTGGCGATTTCCAGGCTGTCGAGTAACCGTCTGCCATCACAGTTGAAATGCCGCACTCGCCAGATCGGGCGCACCCCAGTGGCCTCAATCTCGCACTGGCCATAGGCGCGATTGAGGATCCGCACCGGCCCTTGGCCGAGCGTCCGGTCGAGCAGCACCCGATCGGCGGGAGTCAGCGGCATCAGGCCGAGATTCACGCAATGCGGTTGAGGATTGCCGGAAGCCGGCTGCGAGAGCGAATCGCTTACCCCGCCGCCGGGCCAGGCGGCCCGCCGCCAAGCGTCGAGATGGGCGGCGAGTTCGGCGAGCACCCCGACCGCGCCCAGGGTGTCAGCGTCATGCTCGGGCGGCCACTCGAGTCGGGCGCTGGCGCTCTGAAAGGCGCATTGGAGCATCAGCTGCGGGCAATCTCCGATTTCCAGACCGTCATCCAGCACTTCCGAAGCAGGACCGAGACGCTGCCAGTACCAGACACCGGCGAACGCGGTCTCGCGCAACAGCGTGCGTGGATGTCCCTCGCTCCCGTCGATGTCGGCCTGGATGTCGCCCTCGCCGAGGGCCTCCAGCACCAGCGCTCGGGTCTCGGCGGCGAGCGAGCGCAGCGGCACGGACACATTGCCGAATCCGGCGAGGCGGCGTTCGAGGCCGCGCCGCACCCGCGCGAGCAGATCGACGCCCGCCGGACAGTCGGCGATATCCAGCGTCCGCGACGTTCGCGGATGGCCGGTCATCGGGCGCCCGGGGATTGGCAACCGGCCGGGATCATGGCGAGCACGCGCGCATCGCCATGGCGCCAGGCGATCGTCGGCGAGGGGCGACCGTGTTCGTAGGCGGTCAATGCCAGCGCCGGGTGCGGGTGGGCGCTATCAAACGGCGGCTCGGCGCCGACGGCGATCGGTTGAATGCCTTGGGCAGCGAGATAGCTCAGTGCCTCGAGCAGCGCCGGCTCGATCATCGCCTTGACCGCCGGGCTGAGACTCCCGCCATAGTCCTCCAGGCGCTCGGGCTGTACGCCGATGAGCAGTAGCCTGGGCGGGAGCGCGCCAAGCAGATCGGCCATGGCCAGCACGTCCTGAAAGCCGACCTGATGCAGGCTCATCTTCTTGGCGCCGAGAAAACGCGGTACGTCCCCGTCGCGCACGACCTTGAGTGTCCCCGGCGGCAGGCCGTAGTCGATAGCATCGAAGATGATCAAATGCCCAACGCCTTCGAGCTGATTGACCAGGTAGATACCCTGGGTGCCGCCGTCGAGCAGCCGCACTCGGTCATCGAAGGCATGGCGGGCGCCCAAGGTCTCGATGCAGCGCACGCCGAAGCCCTCGTCGGCCCATAGCAGGTTGCCGATGCCGAGGATCAACACCCGATCATTGCTTGGCGCGGCGGCGGGCGTCATGGCCGATCATCCTTGAACATGCGCCAGCCGCTGATCATGGTGCTGATCAGGCTCTGGCGCGACATCACATCCTCGCGCACGGCGGTGTAGACATGCAGCATCACGAACACCACGATCACCCACATGCCCCAGTGATGCCACATGCGCACATCCTGGCTCTGGCCGACCAGCGGGATGACCCAGCCGAACAGTTGATCCTGCCAACTGCCCAGGCCAGTCTGCTCCGAGTAGAGCGCAAAGCCGGTAAAAATCATCACCAGGCCGCCGACGGTGATGATGACCACCATGAACAAATGCGCGAGCGGATTGTGCCCGACGTATTTGCGCGGTTCGGGTTCCAGAAAGGCGTACCAGCGTACCTCATGCAGCAATTCGGCCCAGAAGGACGGGCGCCAGAACGGCAGCGTAAAGAGCTGGCGGGCATAGCGGTTGCCGACAAACGCCCAGTAGAGCCGGAACAGAAAGCCGACGGCAAAGACATAAGCCGCCGCGAAATGAAAGAAGCGGATATAGCCCATCTGGAAATGATCGCTGGCCTCGCCGCTTAAGGTGGGCGGCGGGTTGGCGATCAGCCAGCCAGTGATGGCCAGCACGGTGATGGACAGGGCGCTGATCCAATGCCAGGCGCGCAAGGGCGCCTGATACACATAGACGGCGGTTTGGCGCGTGGTGGGCAGGGATGTTTGCATGGCGATGGTGCTCCCGCGTTTAGCGCACTCGGATCTCGGTCAGCGGCGAGCCGTCCGGGCTGATGACATGGGTCGAGCAGGCCAGGCAGGGGTCGAAGCTGTGCAAGGTGCGCAGAATCTCCAGTGGCTCCTCGGCCTTGGCCAGTGGGGTGTTGAGCAGCGCGGCCTCATAGGCGCCGATGTTGCCTTGGGGGTCGCGTGGCGAGCCGTTCCAGGTGGTGGGCACCACGGCCTGGTAGTTGTCGATCTTGCCACGCTCGATGCTCACCCAGTGGCCGAGGGCACCGCGCGGCGCCTCGGTGGTGCCCACGCCTCTGGCCCGTCGCGGCCAGGTGCGCGGCTCCCATTTGCGGGTGTTGGCGGTGGCGGTATCACCGGCTTTGATATTGGCGACCAGCTTGTCCTGGAAGTGGCGCATCTGGTGTGCCGCCCAGGAGGCCTCCAGCCCGCGCGCGGCGGTGCGCCCAAGGGTCGAAAACAGCGCGGTCAGCGGCAAGCCGAGGTCGGTCAGCAGCTTGTCAACCGGCTCCTTGAACTCGGGCCGACCCTGGGCATAGCCGATGACCCAGCGCGCCAGCGGGCCGACTTCCATTGCGTGTCCGCGCCAGCGCGGGGCCTTAATCCAGGAATACTTGGCATTCTCGTCGATGGCTTCGATATAGGTTTTGCTGCCCTTGGCATTGGGGCCGAGGACAAAGTTCGGCTCGGTCACGCCATCCCAAGGGTGCAAGCCCTTGGATTCATCGGCATAGCGGAACCAGGAGTGATCGACGAATTCCTGAATCTGCTCCGGATCGCGCACATCGACCGGATGGATGGTGTTCAGATCGCCATTGATGATGGCTCCGCGCGGCAGTAGCAGATTGGCATCGGAGTCGTCGTTGGCATGTTCGGGAATATCGCCATAGGACAGCACCGACTGACTGCTCAGGCCCCCACCATAGGTCCAGTCTTTATAGAAAGACGCAATGGCCTTGAGATCGGGCAGATAGACCTGGTCGATGAAGGCGATGGTTTGATCGATGATGGAGGAGACCAGATTCAGCCGCTCCATATTGATCGCACCGACGGCGCCGGTATCATGCACATTGATCGTGCAGGGCATGCCGCCGACCAGCCAGTTCGGGTGCGGGTTCTTGCCGCCGTAGACGGTGTGGATTTTGACGATTTCTTTCTGGAAGTCGAGCGCTTCCAGATAATGCGCCACCGCCATCAGATTGGCCTCCGGTGGCAGCTTGTAGGCCGGGCTGCCCCAGTAGCCGTTCATGAAAGGCCCGAGCTGGCCGGACTCGACAAAGCGAGTCAGACGCGCCTTGATGTCACGGAAGTAGCCGGGCGAGGACAGCGGCCAGGGGCTGATGGACTGCGCCAGCTCCGAGGTTGCCTTGGGATCGGCCTTGAGCGCCGAGACCACATCCACCCAGTCGAGCGCATGCAGATGGTAAAAATGCACCAAGTGATCATGCGCTTGCAGGGTGAGCTGCATCAGATTGCGGATGGAATTGGCGTTCTCGGGGATGTCGATGCCAAGTGCGTCCTCGACCGCGCGCACCGAGGTCAGCGCATGGGTGCCGGTGCACACGCCACAGATGCGCTCGGTGAAGGCCCAGGCATCGCGCGGATCGCGCCCGCGCAGAATCACCTCCAGCCCGCGCCACATGGTGCCGGTGGAGACCGCGTTGCGGATGACATTGTTCTCGTCGAGATTGACCTCAACGCGCAGATGGCCCTCGATGCGGGTGACGGGATCGACAACGACACGCTTGCCGCTGTTGTCGAGCGTGAAGCCATTGGGGGTGGTGACGGTCATGGCGGCTTAGTTCCCTGTTGTCTCGTGCGGGTGTTTCGCCGTGGGCGAAGAGGTCGTGGTTTGCGCATCGACGCTCTGCTTGCCACGGCGATAACTGCTATAGGCCGCATGCGCGCCAATGGCCGCGCCCACGCCGCCGACCGCCGCCAGCCCGACCCTGTCGGCATTGGCCTCGACGCCGAACACATGGGTGTCGGTCACATGCTGATAGAAGCCTCCCTTGTCCCAGAAGCCTTTTTCCGAGCAGCCGATGCAGCCGTGCCCGGATTGAATCGGGAAGGACACGCCATCGTTCCAACGCACCGTGGAGCAGGCGTTGTAGGTGGTCGGCCCCTTGCAGCCGACCTTATAGAGGCAGTAGCCCTTGCGCGCGCCCTCGTCATCGAAGCGCTCGACATACTGCCCGGCGTCGAAATGCGGACGGCGATAGCATTTGTCGTGGATGCGCTGGCCATAGAACATCTTCGGGCGACCCTGGCGGTCGAGTTCCGGCAGGCGCTCGAAGGTGAGCATGTAGGTGAGAACGCCGGTCATGACCTCGGCAATGGGCGGACAGCCCGGCACCTTGATGACCGGCTTGTCGCGGACGATTTCATCGATCGGCGTCGCCTGGGTGGGATTGGGCCGTGCGGCCTGCACACAACCCCAGGAGGCACAAGAGCCCCAGGCGATTACCGCCGCGCAGTCCGCCGCCATCTCCTTGAGCTGCGCATGGAACGGCCGCCCGGCGATGAAGCAGCTCATGCCGTCCTGCCCGAGCGGGGCGTTGCCTTCAACGGCCAGGATGTACTGGCCACGATAGCGGGTGCGGATGTCATCCAGGATCGCCTCCGCCTGATGCCCGGCCGAGGCCATGATGAGATCGTCGTAGTCGAGCGAGATCATCGACAGCACCACATCCGAAGCGAGCGGATGGGCCGAGCGGATGAAGGACTCGGAACAGCAGGTGCATTCGAGCCCATGCAGCCAGATCACCGGCGTGCGCGGCTTGGTCTCCAGGGCATGAGCGATGCGCCCGGCCATGGTGGGCGCCAAACCGAGCGTGGCTGCCGAGACGCCGCAGAAGTGGAGGAAGGTCCGCCGGCTGATGCCCGCGCGGCGGAACTGGCTATAGAAGGTATCGGAAGTTGGCATAGGCGCCTCGCTGGAAATCACACGCGGAGGTGATGCGGAGGTGATGATACGGAGTACGCCTATTATAGGTAGGGGAATTGAGAATTCTCGTCTGGAAGATAACCGGACATTGCTTCAGGTTAATTAAACGTAAAAAACTGTTCTAAAATAATAGGTTATTGTATTTGAATATTCGTAAACCAGCATTTAATGAAACGGGGTCGGGGTAGGAGCCCGGACGCACTTCAGCTCACCCGGTTAACGGTCTGTCCGAGCAGTTCAGGCGTGACCAAGGTGACGCCCCCCTCGGAGACATAGAGGCCAGCGGCCTCGTCCTCGGCGCGGTCGCAGCCGATGCGCATCCCG
>SKQS01000014.1 GCA_007118895.1 Wenzhouxiangella sp.
ATAGCCGGGAGAGATCACGTTGTTCTGGTCATAGCCGCCGACGATGGACTGGTTCGACATCTCGCCACGCAGGCCGGCGGTCTGGCTGATCTGCTGGACGGTGTAGACGCCCGGAATGCGGGCCAGGTCGAGGAAGCGATCGGGCATGGCCTCGATTTGCAGCACCGTGAAATGACGATCCATCGGCGTGGCCCTGACGATCGCCGCGCCCGTTGCCTGGATTCGTTCGATGATCTGGCTGGCCGACTGGCGATGGACCATGGCCATGGTATGCGGGTGCTGCTCGGCCGGCTCGCGGCTCTGGATCGGCACCCGGAAGACCGGCAGCATGTCGCCGACAAAGCGCACCCGGCTGACGTTGCGCGCGGCGTCCAGGTCCTGCGGGCTGGCCCAGACGATATAGCTGAACGGATGCAGGTACTGGATCGGCTCGACCCCGCTGATTCTCAGCTGATCCAGCCACTCGGGCTTGATCGGCCCCTCGAACTGGACCAGGCGGAAGTCGTGTTCCGACCCCTGCCCAGGAGTAAACCAGGGATCGGCGCCGACCGGAAACTCTGTTGCCGGGTCGAAGCGCCGCTCGCCTGCGGTCATGTGAAAGGGATTGTCGACCAGGTGCTGGCGCGCTTCGCTTCGCAGCCCTTCGGCCGCCGAGGCTGGCAGCCAGATAAAGCGGCCATAGTCGATCGCCTCCGGTGGCAGCTGGGCACGAGTGGCCGGATCGGGCTGATCGATTCGGACCCAGGCTGAATCAGCCCAGGAGACAGTTGAGACAAAAACGAGGACGAAACAAAGCGCCAGGCGCCGGAACATGGTCGGTTCAGTCATTGGAGGGGGGCTGGAAAGTTTGGGTGTCAGTTGCGGCCTGCATGGTAACTTAATGTTTGGGCAGATGCATCGTCGCCCTTGACTTGCAGGCTGGCATCTGGTTAGCTCGAAACATACCGGAAGCGGTGTGTGCCGCTACCTTGCCAGGGGCTGAGGTGCCATGCACCCGCCCTTTCAGTCTACTGCCTTGAACGAGGGGGCGCCATGAACAAGTTCACGCTTTTGCCATTTCCTCTTTTGGTACTTCTGATCGCCCTGAATATGGTCGCTGGTGCGGCGCATGGCGATGTCAAGCCGCTGCAGATTGCCGACCGCGGTGTCGGAGGTTACCTGATCTACCCGCTGTACGTGGTCAACCAGGGTCACGATACCCTGATCGAGGTGCGCAGCAATATCGTGCCCGACCCGCAAATGCCCGGTCAGACTGCGCTTAGGCTTCGGGTCATGGACGCCGATGGCGCCGTCAGCGTCAATGCCAATCTCTACCTGCCGCCAAACGGCACCTGGGTGGCAGCGCTGACGCGGATCGGCGGTGAGCCCCACCTGGTCATGCCCCCTGATGCCGGTCAGTGCCTGCTTGTCGAGACAGGCGGTGCGATTACGCCTGTTGAAAGCCTGCCGCTGGGTGATGATCACGGGTGGGTGGAGATTGCCGAGATGGGCCTTCTGGGCTCTTCCCAGGCGCTGCAGAATGCAATCAACAATGCTCGCTGCGATGACCTCGCTCAAGCCTGGAACAGCGGAACCTGGGCCGCCAATTTCAACAACGACATGCTGCCGCCGCGCGGGGTAATCAGCGGGTCCAGCTCTATCATCAATGTCGGCCGCGGCACTTTCTACGAGTCGCAGGCGCTGGCGCTTCGCAACTTCAGCAACGTCCGTCAGCACCTGCGTCCCGGCAATCCGCAGCCCAACCTGTCAACCGCCCAGGCGCCGGGACCCTTCGGCCTGACCACGGTCTCGCGGGTGTGCGTCGACGGGAATTGCTTCGAAGATGTCTGGGATGATCCTATCGATGCCGTGGCGGCGGTGCTGTTTTCTGCCCAACTGAAGGGTCAATTTTCGACCGATCCGGGTCTCAACGCGGCCACTGAGTGGGTTGTGCTGGATCCCACCCGACCCTTTTATCCCAATCTGCGCTGGGGCAATCCCCAGACTCATCTGCGAATCTGGGATCGCGCCGGCCGGGCTGCAGAGGATACCCGACCGTGCCCCCTGGAATGCCCTGAGTACACCGCGCTACAGAGTGACCGGCCGCTGGTCGTGATCGACTTCAATCAGTCAATTGATGATGTCGGCCAGGTGCGGCCCTCGACCATCCTGGGCATCATGCATCCGGTGCGGTTCCCGGTCGTCGAGGCGCCGGTCCCTGCCAACGGTCAGGCGCAGTTCCGGCTCGATCGCACCAGCGCCGATCTGGTCAATCCCTCGGGGCGTCGCTACTTCGGGCGGCCGGCCATTGGTGTCGGCTTCACCGAGTTCACCAACCAGCTGCTGACCTCGCCCGATGGTGTTCAGCAGCGCGCCAATTACGGTCGCGGCAGTAATCTTCGGCGCGCAATCAGGATCACTGGCGACCCGAGTCCACTTTAGGACATTCATATCCGAAGCCTCATCCAGCGCGGCTTGAATCGCATCCGCGCTGTCCCAATCCTGTGGATAACTCTGGTTGACCGTGGATCGGGAGCGAGATTGCGATGCGAATGGACAAGTTGACGGCGCGTTTCCAACAGGCCCTGGCCGAGGCCCAGAGCCTGGCGATCGGGCTCGACCATGCCATGCTCGAGCCGGAGCACGTGATGGTCGCCCTGCTGGACCAGGAAGGTGGCGGTATTCGCGGTCTGCTGACCCGGGCCGGTGCCCAGGTCAATCCCTTGCGCTCGGCCCTGGGCGAAAAGCTGGATTCCCTGCCCAGGGTCTCCGGCCAGGCAGGCCAGATCAACCTCTCTAACGACCTGTCCCGGGTGCTCAACCTCACCGACAAGATCGCCCGCAAGCGCGGGGATGCCTACATCGCTTCCGAACTGTTCCTGCTGGCTGCGCTGGAGGCGGGTGGGGGCTTAAGCGAGCTTCTGCACAAGGCTGGCGTGACTGCCAACGGCGTCGAACAGGCCATCGATCAGCTGCGTGGCGGAGAGAAGGTGGATGACCCCAACGCCGAGGACACCCGGGAGGCGCTGAAAAAGTATTCCATCGACCTGACCGAGAAGGCCGAGCAGTCGCGGCTGGACCCGGTGATCGGGCGCGACGAGGAAATCCGTCGCACCATCCAGGTCTTGCAGCGCCGGACCAAGAACAACCCGGTGCTGATCGGCGAACCTGGCGTGGGCAAGACCGCCATCGTTGAGGGGCTGGCCCAGCGCATCATCAATGGCGAAGTGCCCGAAGGGCTCAAGAGCAAGCGGGTGCTGATGCTTGACCTGGGCGCGCTGATTGCCGGCGCCAAGTACCGCGGGGAATTCGAGGAAAGGCTCAAGGCGGTGCTCAACGACCTGAAGAAGCAGGAAGGCCAGATCATCCTGTTCATCGACGAGATTCATACCATGGTCGGCGCCGGCAAGGCCGAAGGCGCGATGGACGCCGGCAACATGCTCAAGCCCGCCCTGGCGCGCGGCGAGCTGCACTGCATCGGGGCTACCACCCTGGACGAATACCGGGAAAACATCGAGAAGGACGCCGCCCTGGAGCGGCGTTTCCAGAAGGTGCTGGTCGGCGAGCCCAGCGTCGAGGACACCATTGCCATTCTGCGCGGCCTGCAGGAGCGCTACGAGGTCCACCACGGGGTCGACATCACCGACCCGGCGCTGGTTGCCGCCGCGACGCTTTCGCACCGCTACATCACCGATCGCAACCTGCCCGACAAGGCGATCGACCTGATGGACGAGGCAGCCAGCCGTATTCGGATGGAGATCGACTCCAAGCCGGAGGCCATGGACCGCCTGGAGCGACGGCTGATACAGCTCAAGATCGAGCGCGAGGCGCTGGGCAAGGAAACCGACGAGGCCTCGAAGAAGCGCCTGGCCGATCTCGAGGCCGACATTGCTGCGCTGGAAAAGGAATTCGCCGATCTTGAGGAAATCTGGAACACCGAGAAGGCGTCGGTGCAGGATGCCACCCAGATCAAGGAAGCATTGGAGCGGGCCCGGGCCGAGCTGGAAAATGCCCGGCGCGCCCAGGACCTCTCGCGCATGGCCGAACTGCAGCATGGTCGTATTCCGGAGCTGGAACGCCAGCTGGTCGCCGCCGAATCGGCCGAGACCGACGGCCAGTTCCAGTTGCTGCGCAGCAAGGTCACCGAGGAAGAAATCGCCGAGGTGGTTTCGCGCTGGACCGGTATCCCGGTCTCGAAGATGCTCGAGGGCGAGCGCGACAAGCTGCTGCGCATGGAGCAGGCCCTGCACGAGCGCGTGGTCGGCCAGGACGAGGCAGTCAAGGCCGTGGCCGATGCCATCCGCCGCTCGCGCGCCGGCCTTGCCGACCCCAACCGCCCCAACGGCTCATTCCTGTTCCTCGGCCCCACCGGGGTCGGCAAGACCGAGTTGTGCAAGTCGCTGGCGGCGTTTTTGTTCGACACCGAGGACGCGCTGGTGCGCATCGACATGTCGGAGTTCATGGAAAAGCACTCGGTGGCCCGCCTGATCGGTGCGCCGCCGGGTTATGTAGGCTACGAGGAGGGCGGTTATCTCACCGAGACGGTGCGCCGCCGGCCCTACAGCGTGATCCTGCTCGACGAGGTCGAGAAGGCCCACCCCGATGTCTTCAACATCCTGCTGCAGGTGCTTGATGACGGCCGGCTCACCGATGGTCATGGCCGGACCGTGGACTTCCGCAACACCGTGATCGTGATGACCTCCAACCTGGGCTCGGACCGCATACAGCGCATGGCCGAGTCGGACTATGACGCGATCAAGAGCGCGGTAATGGAAGTGGTCGGCCAGCACTTTCGGCCCGAGTTCATCAACCGGGTTGACGAGATCGTGGTGTTCCATCCGCTGGATCGCAAGCAGATCCGGCAGATCGCCGAAATCCAGATCAGCGGCCTCAAGCGCCGCCTGGCCGAGCGCGACATGAGCCTGGAAATCGAAAACGAAGCGTTGGATCTGCTTGGAGAGGCCGGCTTCGATCCGGTCTACGGTGCCCGTCCGCTCAAGCGCGCCATCCAGTCCCGGCTGGAAAACCCCCTGGCCCAGAAGATCCTCGCCGGCGACTACGGGCCGGGCGATGTGGTGCGGGTTCAGGCAAAGGGTGGGGAGTTGGTTTTTGGGGGCGCTTGAGGGGGCGAGGGGGTTGTGCGTCGGTGCGCCGGTGCGTCGGTGCGTCAGTGCGTCAGTGCGTCAGTGCGTCGGAGGTCGGTGACGCGTGCAGGGTGCTATGCCGAAGGTGTAGGAGCGACCCTCTGGTCGCGATGATCGAAGCCCCGAACAGGCAGTCTCCGCCATCCATCCCCTCGGCTGCAGAGGGAGCCTCCTACAACAGCCTCTGGCACCCTGCCGCGTAAACCGTAAACCGCCTTTCCCTGAACCCTGCTGAAACCTGAAACCTTTCTTTTCCGGCTCCCGCCTTTCGACCCCCGCCCTCGCCTTCCGCCTTCCGATCACCGCCGCACCGCCGCACAGACGCACAGACGCACAGACGCACAGACGCACCGACGCACCGTCCCTCAACCCACTTCCACCAGATTTCCCTTTTTCTCCAGCCAGGCGCGGCGGTCGGCGGCGCGTTTCTTGCCCAGCAGCATGTCCATCATGCTGGTGGTTTTTTTGTCGTCATCGACGGTGAGCTGGATCAGGCGTCGGGTGTCGGGGTCGATGGTCGATTCCCGCAGCTGCAGGGGATTCATCTCGCCCAGGCCCTTGAAGCGAATTTCGCTGACCTTGCCCTTGATGCCTTCGGCCTGGATGCGGGCCAGGATGCCGCGGCGTTCCTCGCCGTCGAGGGCATAGAAGGTCTGGCGGCCGACGTCGATGCGATAAAGCGGCGGCATGGCGACAAAGATTCGGCCCGCCTCGACCAGCGGCCGGAAATGCTTCAGAAACAGGGCCGACAGCAGGGTGGCGATATGCAGGCCGTCGCTGTCGGCGTCGGCCAGGATGATGATCTTGCCGTAGCGCAGCCGCTTGAGGTCATCGGAACCCGGATCCACCCCCACCGCCACCGCCAGATCATGGACTTCCTGCGAGCCCAGCACCTGCCCCGGGTCGGTTTCCCAGGTATTGAGGATCTTGCCGCGCAGCGGCAGGATGGCCTGAAACTCGCGGTTTCTGGCCTGTTTGGCCGAGCCGCCGGCCGAATCGCCCTCGACCAGGAACAGCTCGGTCTCTTCCAGGTCGCTGGAGGCGCAATCGGCCAGCTTGCCGGGCAGGGCAGGGCCGGCGGTGACCTTGCGCCGGGCCACGGTCTTGCGCGCCCTGGCTCGCTTCTGCGCGTTCTCGATTGCCAGCCTGGCAATGGTTTCGCCGTCGGCAACATGTTTGTTCAACCACAGCGCGAAGGCGTCCTTGACCACGCCGGATACGAAGCTGGCGGCCGCTCGCGAGGACAGTCGTTCCTTGGTCTGGCCGGAAAACTGCGGGTCGGCCAGCTTGACCGACAGCAGGAAGCTCAGACGCTCCCAGACATCCTCCGGGGCCAGACGCAAACCGCGTGGCAGCAGGTTGCGAATCTCGCAGAATTCCCGAAGGGCCTCGATCAGCCCGGTTCGCAGACCATTTGCGTGAGTGCCACCCTGCGGCGTGGGAATCAGGTTGACGTAGCTTTCCTGGGTCAGCTCGCCCTCGGGCACCCAGGCCAGCGCCCAGGTCGCTTCCTGGTCGTCGCCGGTAAAGCTCCCGACAAAGGGTTCGGCCGGAACACGTTCCAGTCCTCCCAGGCTTTCGGTCAGGTAGTCGCTCAGACCGTCGGCATATTCCCAGGTCTCCTGCTCGTCGCGGCTCGGGTCATTCAGGGTGACTTTCAGCCCCGGGCACAAAATGGCCTTGGCCTTGAGCAGGTGTTTCAGTCTCGGTCTGGAGATATTGGCCGAGTCAAAGTATGCCGGGTCGGGCCAGAAGCTGACCGTGGTGCCGGTGTTGCGCTTGCCGACATCGCCGGTCTCGATCAGCGCCTGGTCGGTTTCGCCGCCTGCAAAGCTGATCAAGTACTCGTGCCCGCCGCGCCTGATCCGGCACTCCAGCCGGGACGACAGCGCGTTGACTACCGAGACGCCGACCCCGTGCAGCCCGCCGGAAAACTTGTAGTTCTTGTTCGAGAACTTGCCGCCGGCATGCAGGCGGGTCAGGATCAGCTCGACCCCGGGCAGCTTGTGCTCGGGGTGCGGGTCGACCGGCATGCCGCGGCCATCATCGACCACCGTCACTCCGCCGTCTTCATGCAGGGTGACCTCGATCGACCGGGCAAATCCGGCCAGGGCCTCGTCGACCGCGTTGTCGACCACCTCGGCAACCAGGTGATTGGGTCGCGCCGTGTCGGTGTACATGCCCGGCCGGCGCCGGACCGGCTCAAGTCCCTGCAGGACCTCGATATCTGCGGCCTGGTAATTGCCACTCATTCGCTGCGTTGCCGTATCGATTGACCGGGGCGTTACCTTACCCGAACTTCGGCGATGCGATCACGCTCGTAGGGTCGAATGAAAAAGCCGCCGACGCCTCGAACGCGAACGTGTATTTCCCTGTCATCGCTTTCCATCAGGTGGCCGGTGACCCGCGAGCCGTCCTTCAGCAGCACGATCACCGCCGCCTGGTGATGATCGGTCAGGTGCTCGAAACTGACTGGCTGCCAGCCGGCGTAGGGATCAAAGGAGGGTCTTTCAGTGCTGGCCGTAGTGACCGGCCGGGTTGGGTCCGCTCGCGTGGCATCCTCGGCCGGCTCAGGCAGGTCGCTGCCCAGCGTGGCAATGTCCAGCTCCAGCATCGAGCCATAGTTGACCGCAAACTGGATCCGGGTCTCGCCAATCCAGCCGCTTTCGTCGAGACTGGCCAGGCGCGAAACCGGCATGCTCCAGCGGGGCTCCAGCCGAATCTCGATCTGTTCGGGGCTGCTCAGAAAGCGCTGGTATCCCACCGTGGCTTCCGGCCCTGGTTCCAGGCCGATCTCGCTCCAGCGCTCACGCCACTGGCGGGCATGATGATCACGGTAGTCGGTCAGGCTCATGCCGGTCTCGGCAGCACAGAAATCCAGCATGCGCGGATAGAAGCCCAGGTCGCGGTAGCTCAAGTGAACGCTTTCCAGGCGTGCGTTGAAAAAGGCCATGGTCAGTTCCTCGACACGGCGCGAGGTGGCGTTGAGCTCCAGCGTGGTGGTGGCCGACAGCTCGCTCATCTCGCGCCCGCGGCTGGTCATCGACAGCACGATGCGCTCACCGTCGTTTTCAAGCCGGTAGGCCATGCTGGCATCCAGCAGAAGATCCCAATAGTCCATCCCGGTCAGATCCATGGCCGAAAACTCGCGGCGATCTCCGCAGCCGGCCGCATCGAATAACAGGCCGCCGAACGCGCCTCCCTCGACCCCATCCACCAGTTGACCGTCAAGCGAAAGCTTCAGTCCATTTAGGCTCAGCCGAAGTTTCGACGGGATGAAACCATCCTCGAAATCACGGCTCATCCGCCACAGGCGCCAAAGATTTTCTGCCGTGATGCTGACTCTTTCGACCTCCACGCTTTCGGCCATGCCGAATGGCACGAAGCGGATGCCGACCACATAGGCCGCTCCACCGGGACTGACCCGGACGGCATCGTAGCTGAGGCTGCCAACCGGACGCAGCGTGGTGGCCAGATCGTCCATGTGCGAGGCGATCTGGCGAGTCATCCACCAGTAACCGCCGGCTGCCAAGATGGCGACCAGTATCAGGCTGAAAAAGAGCGGCTTTTTCATCTTACTCCCCGTATTCCTGCAGCCAAGATTACACCAAGCCGGCCTTGTTCACCATCGCGCCGTCGCGCCAGCCCCAGGGGCAGTCCGGTCGCGGTCAGCCGGCCGCCTGGCGGACCCTGTCGAGGTACTGGCGAATGCGCCGGGCGTTGGCGCCGACATCACTCAGGCCGACCCGGGACTTGGAACGCACATCTATCCGAGAGGCGCCGTTGTCGCTGCCTACCCGCACGACCACATCATCGCGGAAGCCATACCAGAAGGTGGTTGCGACCGCCTCTATTCGACCCTCGGTCGGCTCCGCCGCAACAATCTCCCAGCCCATCTGTTCGGCCGCAGCCAGGGCGATGGCAAAGGTCGCCACCGCGGGCCGGTTCAGCGTCAGTGTGGAGATGTCCGGATAGGCCTGTCTCTGCTGGTCTGCGACTTCCTCGCCCGGGTGTTCCGGCGGGTTGGGGGCATCGGCCCTGAGCGGCAGCACCGCGACGAACTGCGGCGGCTGGTCCAGGTCGGTGCTGATGTCGTGAATCATCGGTAGCGAACGCACGGTGAAAAGCCCGTGCAGCGGGACAGCGGCGGCAATCACCGCCATCAGCAGGGCGGCCGTCAGCCCCAGGATTCGGCCCTGTCTGAGCCGCGGCCAGATCAGCATGACCAGCGCCACAAGCGCCGAGGCCAGGCCGACCCAGGTCGCCCAGCGCATCAGGCTAAAGCCGAAGCGGAATTCCCACAGATCAAGCCGGGTTCCCGGTCCGGAAACTGCCAGCATCAACAGCGCCAGCGCGGCGGCGACAATCGTCAGTCGGTAGATCAGCTTGCTCATGGCCAGACATTGCTCTCGGGTTTGAGAGGAATTCTAACGGCAAAGCGTCAGCTGTCCGTTCGCGCAGGCTCCGTCAGTCCGCGGTTGACCCGCGACAGATCGCCCTTGACGTGATCAAGCGCCAGCAGCCGCCGGTTCATGATCCGGAACCACAACGGCGGCACATAGGCCAGCAGATACATGCCCAGGTAGCCGCTGGGCAGCTGTGGCAGGTGGTCGAAGTCGCGCAGCGACTGGTAGCGGCGCAAGGGGTTGGCATGATGGTCGGAATGGCGCTGGAGATGAAACAGCAGCAGATTGGTCACCACGTGATTGCTGTTCCATGAATGGTGCGGCTGGCAGCGCTCGTAGCGCCCGTCGGGACGGCGCTGGCGCAGCAGGCCATAGTGTTCGATGTAGTTGGCGCTGGTCAGCTGGAACCAGGCCACCGCGTTGTGAATGACAAGAAAGGCCAGCATCGGCCAGCCCAGCCAGATCACCAGGGCTGCCTGGTAGCCGATAGTGATCGCCAGGTTGCCCAGAATTTCGTTGTGCCAGTGCCAGACCGGTTTCTGCTGTCGGTTCAGACGTGCTCGCTCCAGGCGCCAGGCGCGCCGGATGCCGCCGGGTATCTCGCGCAGCGCGAAGCCGTAGATCGACTCGTTGAAGCGAGCACTGGCGCAGTCTTCCGGCGTGGCGACATGCTTGTGATGGCCGATATTGTGCTCGATAGAGAAATGACCGTAGCCCGGCACTGCCAGCGCCAGGCGCGCCATCCAGCGTTCCAGGCCAGTACGCTTGTGGCCCAGTTCGTGACCGGTGTTGATTGCCATGCCGCTGGCCAGACCGGCAGTTACGGCCAGCACCAGCCAGGCCCACCAGGACAGCCCCGCTGTGGCGGCCCACCAGGCAGCGACGATGACCGAGACATAGTGCAGCGGCACGGTGGCAATCACCAGGTTGCGGTAGAAGCGGTCATGCTCCAGCGCCGGCACGGTCTGTTCCGGCGGGTTGCTGGAGTCCTCGCCCAGCAGCCAGTCCAGCAGCGGCAGCGCCAGGTAGGAAAACAGCAGGGGGATGGCCAGGGTCCAGGCCAGGCCGGTGAGGAAATGGATACCAATGGCAACCACCGGAAGCAGCGGATAAACCACCGACAGCAGCCACCAGTAGCGCTTGGTGTCGACATAGTGGCGCCGCTTGCCCGACGCGTCGATGAACTCGTAACTTGTAGCCATGACGCCATTGTCCAGTCGCCACGAATCCCATCGATAGTGGCACAATAGACATGTTATGGTCATTTTACGCCACCTGTCGTGCAGCTAATTCCGGTTACCTACCTCAGGGCTTTCGTCGAAGCGCTCGATCTGACGCCGTCCCGGCTCGCTGCCATGCTGGTTGCAGCCGGAATTCGACCCGATACATTGGACGCGCCGGGAGCGGCGCTGCCGCTGAAACGTGTTCAGGCGGCACTGGGCTGGCTGGACAGCCAGCTTTCGCCTGGCTGGCATATCGCGCCCAGCCTGAGTCTGGGCGTGGCCCATCACGGACCGCTGGGCATGGCCGTGGTCACCGCACCGACCGTGAGCCGGGCACTGGAGGTGCTGGCCCGCCACGAGAGGCTTCGTGCGCCCTGGGCCATGGTCAGGCTGGAGCGTCATGATCAGGCCTGGCGACTGCACCTGGTGGCGGTTGTCGATCTGCCGCAGCCGCGCGAAGTGCTGATGGAAATCAGCCTGCTGGCCATGGCCGGTCTGGTGGAAAAACTGCTGGGCCGGGATCGTGACCGTCTGGGCGTGGAGTTTCCGCGTCGTTACCGCGCCCATGAACTCGCGCTCAGGCGCTGCCTGGCCGGATCGGTCGATGTTTCGGCACCGGGCTATGGGCTGGTCATCCCGGGCATGATGCTCGATCGGGCCTCCCCGATGGCCGACCAAGCCACTCATCGCCTGGCCCTGGCCGGCTGCAGATCATCACCTGGCCAGCGCCAGCCGGCGCCTGAGCTGGTGGAAACGGTACGCCGACGCCTTGCCGACCAGGGTGGCCAGGCGAGCGCGGCTGAAATCGCCGCGGAGCTTGGCATGTCCGTACGTACCCTCAATCGCCAGCTGGCCGCGGCCGGGACAGGTCTCCGGGAGTTGGCCGGAGAGGTCAGACGCAGCCTGGCCTGCGATTACCTGCTGCACTCGGAGCTTTCGGTGGCCGAGATCGCGATGGCACTGGGCTACGGCGACCCGGCTAATTTCGGGCGCGCTTTCCGTCGCTGGAGCGGTATGTCGCCGGGCCGTTTTCGACAAACCGGCGGCCAGATCAAGCAATCGGCGTGACTTGCATCACGGAAGTGAGCGGGCAATAATCGGACATGTACGTACAGACAGAAACTTTGACCCGTTAAAAGGGGCGGATCAACCAGCATAAGAGGTCATGAACCAGTGAGAATTCAGCATGTTCTGCTCGTCGTCGTCCTGACGTTGGGCGTAACCGGGCTTCATGCCAGCGAGCCACACTGTCAGCCAGGGGTGGGCGAAGACCGCTCGACCACGCCCAGCGGACGCTTCGAGCGCCCGGGCAATGGCACCGTCAACGACCGCATGACGGGCCTGCAGTGGACCCAGTGCGCGCTGGGCCAGAACTGGAGCCGCGATGCCTGCGGCGGCCAGGCGCTGGCCTTTACCTGGGACAATGCGCGTCTGGCGACCCGACGTTTCAACGATGGCGGTGGGCTGGCCGGTTACACTGACTGGCGTCTGCCTACCCGCGAGGAACTGGCCGGCATCGTCGAGCACTGTCGGGAAGCGCCCAGCATCAATACCCGGGTGTTTCCGGATACCCCCTGGGCCGGCTTCTGGTCCAGCGAGGAATCGCGGGATGATCCCAACGATGCGTGGTTTGTCGGCTTCTATTACGGCGTGGAGCTGGCCTACAACAAGAACTCAAGTTATCGAGTTCGCCTGGTTCGCATTCCCTGAGTCCGACCAGATCCGGCCGTCGCCTTGTGTGAGCCTGCCGGTCGGTGCAATAATGTTCATCGGTTGAACGCACCACTGTGGTCATGAGCCTGAACCAGTCCGCCATACGGCATCCCGCCGCAGAACGTCACTGGCATGCGGTGTTCTGCCGCGCGCGCCAGGATTCGCGGGCTGAAGAGCACCTGGTTCGCCAGGGCTTTGAGACCTTCAGGCCCAAGGTCCGCGTGCCGCGGGGCACACTCGGCCAGCGCCGGGTGTTTGTCGAGTCATTGTTCCCGCGCTACCTGTTTGTGCGCCTGGCCGACTGTGGCGAGGACTGGTCGCCGATTGCCTCGACGCGCGGCACCATCGGCCTGGTGCGAAGCGGCAGCGAGGTGCCGATCGTTCCCGATGAGCTGATCTGGAACCTGCAGGATCGCGCCGACGCCGACGGCATCGTCAGCCTGGTCGGCACTACCGACTTCCGGCGCAACGACCCGGTCGAGATCATCGATGGTCCGTGCACCGGCTATCGGGCATTGTTCCAGGCTCGCACCGGCAAGGAGCGGGTGGTGGTGCTGCTGGACCTGCTCAAGCATCAGCAGCGAGTGGAGCTGCACGAGACAATGATCCGGCGAGTGTGAATTCACCTCACTGATCCGGTAACCTGATCGGCAAGAATGATTGTCAGGAACGATCGTCAGGAACGATCGTCAGGAACATCTCATATCGTTGCCCGGGGCATCCTCGGGTTTCCTGTTGCAAGCGGGTAGGTGAACCGATGGACAAACTGGCCAATTCCCCCTTCAAGGCCTACGACATACGTGGCCGAATCCCCGATCAGCTCAATGCCGATCGGGCGCGCCGAATCGGGCTGGCCTACGCGGAGGTGGTCCGGCCTCATGGCCCGATTGCCATCGGTCGCGACATACGGCAATCCAGTGAAGAGATCGCCGGCGCGGTGGCCGAGGGCCTCAATGCCGCCGGGGTAGAGACTCGCGATATCGGTCTGTGCGGCACCGAGGTGGTCTACCATGCCGCCTCGCTTTCCGGCATGGGCGGCGGCATCATGGTTACCGCCAGCCACAACCCGGCCGACTACAACGGCATGAAGATGGTCCGCGAGCAGGCCATTCCGATCAGCGCCGATACCGGCCTGGCCGAGATCGAGGCCCAGGTTGTGCGCTCAAGCCGCGCCGGGCGCGGCATCATTGCTGGTCGTCACCGACCGCTGTCGGTATTCGATGACTATGTTGCCCGGGTCCGCTCGCTGGTCGACATCGCCGCGCTCAAGCCGCTCAAGCTGGTCGTCAATGCCGGAAATGGCTGTGCCGGCCCGGCCTTTGACGCCATTGCCGAGGGCCTGCCGCTGGAGGTGATACGCCTCAATCATCAGCCTGACGGCGGTTTCCCCAACGGGGTGCCCAACCCGCTGCTGCCGGAAAATCGCTCGGTGACCGCCCAGGCAGTGATCGAGCATGGCGCTGATTTCGCCGTCGCCTGGGATGGCGACTACGACCGCTGTTTCTTCTTCGATCACCAGGGGCGGTTCATCGAAGGCTATTACCTGGTGGGCCTGTTTGCCGTCCAGTTGCTGGAGAAGCATCCCGGCGAGGCGATCATCCTCGACCCGCGGCTGACCTGGAACACTCTGGAGGAAGTAGCCCGGGCCGGTGGCCGGGCGCTGATCAACAAAAGCGGGCATGCCTTCATCAAGGAGCGCATGCGGGCCGAAAACGCACTCTACGGTGGCGAGATGTCGGCTCATCACTATTTTAGGGATTTCGCCTACTGTGACAGCGGCATGATTCCCTGGCTGCTGGTCGCCGAGCGGGTCAGCGTGAGCGGCCGGAGTCTGGCCGAGCTGGTCGACGAGCGCATCGAGGCATTTCCCTGCAGCGGCGAGATCAACTTCGAGGTCGAGGAGGATCCGGCCGCAGTGATGGACCGCATCGTCGAGCAATTCAGTGCCGACAAGCCGCGCCTGGACCGGACTGATGGCATCAGTCTGGAATTCCCGCGCTGGCGCTTCAACCTGCGCGCCTCCAATACCGAACCAGTCATCCGGCTAAACGTCGAGACCCGTGCCGACAGGGCACTGCTTGACGAGAAGACCGAGCTGCTGGGCCGGCTGATTCGCAACCCGAATGGATGAACCCCGGCTGCCCGGCCGGCGGAACGGATCGTAACCCTGAATGCTCAAGGAATAGCAACTCAAGATGAAGATCACCATCATCGGCTCCGGATACGTGGGCCTGGTCACCGGCGCCTGCCTGGCTCATGTCGGCAATGATGTGCTGTGCCTGGATGTAGACCAGTCCAAGGTCGATACGCTCAACGCCGGTGGCATACCGATCCACGAGCCGGGCCTGGAAGAACTGGTCGCCCGGAACCGCGCTGCCGGTCGGCTGTCGTTCACCACCGACGTGGCACAGGCCACGGCGCATGGCGAGGTCCAGTTCATTGCCGTCGGCACGCCGCCGGATGAGGACGGCTCCGCCGACCTGAAGTACGCCATTGCCGCCGCCCGTGGCATTGGTCGCCACATGAATGATTACCGGGTCGTGGTCGACAAGTCGACGGTGCCGGTCGGTACCGCCGACCGGGTGCGAGAGGCGATTGCCGAGGAGCTGGCAGCGCGCGGAGTGCAGATCCCCTTCGCGGTGGTTTCCAACCCGGAGTTTCTGAAAGAGGGCGCGGCGGTTGCCGACTTCCAGAAGCCGGAACGGATCATCGTTGGCGTCGATGACGAGCGAGCGCTGGAGATCATGCGGCGCATCTACGCGCCGTTCTCGCGCAACCATGACAAGCTGATCAGCATGGACATCCGCTCGGCCGAGTTGACCAAGTACGCCGCCAACGCCATGCTTGCCACCCGCATCAGTTTCATGAATGAGCTGGCCAACCTGGCCGAACTGCTCGGTGCCGATATAGAGCACGTGCGCCTTGGCATCGGCTCGGATTCGCGCATCGGTTACGACTTTCTCTATCCCGGCTGTGGCTACGGTGGCTCGTGCTTTCCCAAGGACGTCAAGGCCCTGATCCATACCGCTCGCCAGACCAACGGTCGAGGCATGAAAATTCTGGAAGCGGTCGAGTCGGTCAACGACCAGCAAAAGCGCGTGTTGGCGATGAAGATCCGCAACCGCTTCGGCGACAATCTGGCAGGGCGACACTTTGCCCTGTGGGGGCTCGCCTTCAAGCCGCGCACCGACGACATGCGCGAGGCCTCCAGCCGGGTGCTGATCAGGGAGCTGCTGGAGGCCGGGGCGAGCATCTGCGCCCATGATCCGGTGGCCATGGACGAGGCCAGGCGCATCTTCGGCGATCAGCCTGGCCTGCGCTTTGCCGACACCCCGATGTCAGCGCTGGATGGTGCCGATGCGCTGGCCATCGTGACCGAGTGGAACGAGTTTCGCAGCCCTGACTTTGCCACCGTGCGTGAGCGCCTGCGACAGCCGGTGATTTTCGACGGGCGCAACCTGTTCGAGCCGGCCGAGGTGCGCGAGGCCGGCCTGGAATATCACTGCATCGGCCGCAGCGGCTGAGCTTGATTCGGCAGATCAATGGCTTCGCGCAGGAAGCCCACCGCCTCGCCGACCGGGATCTCGCGCGACTCTCCGCCACGCTGGCGGTACTCGACCACGCCCTGATCCAGCCCGCGCTCACCGATTACCAGCTGGTGCGGGATGCCGATCAACTCCATGTCGGCGAACATCACCCCGGGCCTGAGCGGCCGGTCATCGACCAGTACCTCGACCCCGGCAACCCGCAGCGCATCGTAGATCTCGCGGGCCTTTTCGCGTACCCGGTGGGCCTTGTGCTGATTGAGCGCCAGTATCACTACCTCCCAGGGGGCGATCGGCTCGGGCCAGATGATGCCGCGATCGTCATGGTTCTGCTCGATCGCCGCAGCGACGATGCGTGACACGCCGATGCCGTAACAGCCCATGGCCGGGTGGCGGGCCTTGCCCTGTTCATCCATGATCACCGCGTTCATCGACTCGGAATATTTTTTCCCGAGCTGGAAGATGTGCCCGACCTCGATGCCGCGGATCAGCTCCAGCTTGCCGTCACCATCGGGGCTTGGGTCGCCGGCGACCACGTTGCGCAGGTCGGCCACCTCGGGCAGCTCGACATCGCGTTCCCAGTTGATGCCGAAGTAGTGCTTGTCGTCGATATTGGCGCCGGCGCCGAAGTCGCTCATCGCCGCCACCGTGCGGTCGATCACCATCGGGATCGGCAGCTTGACCGGTCCCAGGCTGCCAGGACCTGCGCCAATGGCGGCGCGAATGGTCTCCTCGTCGGCCATCTTCAGCGGGCCGGCAACCTGCGGCAGCTTCTCGGCCTTGACCGCGTTGAGCTCATGATCGCCGCGCACCAGCAGGGCGATCAGTGCGTGCTCGGCGTCCTCGGCGGCATGTACGATCAGGGTCTTGACGGTCTTTTCCACCGGCAGCTTGAAGCCTTCGACCAGGTCGGCGATGGTGCGTGCTTCCGGGGTGTCGACCAGCTGCAGCTCCTCGCCGGGCAGCTGTCGCTCGCCGATCGCCAGCGCTTCGGCCAGCTCGACGTTGGCGGCAAAACTGCCGTCGGGCACATGGGCGATCTGGTCCTCGCCGGACTCGGCCAGCACGTGGAACTCGTGCGACATCGCCCCGCCGATGGCGCCGGAGTCGGCGCGTACCGCCTTGAACTTCAGGCCCAGCCGGGAAAATATCCGGCTGTAGGTCTCGTGCATTACCTGGTAGAAATCGGCCAGGCAGTCATCGTCCATGTGGAACGAATAGCCGTCCTTCATCAGGAACTCGCGCGCCCGCATCACCCCGAAGCGCGGTCGGATCTCGTCGCGGAACTTGGTCTGGATCTGGTACAGGCAGATCGGCAGCTGCTTGTAGCTTTTCAGCTCGAAGCGGGCAAAGTCGGTGATGACTTCTTCATGGGTCGGGCCGAAGGCATATTCACGCCCGGCCCGATCGGTCATCTTCAGAAGCAGCGGACCGAAGTCGCCCCAGCGCCCGGTCTCGGTCCAAAGCTCCGAGGGCTGGACCGCCGGCATCAGCATCTCCAGGCATCCGGAGGCGTCCATTTCCTCGCGCACCACCTGCTCCACCTTGCGCAGTACCTTGAGTCCCAGCGGGGTCCAGGTATAGATGCCGCTGGTCAGCTTGCGGATCATGCCGGTGCGCAGCATCAGCCGATGACTGACGATCTCGGCATCGGCCGGCACTTCACGCTGGGTGTGGAGATGAAACTGCGAGGCTTTCATGGCGGTAACGGCCTACGGGCGGCAAAGCCGCCAATCATACCAGCTTACTAAGACATTCATATTCAAAGCCACATTCAGAACCCCTGACACGTTCGCCTGCAAGGCAGGCTTGCGCAGGCATAGTGAGCTACGTCAAGCAAGCGTAACACGCGCCACGCCCTGCGCCACAGCGCTTCTTGCTTCGCAAACCGCACTGTGGCTTCGGGCTGCGCTGCAGGCGGACGTGTC
>SKQS01000039.1 GCA_007118895.1 Wenzhouxiangella sp.
GCAGCGGCGAGCTGGCCCAGCGCCTTGGTCTGGCCGAGGATCATCCCGAGTGGCTGGCCCATGCCTACCAACTGCTGGATCGCGCGCTGTTCATCGACGGGCGCTTCCTGCCCCAGGCCGCCGGGATCTCCGGTGAGGGTTATGACGACAAGCGCCTATTCAGGGTGCTGCTCAGTGCCTTTCACCCCGACCGTCATGCCGACCATGCCGACTGGCTGACGCCGCGTTCGCAGTCGGTGCAGGCGGCCTACCGCCGATTCAAGTCCGGTGAGCCATTGTTTCCGGCCGACGCCGCTGTTCAGTCTCAGTCGCCCGATGCTGGCGCTTCCAGAGGCGGCCAGAGGGTGCGTCGCAGAAAACCGGATATCCCCCGGGGCGTGGCGCCAGACTGGCAACACGTTCGGCCAACGCCGAGCTGGCGCGAGCGCCTCGGGCGTGATCGCTTTCTTGCTCACAAGCTGATACTTTTGATTGCCTTGGTGGCGGCGATTCCGGTCCTGACCATGCTCCATGATGCACGCGAGCCGCTGCCGGAAGTTCAAAGATTTCAGGCCATGGAGATGGAGCGCAAGCAGCAGGTGGAGGACCTGTACCGGCGCACCGCCGGGCTGGATCTGTGGGCTTGGTCTTTCCCGTCGAGGGCATCGGAGCGACTCTGGAAAACGAGAGAGCCTGCTGCCTTGTTAGCCACCGATGCCGGCGGTTCTGGCGTTTTGCTGGGCTGGACCGGCCCTGAGCCTGCATCGCCTACCTGGATGCTGGTCAAATCGCTCCCGCCACCTGACAGCCCGGACTGGCTGGCTGAAGCTATAGTGACTGATCCGATAGAGACCGAACCAACAATAACCGCACCGGAAGTGCTTATCCGGGATTCTGTTTCGGAGCAGAGCGGCGAACTGGGGGCGCGATTGCTGGCTGCCCCAGTCAGACTGGCTTCCAGAGCCGTGGATGGAGTAATTGAGCAGCTGACGCTTTCTGCCCCCGAGCAGCCTGTGGTCGATACCGGGCCTAAGGTGACCGATGCGTCGTTGCAATCGGACATAGAACCTGAACCGCTAGCAGTGATTCAGCAAGATCCCCCATCGTCGCCGGAGACTGACCTGACCTCGTCCTTGACCGAGGAAATCGTTGATGCAGAGCCGTCTGAGCATATCCTGGTGGACGCTGTGACAGTACCCGATCGAAGTGAGGAGTTCATGCCGAGAGGGGTGCTCCACCTGGGTACTTTGCAGCATCATCCGGTTGGTGAGGTGCTTTCCGGATTTCAGCGTGGCCTGGAAGCTGGCAAGATCGATCTGCTGCTGGATTTGTTCACCGCGGTTCCGCGCGAAAACGATCTATTCGGGATTGAGGAGATTCGCAGCCGCTACTTGCGCATGTTCGAGCAGTTCGATCAGCGCAAGTTGTCCATGGAGGTGGTTCGAGCCCGTCGTCAGGGTTCGACCTGGGTGGTCGAGGCCGACTACGAACTCGAACTGGTTCGAGCGATTGGTGCCCCGGAGCGAATGAGGGGCCGGGTCAGGTACACGCTGCTGCCTGTCAGCCACGATTACCGGATTGCCGCCATTGATTACTGATTCTGCTGCGCGGCCAAGAAGACCTGTTCGCTCCGGATCGTCGGTCGATGGTCGACGGCTTTCGGTTGTCGTGGTCCTGTCGGCGCTGGTGCTCGTGCTGCCGCTGATGATGGGTCATCGCAATTTCATGACCCTGTCGGCAACCAGTCTGGTCATGGTGCTGGGTGCCTTGCTTGCAGCTTGGGTTGCGGTGCTGCCTTTTGGGCGGCCTCTGCGCTGGCCGGGCGCAGGCTGGTTGGCATTTGCCGCGTTCTTGTCGCTGGTGGTGCTTGTCCAGGTTCTGCCGAGTTCACTGCTGGCGCGCCTGCTGGGACCCTACCCGGACGCGTTCTGGGCGCATCCCGGCTTCGAGCCGCGCACCTGGTCGCCCAATCCGGCGGCCACCTTAAGCGGCTGGGCCGTTTTCGTCGCGCTGTTCCTGATCGCCTGGCTGGTATCGGTGCTGCGATCGGGCTACCGTCATGCTCTGTGGCTGGTGATAGCGGTCTCGGCTGTCTTTCAGTCCGTTTACGGGCTGCTCGCGCATGCCGGCGGCGCCGAGACCATCTTCGGCATCTGGGAGCGCAACAACCCCAACTTCGTCCATGGTTCGTTCAGCAACCGCAATCTGTTTGCCGGCTATCTGGCGCTGACCTGGCCACTGACCGTGGCGGTGTGGTGGCTTCGTGATACGCCGGTGCTGTCGGCACTGCCCCGAGAGCTCAAGGTGGCTGGCAGCGTGATCTGCGGCGCTATCGTAGGCGCCGCGCTGATCGGTAGCGCCTCCAGGCTGGGTTCGGCTGCCGGCCTGGCCGGCATGTTCACTGCCCTCGTGCTGTGGACCCGCTACCGCGGACATATCAGTGGTGGCGTGGTGTGGCCAGTCTACCTGGCGGCTTTTGCCGCACTGATTGCCGCAACATGGTATGGACTGACACCACTGGCCGAAAGGCTGGTGGTGACGTCCGTCGAAGAAATGCGTTTTGAGCTGTTCAGCCTGATGCTGACGGAGTTTCCCCCGCGCTGGTGGCTTACCGGTGTCGGCCTGGGCGGGTTTGAGGCAGCCTTCAAGCTGATCCAGGTGACTGACGCCTCGCGCTGGGTCGACTACGCACATAACGACTTGCTGCAATGGCTGATCGAGATGGGCTTGGTCGGGCTGGTCCTGCTGGTCTGGGTGTGTGTGGCGCTGTGGCGAAATGCCCGACTCGAGGCCGAGACCCTGCCGCTATATGCCGGCCTGGTCGCCCTGTGCCTGGTGGCGCTGGGCGATTTTTCCTGGCATATCCCGGGCACCCAGGTGGTGCTGGCCATCTACATCGGTGCACTGCTGCGACAAAAAATTCCTCGGAAGCGATCTGTCCGGGCTGGTCGCTAGCGTCGTGATTCGTTACAATTCTTGAAAGAAACAGGCAGAAAGGGTGCGGGGCATGTTGATTTTCCAGCGATTTTCGTCAAGGGAGGGATAGTGCACGCCGGAGTCGTCATAGCCAGCTCCATTGTTCTGGTGCTTGCGCTGGTGCCGGCTCTGCGCAGGCCGGCCGAGGCGCTGGGCCTGATCGACCACCCCTGTCAACGCAAGCGTCACGGCATGCCGATTCCGCTGACCGGCGGCCTGGCGATGTTTCTGGGTTTCTGCCTGCCGTTGATGTTCCTCACCGAGCACTTTCTTGCCCTGTGGCCGCTGGTGCTGGGCATGAGCCTGATGCTGGCTGTCGGCCTCTACGACGACATCCGCGACCTGTCGGCCTGGCGCAAGCTCACCGTGCAGCTGGCGGTGGCCGCCATCGTGGTCATCTGGGGCGGGGCCGAAGTGCGAACGCTCGGCAATCTGTTCGGGTTCGGTGTTATGGGTCTGGGTATCTTCGCCATTCCGCTGAGCATTCTCGCCGTTGCCTTCATGGTCAACGCCATCAACATGGCCGACGGCGCCGACGGTCTGGCCGGCGGCATGGCAGCAGTGATCTTCGCCTTGCTGGCGGCAGTTGGCTGGCTGGATGGTTCGGCCCCCGAGCTGTTCCTGGCATGTACTTTGCTGGCTGCGGTCTCGGTCGGGTTTCTGACATTCAACATGCGCTCGCCGTTTCGGCGCAAGGCATCGGCCTTCATGGGCGACGCCGGCAGCATGATGCTGGGCTTTGCGATCGCCTATCTCGCCATTCGTCTGGCCATGGACAAGGGCGCCTCGGTCTACCCGGCTACCATCGCCTGGATCCTGATGATCCCGGCCATGGATACTTTCTCGCTGTTCGTCCGTCGCCTGCGAATGGGGCGCAGCCCTTTCTCTCCTGACCGCTGGCACCTGCACCATATCCTGATGCGCATCGGCTTCTCGGTGCGCGGCACCAACGCCATCATCCACCTGATGGTCCTGATCACCGGCTCGATCGGCATCGCAGGCTGGTGGCTGGGCGTACCGCAGTGGATGCTGTTCTACAGCGCCGCATTCATCATCATTGCCCACCACCTGGTCATCATCAACGCCCCGAGGCTGGTGCGGTGGAAGCGTCGCCTGCAGCGGGCGGGGTGAGAGGGAAGGGTTCAGGGTTCAGGGTTCAGGGTTCAGGGGTAGACGGGTTGGTAGGAGTGATTTGTACGTCTGTGCGTCCGTGCGTCCGTGCGGCGGTGCGTCTGTGCGTCTGTGGGACCGACGACGCGCTGACGCGCTGGCGCGCTGGCGCGCTGAGGTTTAAGGTTTAAGGGACAAGGTTTAAGGGAAAGGCGGTTTTCGGTTTCAGGCTCAAGGCACAGGGTTCAGGGTTCAGGGTTCAGGGGTAGACGGGTTGGTAGGAGTGATTTGTACGTCTGTGCGTCTGTGCGTCCGTGCGTCTGTGAGACCGACGCCGCACTGACGCACCGACGCACCGCCGCACCGACGCACCGACGCACCGACGCACAGAAGTTCGAGGTCTAAGGCTTAAGGACAAGGTTTAAGGGAAAGGCGGTTTCCGGTGAAGGAGGCACAAGGATCAAGGAGCAAGGCGCAAGGAACAAGAACCACGGTTTCCGGTTTCCGGGTCCGGCGCACCGACGCACAGACGCACAGGCGCACAGGCGCACAGACGCACCGACGCACAGACGCACAGACGCACAGACGCACAGACGCACAGACGCACAGACGCACAGACGCACAGACGCACAGACACCGCCCTGAAACCTCCGCCCCTCCCCATGCCCCCCCATCCTGCCACTTCCCCCCCATGGCTCACCCCGGACCTCCTTTCCGAGGTGCGGTCGGATTTTGCCGTGCTCGAGGGTCTGCCTGATGCGCTGTTCGATCGGCTGCTGGCTCGGGCCTTGAAGCTGATCGACGGCAAGGACTTCTACGGGGCTGCGGGACTTGAGCTGGATGAAGGGCATCATCTGGCTATTTCCCTGCTCGGCGCCTTGCCCATCCTGGAACTGGGAGAGGACTGGTACGACGGCTTCAGCAGCCTGGTGATCTATCCCGGCGAGTTTGTCACTGAAATCGAGGAAATGGACGAGGATGGCCTGATGCATACCGGCCGCGATATCCGGGCCGGCGAATCCTGGCAAGGTGGGCCGGTGGTGCTGGCCTTGAGCGATGTGTTCGATTCCGGCCAGGGTTCGGGTTTCAACGTGGTGATTCATGAGCTGGCCCACCAGCTCGACGGGCTCAACGGCGATACCGATGGTTTTCCGCCGCTGCACCGTGACATGGATCCGGCACGCTGGACCGAGGTGTTCACCCGCGCCTACGAGGAGCTTAACCGGCAGCTCGATGCCGGCCAGCAGCCGACCTTTGACCCCTATGGCGCCGAATCGCCGGCCGAGTTCTTTGCCGTGGCCTGCGAGCTGTATTTCGACTTACCCGGCTGGATGGCCGAGGTGCATCCGGAGCTGTTTGCCCAGCTTCATGCCTTCTTCCGCTGGCATCCGCCGCTGGAAATCCGCTGACGACGAACCATCAACACCGCTCATGCTCTAATCCGGGGCATGAATCGAAGAAGCCTGATACAGAATTTCGCCCTGGGCGCGCCGATGCTGTGGCTGGCAGGCTGCGGC
>SKQS01000112.1 GCA_007118895.1 Wenzhouxiangella sp.
CATCCGCGACATCTACTGGGCGGCAAGGATTGCCGAAGGCGCCGAGTGGCCGCTGGTCGGCCCGCAGATCGGTTTCTTTACCTGGCTCGGGCCGATCTGGTTCTATCTGCTGGCCCCGGCAATCTGGCTGACCGGCAGCTTCATCGGGGTGGCAGTCTGGGCAGGCCTGCTGGCCGGTCTGCAGTATCCTCTGGCGCTGATGATCGGCCAGCGCCTGGGCGACTGGCGATTCGGACTGATCCTGGCCTGCCTGCTCGGCCTGCCCTCGCTGGCCAGCTTTACCCAGTTGAGCATGACTCACGTCGACCTTGTCGTGGCCGCGGTGCTGGCTTTCGCGCTGGTCTGCCTGGTTCATTGGCAAAAGGGGACGGTTGCCTGGTCGGTGGCCACAGGGCTGGCCTTCATGATGATGATACACGCCCACCCGACCACCCTGGTCTTCGGCCTGGCCCTGCCCTGGGTCTGGCTGGTTCGCCGCGAACGGCGCCTGGCCCGTGCCCTTGGCATGGCGCTGGGCGTCACCCTGCCCCTGTTGCCGCTGCTGGTCGCCGCGCTGGCCGGCGACTCATCGCCCTGGGCGGACATTGACGGCTATGTCTCGGCCACCTTCAGCCTGGCTGAACTGCGGCATGTGCCGCTGCTTGCATGGCAGCTGATCGTGACCTTGCCGGTCGAGGCGTTTGGTCTGATGGGCGCTGCCGGCAGCACGGGGCGAACCTTACTGATCCTGCTTGCCGCCACCATCGGCCTGCTGGCGCTGATCGGCGCGCTGGCGATGCGCCAGCGCCCCCTTTCCCTGCAAGTGCTGGGCGGGCTGGCCCTGGCGCTGTTGTTTTACCTGGCGCTGGTCGCGCTGATGCGTCACGAGATCTGGTGGTACATGCTGCTCGGCGCCGTGCCGCTGCAGGTCGCCATCGTCGCCCTGCTGCTTCGCGGTTTGCCTCAACCGACCTGCGATGTGCTGGTACTGCCGGCGGTTTTGGCGGCAGCATTGCTGTGTTCGGTTCTGATGCACCTCGAGCTGCGGGCCACCGCCCACGATGTCGATCAGCGTCATTTCCCCATCCACCTGCTGGCCGACCTCAAGCGACCGTCGCCGGCAGTCGAGGACCTGCCAATGCCGCACCCGGTCTTTGTCGATGTCGATCGGCTGGCCGGCTGGCTGTGCGGGCAGCCAGAGCCTGTGCGCATCCATGGCGCCCTGGCCCAGACGGTGGACGGTCTGGGCGGCACTGGCGGCATGATGGCCTGCCCGCCGGGCCCGGAGATGGCCATCGGCGGTCGGGCCGAGCCGGCGGGCAGCCGCTGGCTTGGCCTGGGCCACCCGATCGCTGCCCGCCTCGAGCGCGAACCGGCAGAGTCCGTTTCCGTCTTCGCGCTTTATCCGGTTGAGGAGGTCCTTCATCCCGAACAGCCGGTATCAGCTGCCAGCGCGCGCAACTACCTGCCGCGACCCTGGCAGGCGCCGCCGCGCGAGGCGACCGATCTGGTTTTCGAGCTGGCGGCCGACCAGGTCTTGATCATCAGCAAGCCATTCGTATGGTGGACCAGTACGGTGATCGAGCGGGTGCGGGCCAATGGTCGAACCATCGAGCCGCTGGCCGAAGACCGGATCAGCGCCGTCTATCGCTGCAGCGACTGCGCCGACCCGGTGGTCTGGCAAGTGCGATTCCGTGCCCCTCCTGAAATGCCGCCGGATATCGTCAGTATCGGCGGGCAATGATGCCGCTCGCTGCTCCAGCGCCTTCCAGCGTGCAAGCTGTCCATGGCGATCACGAAGCGATAGCGCACATAACTTACCCGCTCCGCTAACTGATTGATGCGCTTGTCAGCTTCGGCCGACTTGGCAGTCCCGGTTTCCAGCTCGAACAGCACGATGGCTGGGGTCGCGACCCGCGCCGGAGCCACTTTCGGCAAATTTTCCTGATAAGCATTGCCACGCTCAGCTTGTCTCTTGAGCGTTCGTGGCAAGGCGTCGGCGCGAAGTCTGTGGCTTGGCCTACATTGAGCGCCGAGAACACGCGCTATACGGCACTCCATGGCTTCTTTGCTGCGAAAAACCGCCCTTTCGTTTACACCTGCGCCATCGCGCCTTGCGAGCGAACGCGTCCGAAGCTCTGAGTGAGGCAATACTTATGCAGGTACTAGTAAGCAACCTTGCCGGCGGTAGCGGAAGATCGAGACAGTCAGAAGTTGGAGAGCAAAAAATCGTGCATTTGGCAGCGAAACCGGGCTTTTGTGCTCAGCCCTCACCCTCCGACCACACCCGCTCCCAGTATGCCGCCTCGCGTTCTCGCAGGCGGGCCAGTGCGCCGGAGGCTTCGGCCAGGGCGAGCATGTGTTCCAGCGCGCGGATTCGGTCAGTCGGGGAGGTGTTCTTTACCGAATCGACAAGCTGCGCGTAGGCCGCACCCTCGAAAGTCCATGGATTGTGCCGATCGTCAGAGCCGGTATTCACCGGGCATCTCCCTGATACGCTGCAGGTGCTCTATATCCGATTGATCGATGTCACGTCCGGCAATGCGCTTCATGACGATCAGGTCGTCTATGGAGGCTACCGGCACATCCACGCCCTCGATGGTGCCGACCACGCTGCGCTGAACCAGCTGCTCGAAGTCCACCGGCGAATCGGCAAACAGATCTATGACCCAGGCTGGCTGTTGCGGATGGTAAAGCGAAAATACCTGCATTCCCTTTTCCCTCTGCCAGGACTCACGTAGCCTGGCATCGGCAAATGCTTCCAGTCTGACCGGCACGCGTGGTCTAAAGCCCAGATCGCCCAGCGCAGCGAGCAGATCCGGCAGCTCCCTTGCGGCCAGATCGACGACAAGATCGGTATCCGTGGTAAGGCGGGTATGGCCGTGCAGGATGACTGCCAGTCCGCCAACAATGACATAGCGGCAGCCGCTGGCGTTGAGCCGGGAAAACAGCGTCTTGAAGCTAAGCCCGGTCATCAAACACCATTACATATTGCGCCGATATTCCCCACCAACTTCATATAGCGCATGGCTGATCTGGCCCAGCGAGCAGCGCTTGACGGCTTCCATCAGCGCCTCGAAGGTATTGCCGCGTGATCGGGCGACCTGCTGGAGCTGCCTGAGTACGTTCGATGAATGTTCGCTGTTGCGGGCCTGGAAGGCGCGCACGTTGCTGACCTGCTGCTGTTTCTCATCCTCGGTCGAGCGGGCCAGTTCGATCTCGCCGCCTTCCTGTGCCTCGCCTTCCGGCGGTCGGAAAGTGTTGACGCCGATCAGCGGCAGCGTGCCGTCGTGCTTCTTGTGCTCATAGTAGAGTGACTCTTCCTGGATCTTGCCGCGCTGGTACATAGTGTCCATGGCCCCCAGTACGCCGCCGCGCTCGGAGATGCGCTCGAATTCCTGGTAAACGGCTTCTTCGACCATGTCGGTCAGGCGATCGACGATGAAGCTGCCCTGCCAGGGATTCTCGTTGTAGTTCAGGCCGAGTTCCCTGTTGATGATCATCTGGATCGCCACCGCCCGGCGCACCGACTCTTCGGTCGGCGTGGTGATGGCCTCATCATAGGCATTGGTATGAAGGCTGTTGCAGTTGTCGAAGATGGCATACAGCGCCTGCAGCGTGGTGCGGATGTCGTTGAACTGGATTTCCTGGGCATGCAGCGAGCGGCCCGAAGTCTGGATGTGGTATTTCATCATCTGCGAGCGCTTGTTGGCGCCGTAACGCTCGCGCATGGCACGGGCCCAGATCCGCCGGGCCACCCGGCCGATCACGGTGTACTCCGGGTCCATGCCGTTGGAGAAGAAGAACGACAGATTGGGCGCGAACTCATCGATATCCATGCCCCGGGCCAGGTAGTACTCGACGATGGTGAAGCCATTGGACAGGGTAAATGCCAGCTGACTGATCGGATTGGCCCCGGCCTCGGCGATGTGATAGCCGGAGATGGAGACCGAGTAAAAGTTCCGCACCCCGTTGTCGATGAAATACTGCTGGATGTCGCCCATCATGTGCATGGCGAACTCGGTGGAGAAGATGCAGGTGTTCTGGGCCTGGTCTTCCTTGAGAATGTCGGCCTGCACGGTGCCCCTCACGACCTTGAGCGTGTCGGTCTTGATCTTCTCGTAGATCTCGCGATCGATGAGCTGATCGCCGGTGACGCCCAGCATGCCCAGCCCGAGGCCGTCGTTGGTCCTGGGCATGTCACCGGAGTAGACCGGCAGGTCATCACCCAGCAGGCTTGCCTTTTTCTTCTCGGCCTGCTCCCACTGGCCGGATTCCTTCAGGTGCTTTTCGACCTGCTGGTCTATGGCGGTGTTCATGAACATCGCCATCAGCATCGGCGCCGGACCATTGATGGTCATCGACACCGAGGTGGTGGGATCTGCCAGGTCAAAGCCCGAGTAGAGCTTCTTCATGTCGTCCAGGGTGGCAATGGAAACCCCGGAATTGCCGACCTTGCCGTAGATGTCGGGCCGCTCGTGCGGGTCCTCACCGTACAGGGTGACCGAATCGAAGGCGGTCGACAGCCGCTTGGCCGGCTGACCTTCGGAAACATAGTGGAAGCGCCGGTTGGTGCGCTCCGGCGTGCCCTCGCCGGCAAACATCCGGATCGGGTCCTCGTTGGTACGCCGGTAGGGATAGACGCCACCGGTATAGGGGTAGTTACCGGGCAGGTTTTCCTTCATCAGGAATACCAGCTGGTCACCCCAGTCGGAGGTCTGCGGCGCGGCGATCTTGGGGATCTGCAATCGCGACAGCGATTCGCGGTAGTTGGAGCCTGAGATGGCCCGTCCACGCACCTCGTAGCTGTATTCCTCTTCTTCTACCGAGGCCTTGAGGTCGGGCCAGCCGCGGAGCAGGTCGCGAGCCTGTTCGGGAATCGACTTCAGTGCTTCGTTGTAACGATTGGTGAGAAGGGTAGAGGTGAGACGGGAGAGGGCTGAAGAGGAGTCATCGCCTTCGTTGTTTTCCCTCTTACCTCTTCCCTCTTCCCTCTCCCCGACCGACTCGGGCGACAGCGGTTCCAGCGGCTGCGCATCAAAACCAGGCACCAACTCTCGCAACACCTCCCAATAATGCTGTGCGCGGCGGGCTTCTTCGGCCCATTTCAGGATATCTTCATTGATCCCCCTGCCCTGCTCGGCAATCTCGGCCAGGTAGCGCACCCGCTTACCCGGAATCAACACCGATGGCTTCGGTGCCTTGTCCTCCAACTGCACGGCAGGTTCAAAATCGCACCGTTCCGTCCCGAAGGCGCTCTCCCCTCTCCCCTCTTCCTTCTCCCCCTCTTCCCTCTGTCTCAGCAAGCGACAGAGATTGACAAACATCCACGTCAGCCCCGGATCATTGAACTGGGAGGCAATCGTCGGATACACCGGCACATCCTCGTCGGCCAGATTGAAGGCCAGCCGGTTACGCTTCCACTGCTTGCGAACGTCTCTAAGGGCATCCATAGCGCCCTGACGGTCGAACTTGTTGAGCACCACCAGCTCGGCAAAGTCCAGCATGTCGATCTTCTCCAGCTGGCTGGCCGCGCCGTAGTCAGAAGTCATCACGTATACCGGGAAATCGACCAGGTCGACAACCTCGGAATCGGACTGACCGATGCCGGCGGTTTCCAGAATGACCAGGTCGAATCCTGAAGCCTTGAGCAGCGCCAGACTGTCGGCCACCATCTCGGAGGTCGCCAGATGCTGGCGACGGGTAGCCATGGAGCGCATGAACACGCGCTCCGAGCGCAGCGAATTCATCCGGATCCGGTCGCCCAGCAGCGCGCCGCCGGTGCGACGGCGGGTCGGGTCGACCGCCAGCACGGCAATGCGCATTTCCGGGAAACACTGGAGAAAGCGGTTGAGCAGCTCGTCGGTCACCGAGGACTTGCCGGCCCCGCCGGTGCCGGTCAGACCGACGATGGGGACGGCAGTCAGTTCGCTGGCCCGGCGCCGGATCTGCGCCAGCTCGTGCTCGGAAATCACCCCATTCTCGATCGCCGACAGCGTCGCCGCGACCATGGCATCCCGATCCCCCGTGCCCCCTTCCCCAACTTTACGCGTCTCACGCGCAACCCGCGTCCTGCCGACCAGGTCATCGATCATTTCCTTCAGCCCCAGCTTCATGCCGTCGTCGGGGTGATAGATACGGTTGACGCCGTGGTCTTGAAGCTCGCGGATTTCGGCCGGCGTGATGGTGCCGCCGCCACCGCCGAACACCTGGATATGGCCGGCACCAAGTTCAGCCAGCATATCGACCATGTAGCGGAAGTATTCGTTGTGTCCACCCTGGTAGGAACTGACCGCGATCGCGTCGGCATCCTCACAGATCGCGGCACGGACGATTTCGGCAACCGAGCGGTTGTGGCCCAGATGGATGACCTCGCAGCCGGCGGCCTGGATCAATCGTCGCATCAGGTTGATTGCCGCATCATGGCCGTCGAACAGGCTGGCGGCAGTGACGATCCTCAACGGGGCCGGCTCGGCCGAACGATGCGGTGCAGAAAGGGTTTCAGCAGTCTGGCTCATCGATTGCTCGATTCGTGGACATGGCCGCCTATTTTAGCGCGTACCCTGTTTTGCGGCGCACCGGCTATTTCACACAGCGCCGAAAGAGACTACAATGTCAGGCCATGAGTCAGACCAAGCGACAAGTTGCCGAAGCGGTCCGGGTCAAGCCGTCGCCTGAGGAAATGCACCAGCATGCCGAGGAAGCCGCCCAGTTCCTGAAGCTGATGGCCAACCCGCATCGGCTGATGATCCTCTGCTACCTCGTCGATGGCGAGTATTCGGTCGGTGAACTCAACAGCAACCTCGACCTCAGCCAGTCAGCGCTGTCACAGCATCTGGCAATTCTGCGCACCAGCGGCCTGGTCAGCACTCGTCGCCAGCAGCAGACCATCTACTACTCCCTGGCCAGCCCCCAGGTCCAGTCCCTGATCGACGAACTCTACCGGCAGTTCTGCGCCGGCTAAAGCCGCGTCCGCACATCCAGCAGCTCGGGAAAGAAGGTCAGCTCCAGGGCTCGACGCAAAAATTCCACGCCGCTCGACCCACCGGTGCCGGTCTTGTAGCCGATGATGCGCTCGACCGTCTTCATGTGTCGAAAGCGCCAGAGCTGAAACGACTCCTCGACATCGACCAGGCGTTCGCAAAGCGCATACTCGTTCCAGAACTTCCGGGTGTCACGATAGATCCTGACAAAGACCTCGACCAGCTCGCTGTTGCGGCGGTGCGGGATTGACCAGTCACGTTCCACACACTCCTGTGGCACGGCATGACCCTGGCGCGCCAGATAGCGCAGGAACTCATCGTAAAGGCTGGGAGCTTTGAGCGCCTGGTCGAGTTCGGCACTGACCTCAGTGTCGTGGGCGAACAGTGGCAGCATGTCGGCATTCTTGTTGCCCAGCAGAAATTCGACCAGCCGATACTGGTGGGACTGAAAACCCGAGGCCTGACCCAGCACGTCGCGAAATTGCACGTACTCGCTCGGCGTCAGGGTCTCAAGTACCGACCACTGATCGAACAGCTGGCGCTGAACCAGCTTGATTCGCGCCAGGATCTTCAGGCAGGGGTCGGGGTCATCGGCGGCGAGATTGGCGATCGCCGCGCGCAGCTCGTGAATGATGAGTTTGAACCATAGTTCAGAGGTCTGATGCTGGATGATGAACAGCATCTCGTCGTGATGGGGTGGGTCGCTCAGCGGGTGCTGGGAGTCGAGGATACGCGCCAGGTCCAGGTAACCCCGGTAATCCAGGCGGTCCGAAAGGTCGCGATGAATCGACGATTCCAGGTCACGACGGTTGCGTTGATCTTCCATTTCCCAAAAAGGCTCCCGATGGCAAGATCGGCTAGTGTAGCAACCGGGCAGCAACCCGTTCGGGTGACGATGGGCCAGCTCTGGCGTATAATGCCGGGCTGGCTCGCGCCCGAGCGGCACATCGGGTGCCGGGCCAGGTTTCCACCCGTTCATCGCTTTCAAAAAGAGGTGTTTCATGGCGCGAACAGTCGCCGGATTCAAGGTTGATTACTACCAATTTCTGGGCCCGGACGGGCGCCTGCTGGAAGACCAGCCTGCGCCGCCGCTGGCCCGCGATTTCAAGCGCCTGGCCGAGCTCTACCGCCTGATGGTGCTGACCCGGACTTTCGACAAGAAGGCCGTGGCGTTGCAGCGTACCGGCAAGCTCGGGACCTACGCTTCCAGCCTGGGGCACGAGGCTGCCCACCTGGCGATGGGCGCGGCAATGCGTCCGGAAGACTGCTTTGCGCCGATGTACCGCGAGTACGCCGCCCAGTTCTACCGCGGCGTCAAGATGTCGGAAGTACTGCTGTACTGGGGCGGGGACGAGCGCGGCAACGAGTTTGCCGGGCCGCGTCATGATTTTGCCTGGTCGGTACCGATCGCTACCCAGTGCCTGCACGCCGCCGGAGCGGCGCTGGCCTACAAGCTGCGTGGCGAGCCACGCGTCGCGGTTTCCAATGTCGGCGATGGAGGGTCATCCAAGGGCGACTTTCTCGAGGCGATCAACGCCGCCAGCGCCTTCAAGCTGCCGTTGGTACTGGTCATCGTCAACAACCAGTGGGCGATCTCGGTGCCGCGGTCACGACAGAACACCGCCAAGACCCTGGCCCAGAAGGGCCTTGCCGGCGGCCTGCCGAGCATCCAGGTCGACGGCAATGACATGATCGCCGCGCTGTGGGCGATGGAAAAGGCGGTCGCTGCCGCCCGTGCCGGACGCGGCGCCTCGGTGATCGAGTTGATGACCTACCGGCTGAGCGACCACACCACGGCCGATGATGCGCGTCGCTATCGCCCTGCCGACGAGGTCGAGTCTGCCTGGGAGCGCGAGCCGATCAAGCGGCTGCGCACTTACCTGACCGACAACGGCGCCTGGGACGATCAACTCGAAGAGAAGCTGCTGGCAGAGTGCACCCAGCAGGTCCAGGCCGCGGTGGATGAGTACCTCGACAAGGTCGAGAACGACCCGCAGCCGGTGACCGCGATCTTTGACTACATGTATAAGGAGCTGCCACACGATCTGGCGGCCCAGCGGGCCTACGCCGAGCAATATCCGGAAGACGGAGGTCACCACTGATGGCCGCAATAACCCTGATCGAAGGCGTGACAATGGCCCTGGCGCGCGCCATGGAGGACGACCCCTCGGTGGTGGTGCTGGGTGAGGATGTCGGCGTCAACGGCGGCGTGTTTCGCGCCACCGCCGGACTGCATCAGCGCTTTGGTGACGACCGGGTCATCGACACCCCGCTGGCCGAGGTGATGATTGCCGGGATGACCGTCGGGATGGCAGCCCAGGGCATGAAACCGATTGCCGAGGCACAGTTTTGCGGCTTCACCATGCCGATGATCGACCACCTGATGTGTCACGCCGGGCGGATGCGCAACCGCACCCGGGGCCGGCTGTCCTGCCCCATGGTGCTGCGCTTTCCGACCGGGGGCGGTATTCACGCCCCCGAACATCACTCTGAAAGCCCGGAAGCGCTGTTTGCCCACATGCCCGGCCTGCGCGTGGTCATTCCGTCCTCCCCTTCGCGCGCCTACGGCCTGCTGCTGGCGGCGATTCGCGATCCCGACCCAGTGATTTACATGGAGCCCAAGCGCATCTATCGCTGGCAACGCGAAGAAGTGGTCGATGACGGCGAGGAACTGCCGCTGGATGTTTGCTTCACCCTGCGCGACGGCCGCGATCTGACACTGGTCTCGTGGGGGGCAATGATCAAGGAAACGCTGCAGGCAGCAGACGAACTGGAGCAGCGCGGAGTCAGCGTCGAGGTCATCGATGTGGCCACGATCAGCCCGCTGGACATGGAAACGATTCTCGAATCGGTCGAGCGCACCGGCCGCTGTGTGATCGTCCAGGAGGCGCCGCAGCACTGCAGTGTGGCCTCGGAGATCGCCGCCGGACTGGCCGATGCGGGGATCTGGCATCTGCATGCCCCGGTCAAGCGGGTTTGCGGCTACGATACGGTGATGCCGCTGTACCGCAACGAGATGAAGTACATGCCCAGCGTACGCCGGATCGTCGACGCTGCCCAACAGGTTCTGGAGGTCTCATGAAGGTTTTCAATCTGCCCGACCTCGGCGAGGGATTGCCCGACGCGGAGATCGTCGAATGGCTGGTAGCCGAAGGCGACGAAATCGAGCTCGACCAGCCGCTGGTGTCGATGGAAACCGCCAAGGCGGTGGTCGAGGTTCCCAGCCCCTATGCCGGTCGCGTGGTCAAGTTCCACGGCGGCCCGGGCGATGTAATCAAGACCGGCGCCCCGCTGGTCGAGTTCGATGTCGGAGACGGATCGGGTCAGGAAAGCGAGGCACCGGCGCAAACCGCCCAACCGGAAGCTGCATCTGAAGCCGCCTCGCCAGCCAGCGCTGAATCAGCACAGTCCGAAGCGGCCGAAGCCGGCGCGGATGGCCAGGCCGATTCCGGTACGGTCGTCGGGAACGTGCAAAGCGGCAACGAGGTGCTGCAGGAACGCACCAGCGCCGTCGGCGGCGTCAAGGTGACGCCTGCCGTGCGCGCCCTGGCGCGCAAGCTCAAAGTGGATCTGACCCGCATCCAGCCCAGCGGCGATGACGGGGTGGTGACCGCCGCGGATGTGCGGCAGGCTGCCGAACAGGGTCAGCCGGCGGTCGAACAGGCCAGACCTCAGCCTGAGCCTCAGCCCGAGGCGCCGGCAAGCCGACCGGAACCTCCGTCACCAGCCGCCGAAAAACCGCAAACCCCGGCAGCAAGCACCGGTGAAGGCTGGGAGCCGCTGCGCGGCACCCGCCGCACCATGGCTCGGACCATGGCCGACTCGCATGCCCGGGTGGTGCCGACCACGCTGATGGATGATGCTGATATCCACGCCTGGCGCCCCAGCGAGGACATCACCGTGCGGCTGCTTCGCAGCCTGTGGGCCGGTGCCCGGGTCGAGCCGGGGCTGAACGCCTGGTTCGACGATGAGTCCAACGCGCGGATGATCCACAAGGGCATGCACGTCGGCATGGCAGTGGATACCCCTGACGGGTTGTTCGTGGCCAGGCTGCGTGATGTTCACCGCTCAGACCGCTCGGCGATGCGCGCCGAGATCGACCGCCTGCGAGACAACGCCGCCAACCGCAGCATTCCGCCCGAGGATTTGCGCGACTACACCATCATGCTGTCGAATTTCGGCAAGTTCGCCGGACGCTACGCCACCCCGGTGATCGCCCCGCCCTGCGTGGCCATCATCGCTGCCGGCGCGCTGCGTCACGAGGTGGTGCCTGTGCTTGGTGGACTGGAGGTGCACCGAGTGATTCCGCTGTCGCTGACCTTCGACCACCGGGCCTGCACCGGCGGTGAGGCGGCGCGCTTCCTCAAGGCCATGCTGGTTGATCTGGCACTGCCTGAGTGAGTACGGCGCCCGGGACAGCTGATTCCCGACCATCACCGCCAGCAGAATGAGAGCTGCCACCGCACCAAGCATGATCATTGGCGCCTGCGAGTGGGTGGGCCTGCCCGAGCTGGGCATGGATCGCCTGCGCGCCCGGGTCGACACCGGCGCCAAGTCCTGCGCCCTGCATGCCAGTGACATCACGCCGTTTGTCGAGAACGGCGAGGACTGGGTACGCTTTCGGGTTCATATCGGCTACCCGGCGCCACGCGACTGGCAGACATGCCAGGCACGTCTTGGCGATATCCGCCAGGTTCGCAACACCGGTGGTGAAGTCGAGGCTCGGTACACCATCCGCACACCCATCGTGATCGGACATGCGCGCTGGGAGGTGGACATTACCCTGACCAACCGCGAGCGCATGCGCTACCGCATGCTGCTTGGACGAAATGCAATGAAGAACCACGCCCTGGTTTACCCGGCAAGAACCTTTCTGCAGGGCCGGCCGCGGCTGGATTGAGCCTGATGCGAATCGCCATTCTTTCCCGTAGCCGTAAAATTTACTCGACCCGTCGACTGGTCGAGGCCGCCGAGCAGCGCGGCCACGAGATACGAGTCGTCGATACCCTGCGCTGCTACATGAACATCGCCTCGCATCGGCCCACCATTCACTATCGAGGTGACCAGCTACCGGATTTTGATGCGGTGATACCTCGAATCGGTGCATCGATCACCTTCTACGGCACTGCAGTGCTGCGTCAATTCGAGATGATGGGAACCTTCCCGCTGAATGAATCCGTAGCCGTCACACGGTCCCGAGACAAGCTACGCTCGCTACAGCTTCTGGCCCGCCGCGGCATCGGTCTGCCGGTGACCGGGTTCGCGCGCACGCCTGACGATATCGGCGACTTGATCGAGATGGTCGGCGGCGCACCGCTGGTGGCCAAGCTGCTGGAAGGCACGCAGGGCATCGGTGTGGTGTTGTGCGAGACGCGCAAGGCCGCGGAAAGCGTGGTCGAGGCGTTCATGGGCCTGAATGTCTCGATCATGGTCCAGGAATACATCAAGGAAGCCGGCGGCGCCGATATCCGCTGCTTCGTGATCGGCGACAAGGTGGTTGCGGCAATCAAGCGTCAGGCCAAGCCGGGCGAGTTCCGCTCCAACCTCCACCGCGGGGGCTCAGCCGAGCTGATCAAGATCACTCCCCAGGAGCGCTCGGTGGCGGTGCGGGCCGCCCGCATCATGGGCCTGAACGTGGCCGGTGTCGACCTGCTGCGCTCCAACCACGGCCCGCTGGTGATGGAGGTCAACTCCTCGCCCGGCCTGGAAGGCATCGAGTCAGCCACCGGCAAGGACGTGGCCGGACTGATCATCCAGTTTCTCGAAAAGCACGCAAAAAAGGACAAGACCCGAACCCGGGGCAAGGGTTGAGCCCGGATAGTGCATGACCCGAATCACCCCTGGCCGTAGCGCACGACCCGGATTGGAGTGACCGTGACCAGCCCGCCGTCCAGCAGAGGCTCAAGCTCGGGCAGGAATGCCTCGATCCGATCCGGATGATCAATGATCTCGATGATCACGCTGGCGTCCTCCGACAGCCGAAGCGATTTCGATGGATGCTGGCGACTGCCGTGGCCGAAGCCTTGCGGGCAGCCAATCACGGTCGCACCAGCCAGGCCGGCGCGACGCGCGATCAGCACGATGGCTTCACTCAGTGGTTGGTTCTGATGCTCCTGGCTTTCGCCTGCATAGACCCGCAGCACGGCGGCCCGCTCGGGAACCCCCTGATGCGTTTGATCAAGATTTGCCATGGTTTTTTTAGGATCTCCTCGGCGCTGATTGCAGGTAGGTGGCACCAGCGTAGCCGATCGCCCCGGCCAGCGGCCATAGCGAAAGCGCGCATAGAACATAAATCAGCGCCAGCCAGGCATGACCACTTTCAATCAGCAGCAATGTTTCCAGGCTGAAGACCGACATCGTCGTCAGCCCGCCGCAGAATCCTCCGAGCAAGCCGGCCCTGGCCTGTACCGATAACCGCAGTCGGCCGCCCGGCTCGCTCATTACATGGACCAGGACGATCAGCACCGAGCCCAGCAGGTTGGCAATCAGGGTCGGCCACGGAAACAGCGAATCGGACTGGGACCACTGGACCAGCCACCACAGCGAAATCAGGTAGCGGGTCACCGCCCCCAGCGCGCTGCCTGTACCTACCCACACCAGCACCGTCGCGCTCATCGGTATCCTTTATCCCGTCAGCACCGTTCGGGTCAGCAGGAATCCAGCACCCGACGCGAGCAGGCAACCGAAAACCGAAAGCCCCAGATTGAAGACCGCCAGGCCATGGTCGCGGCCTCGCCAGAACAGGATGGTCTGCAGGCTGACTGCCGAGACGGTGGTATAGCCGCCCAGCACACCGATGACCAGAAAGTGGAACAGGGACTCGCCGACGCTGAGCCGCCCTTCGACCAGCCCGGCCCCGATCATGCCGACGATGAATGCGCCGCTGAAGTTGACCACCAGGGTTCCCACCGGCAAGCGCACGGTCGACAGACTTTCGGTAATCCAGAATCGTGCTACACCGCCCAGCGCACCACCGAGGGCAACCAGCAGCGCCCCGGTCAGCTGGAACGAGGCCATCATTGTGCCGAGACCCGAAAATCCAGCGCCGGCAGTCCGTCGATCAGGGCCTGCACGTGATCGCCAAAGGCCAGCGGGCCCACGCCGGCTGGCGTGCCGGTAAACACCGCATCACCTGGATGCAAGGTAAGTTCGGCCGACAACCTGGCCAACAGTTCACCGACCGACCAGATCATCGCCCCCAGGTGATCGTCCTGACGCCACTGCCCGTTGACGGCCAGCCGGATGCGACAGTCATCCGAAGGCGTCCATTCACCGGCCGGCAACAACTCTCCAACCGGAGCCGAGGCATCGAACCCCTTGCTCAGCTCCCATGGCAGACCGTTGGCCTTGAGTCGCTGCTGCAGATCGCGACGAGTCAGATCGACGCCAACCGCATATCCGGCAATGCGGTCCATCCACTGAATCGGTCCGAGATGGCGGCCGCCGGCGCCAAGCAGCACCACCAGCTCGACTTCGTGCTCCAGCCGACCGCAGTCGGCAGGCAGCACGATGTGCTGTTGCTGGTGCATGGTCATGGCCGGCTTGCTGAAGAAAGTCGGCGGCTGGCGATCGGGATCGACGCCCATCTCGCGTGCATGGGCGGCGTAATTGCGGCCAACACACCAGACGTGTCGAACCGCGAAATCGCTGCCGTCGGCAAATTGCAGCCGCGGCGGCTGCCAGGCATTACTCACCGCAAGGCCCGGATGCCGACGGCGTTGCGCAGGCGCTCGATCAACGGTCGGCTCAGTGCGCGGGCGCGCTCGGCGCCCAGCGCCAGTTCCCGCTCGATCTGCTCGGGATTGTGGATCAGCGCCTCGTATCGCTCTCGCGGTGCCGCCAGCTCGGCGTTGATCAGCTCGAAGGTCTGCTGCTTGACCTCGCCCCAGCCGATGCCGTCGGCAAAAGCCTGCCGCATCTGCTGGCGCTGACGCTGGTCGGCAAATGCGGCGTAGACCGAAAAGATCGTCGACTCGTCGGGTTCCTTGGGCTCGCCAGGCTCCTGGGAATTGGTCTTGATCTTCATGATCGCCTTGCGCAGCTGCTTTTCCGGCAGCCACAGGGCAATGGTGTTGTCGTAGCTTTTCGACATCTTGCGCCCGTCCTGGCCCGGCAATGTCGCAACGTGTTCATCGACACGCGCTTCCGGCAGCACGAAGTGCTCGCCATAGCGGTGATTGAAGCGCGCGGCAATATCGCGCGCCATTTCCAGGTGCTGCACCTGGTCACGACCAACCGGCACGGTGTGGGCGTTGAACATCAGGATATCGGCCGCCATCAGTACCGGGTAGCTGAAAAGGCCCATGGTCACACCCTGATCCGGATCCTCGTCGGCGGCCTCGTTATCGGCCACGGCTGCCTTGTAGGCATGGGCGCGGTTCATCAGGCCCTTGGCAGTCGCGCAGCTCAGAAGCCAGGTCAGCTCGGGAATTTCCGGGATATCCGACTGGCGGTAAAAAACCGCCCGCGATGTATCCAGGCCAAGCGCCAGCCAGGTTGCGGCAATCTCCAGGGTGGACTGATGCACCCGTTCCGGCTCGAAGCACTTGACCAGGGCATGGTAATCAGCCAGGAAATAGAACGACTCGATGCTGGGATCACCGCTGGCGACGATGGCTGGCTTGATCGCACCGACATAATTTCCCAGGTGCGGGGTGCCGCTGGTGGTGATACCGGTGAGGACGCGCTGCTTGACCATGAACAGTTCCGGACGATTGACAGGGAGTTATTGTAGCGACAGGGTCTCGATGGTGGCAGCCACTGCTCGCTCAAGCCCATCGCCACGGGCTATCAGCTCGCCGCCGATGACCACGGCGATGTCGGCCCCGTGACGATACCCGGCCTGGGCCGCCAGTTCGAGCCGCTGGCCGCCGCCCAGCGCCGGCAGGGTCGCTGGCAATCGACCCCAGGGCCGGCGCAGCGCGGCGACCGTCAGGCGCTCTTCCTCCGGGTCGCCGGGGACAATACGGCCACCGGCGCCCGGGACAATGGCGATATCGGCGCCGGCTAGCCTGGTCAGCTTGCCTAGCAGCACCGGGGCAGCAATACCGTGGTCAAGTGGGCGGGTGAAACTGCCGCCTGATGCGGGGTGCGCCAGCCACATCAGTCCGTGCCGGCGAGCAGCCGCAGCCGCGGTCTCCAGACCCATCACCCAGGGACACATCACCACCCCGGGTAACCCCAGGCGGGCGACGCTTTCGAGCTGGCGCTCCAGACACGGGCCGCTGCCGGCCACGTGGGGCCAATAGGCGCAGGGCTTTCCGATTTTATCCTGAGCGTTTTCAATAGCTTTCAAACACTTGGTGATGCGTTCTTGAAATATGGCCAGCGAGGTCTCGACCAGGTTCTGATCATCCTTGATCAGGTCTCCACCGCCGCTGGCAAAGCGAAAGGCCAAGTCGGCGAGGGTGTCGCTGGAACTGCCGCGCGGCTTGAGAACCGCCATCAGCAGCGGACGGGACGGCGCATCAACCAGCCGACGGATCGCCGCCAGCCCTCCGAGAGGACCCGCAAAGGCATCGAGCAGCTCTGCCGGCAGCTCAAAGTCGATCAGCCGTACCCGGGGGTAGTAGGAAACGTTGCCGTAGAGCAGGTGGAACAGCTGTCCGAGCTGGCCACTGGCAAGCCCGGTCGGATAATCAATATCCACGACGTGACAAGCCGCGCCCTGCTCTGTAATCCGGACCACCTGCCCCAGCCATCGGTCGGCGATGGCTTGCGGAATCAGCGCGCGGGTCAACTCCAGGCTCTGCTCTCGGGCGATCGCTTCGGCCAGGGCCGCAGGATCTCCCTCTACCTGGCTGACGAGATAGCGGGCGCGGATCATTCGGTCTCGCGCTTTTGTTCCCGCTCCATCAGCACACGCACGCCTTTTTCGGCATTCCAGCCCTTGAACAGGATGCCATGGACCTGCTCGGATATCGGCATCTCGACGCCGGCCCGCTCGGCCAGGCGCATCAGCTCTTCGGAGGTGCGGATGCCCTCCACCACCTGGCCGATCTCTTCCCTGGCCTGGTCCATGCCGATACCACGGCCCAGGGCGCGGCCCAGACGGTAGTTTCTGGACAGCTCCCCGGTACAGGTCAGCACCAGGTCGCCAACCCCGGCCAGCCCCATCAGGGTCTGGGAGTCAGCTTTAAGCGCCCGCCCCAGGCGCATCAACTCGGCCAGCCCGCGGGTGATCAACGCCGCCCGGGTGTTGTGTCCCAGGCCCATACCGTCGGCCAGACCGCAAGCGACGGCAAGGACGTTCTTGACCCCGCCTCCGAGCTCGGCGCCAATGATGTCTGCAGTGTAGTAGGCGCGAAAACTGGCACCGTGCAGCAGCGAAGCCCAGCGCCTGCCGAATTCCGGGCGGGTGGCGGCCACCGTGACCGCAGTGGGCAGGCCAGCCGCCACTTCTCGGGCAAATGAAGGCCCGGTGACCAACGCCAGCGGCACTGCGTGCCCCAGGCGCTCAGTCGCCAGCTCGTGGAGCAGCCGACCTGTCCCGGGCTCGAAGCCCTTGGTAGCCCAGGCCAGCCCAACCTGCTCGCCGACATGATCGGCAACCAGTTCAACCGTTTCGGCGAAGGCATGGCTGGGAGTCACGATCAGCAAGGCGTGATGGCCCAGAAGGGCCTCGTCAATGTCGCTGGTAACGGTGATGTTATCGGTCAGCGGCGCGTCGGGCAGATAACGCTGATTGACCCGATCCCGCTGCATCGCTTCGGCCTGCGAAGAGTCGCGTGACCACAAGCGTACATCGTGCTCCAGACGGGCCAGCTGCATGGCCAGCGCCGTGCCCCAGGAGCCCGCCCCCAGCACCGCGACACTGATCTGCTGGCCGTTCACCGGGTCAGCGTCAGCTCGGCGACGACTCGGCAGGCGGCTGCTCGCCCTGCTGCTGTGCCTGCTCCATGCGCTGACGGAAGATCGCTTCGAAGTTGATCGGCTGCATCGGTGCAAGGTAGAAACCGCCAGCGGTGACCAGGCTGGCAATCTGGGTACGAACGTACGGGTACAGCGTGTTCGGGCACAGCACGTTGATCACGTAGGGCAGCTGCTCTTCAGAGAACCCGCCAAACTGGAACAGCCCGCCATACTGCACCTCGCACACAAACGCGGTCTTCTCACCTTGCTTGGCGGTCAGGGTCACCGTCAGGATCACCTCCCAGCGGTTCTCGTCGATCTGGTTGGTGCGCTGGGACAGGTTCATGTTCATGTCCGGGTTGCCCTCAGCCTGGCCCAGTTCGAGCCCGGATGGCGCCTCGAATGAGGCATCCTTGAGGTACACGTGCTGGACCGCCATCGACGGCCCCTGCTGCTCACTGCTGGCGCCAGCGGCGCTGTTGGTGGATTCTTCTGCCATGGGAAATGCTTACCTTTGGTTCTGATGTTTTGAGAGTTTTGCGCCAGCGCGGCTTCTGTCGACCCGCAGCGTGGCACCTGAGTGAAACGAAATGCTGAGTCTTGCGGTGTGCACTACGAATTTCAAGACTCGGCTTTTTCCTTTTCTTGACCGGAAGAGGCCTGCTGGTCGCCCTTGACGGCCTGGGTCTTGTTCTTGCCCTTGCGTTTGCCTTCGCCGGACTTGCGGGCAGCTTTCTGACGGGTAACCGGCTGATTGTCGCTGACCCACTGGGTCAGGCCACCGCGCAGCACGTGGACCTGCTCGAAACCAAGCTTGACCAGACGGTTGGCCATCTGCGGAGAGACCTGGCCGTTGCGACAGTAAAGCAGCACCGGGCGCTCACGTGACTTCAGCAGCTGCTTGTTGCCCGCCTCGATGCGCGACGGCGGCATGTGCAGGGCGCCGGCGATATGTCCCTTGGCATGATCGGTGCTGTTGGAAACATCGATTACCAGGGCCTCCTCGCGGTTGATCAGACGGACCGCGTCGAGCGTTTCAAGCTCCTTCCACCGGCGCGTCATGCGTGAAACCTCGGTAACAATCAGGATGCCCAGCACCAGCCCGAACGCGCCGGTCAGGATTGGATGATTGCCAATGAACTCAAAAACCTGTTCCATATAAGTCGTGTCGTGCTGTGTGTTGACGCCGGCCGAACCAGCCGAGCATTATCGACGATTAGCCCCCGACTTGCCAGCCGTCGGCGCTATCATAGCGGTTCGAGCCCTCAGAACCGCAATGGATCCCGACACCATGAAGCCGAGCAACCCCCTGATTCTGCTGATCCTCGATGGCTGGGGCGTGCGCGAGCCGGCACCAGACAATGCCATCAGCAGTGCTGACACCCCGAACTGGGACCGACTGTGGTCTACATGCCCGCATGTGCTGCTCGAGACTTCTGGAGAAGCCGTCGGGCTGCCGGCAGGCCAAATGGGCAATTCCGAGGTTGGACACATGAACCTCGGCGCCGGCCGGATCGTCTACCAGGAGCTGACCCGGATCGGAAAGGCCATTGCCAGCAGCGAATTCTCCACCAATCCGGCGCTGACGGCTGCCATTGAAGCGGCAAAAAAGGGTAACGGCTGCCTGCACCTGATGGGCCTGCTTTCCGCCGGCGGCGTGCACAGCCACGAAGATCACCTTTTTGCCATGATCAAAATGGCTGCCGATGCCGATGTAGAGCAGATCGCGGTGCATGCGTTCCTGGACGGTCGCGACACCCCACCGCGCAGCGCCAGGTCATCAATCGAGCGACTGATCGAAGTGACCGAGGGCGGTGCGAAGGCTTCGATAGCCACGGTCACCGGTCGCTACTGGGCGATGGACCGCGACAAGCGCTACGAACGCACCGCTGCGGCCTGGCAGGCCATTGTCGAGGCACAGGCGGATCACCACGCCGAAGATGCCTTGGCTGCGCTGGCAGCGGCCTACGCACGCGACGAGGACGATGAGTTCGTCAAGCCCACGGTAATTGGCCAGGGCCGCCGGATCGAGGATGGCGATGCGGTGGTGTTCATCAATTTCCGCGCTGACCGCGCTCGCCAGCTCACGCAAGCCCTGGTAGCGCCGGACTTTGATGGTTTCAAAATCGAACGGCGACCCCGACTGGCCGAGATGGTCACCATGACCCTGTACCAGGATGATCTGCCCTGTCGGGTCGCCTTCAAGCCGCAGACGCTGCCCAATCTGTTCGGCGAAGTCGTTTCGCGGGCCGGTCTGCGCCAGCTGCGCATCGCCGAGACCGAGAAGTACGCCCACGTGACCTACTTTTTCAATGGCGGCGAGGAAAAGGTCTTCCCCGGCGAGTCAAGGCAATTGATCCCCTCGCCCAAGGTTGCCACTTACGACCTGCAGCCGGAGATGAGCGCGCCGGCTTTGAGCCAGGCACTGGTAGAGGCAATCGAGGGCGGCCATTATGAGGTCATTATCGCCAACGTCGCCAATCCCGACATGGTTGGTCATTCCGGCAAGTTCGAGGCCGCAGTCAGCGCGGTGGAAGCAGTTGACCAGCTGCTCGGCCAGGTCATCGCCGCGACCGAAAAGGCCGGCGGCACCCTGCTGGTCACTGCCGACCACGGCAACGTGGAACAGATGACCGACCCGGAAAACAACCAGCCGCATACAGCACACACCCTCAACCCGGTGCCACTGGTTTATGTCGGCCCGCCGGTCGAAATGACCGGCAACGGTAGCCTGCGTGACATCGCTCCGACCATGCTGGCGCTGCTGGGGCTGGACGTGCCGTCGGACATGACCGGCCAGGCGCTGGTACGGGTCAGCGAAACGGTCACGGGCTGAGCTTCCGGTGCTGGCGTCGCTGGCCCTGCTCCTGGCGCTGCAGGCTGCTGTCGACAGCGCGGAGCTGGAAGCCCGGCTGGAGGGCCTGCGAGGCGACATCGGTCGGATCCAGTCCGAGCTCGACAGCGCGCGTCAGCATCGTGACCTGGAGCTCGACGCTCTGGCCGAGGCCGATCGACAGGTCAGCCAGGCGACCCGGGAACTCCGCCAGACCCGCCTGGCCCTGGACGAAACCGGTCGGCAGATCGCCAATCTGGAGCAGCGTCGGGAGCGCCTGCTCGAGAGCATCGCCAAGGCCGGACATGCCCTGGGCCGACAGCTGCTCACCGCCTACACCCAGCGCGGGCAATCGCGGTTGAAGTTGCTGCTGGACCAGGATGATCCGCGCCTTTTCAGTCGCCGACTCGCCTATCACGGCTACATCACCCGCGCCCGCCTGCAGGTACTGACCGATCTCGAGCAGAGTCTGGCCGAGCTGGCCGAAAATGCAAGGGTGCTGGCCAGTGAGCAGCAGGAACTGGAACAACTGGAGCAGCAGCAAGTGGCTGACGTCGAACGCCTGGAAGCTGCTCGCGAGGAACGCGGTCGAGCTCTGGCGGTCATCGAGACCAGAATCCGTTCCGGGGAAGAGGAGCTGGCCGTTTTGCAGGAATCGGTGGCTGAACTAGAGGAGTTGCTGGGCCAGCTGTCAACGGCACTGGCAGACATTCCACCTGATATCCAGGCGCCGGCACTGGCCGAACTGCGCGGACAGCTGCCATGGCCACTGTCCGGGCCCGTCCAGCGCCGATACGGCCAGCAGCGGCGCGGCGAAGTCAACTGGAGCGGCATTCTGATTGGATCTGATCCTGGCCTTGATGTCATGGCCATCGCCCACGGCCGGATCGCCTATGCCGACTGGCTGCGAGGCTATGGCTTGATCCTGATCATCGATCACGGTCACGGCTTCATGAGCCTGTATGCGCACAACGAGAGCCTGCTGGCCGATGTCGGCGACTGGGTCAATCCGGGACAGGTCATCGCCACCGTCGGCAATACCGGCGGGGTCGACGAGCCTGGCCTGTATTTCGAGATCAGGCGCGACGGTCAGGCGATCGACCCTTACCCCTGGCTGGCCCGACGCTGAGCACTGACAGGCCTGATGCGACCCTCACCGGACCGAATCGAGCAGGATGGCTGGCGACCTCGGCTTCCGATGCGTAGGTCAGCGCTACTGGGCGCGCTGGCGCTGCTTGCCTGGCTGCCTGCGATCGCAGTCTGTGCTCAATCGACTGCGCCGCGCATAGCCCTGATTTTCGATGATCTGGGGTACCAGCATGATCTTGATCAGCGCATCCTCGCCCTGCATCCGGACGTGGCGGTGGCCATCATCCCCGATGCGCCAGCGGCAGCGCGCCTGGCCGAAGCGACCGGCAAACAGGGGCGCGAGACCCTGATTCACCTTCCAGTCAGCGGCAACCGGCAAAAACCCTGCCACCCCCTGCTGGCCTGCCTGCACGCCCACTGGGACCTGGCGCGCATGGTCGATCATCTTCAGGCTCAGCTGATGCTGATCCCCAATGCGGTTGGCATCAACAACCATGAGGGCAGTGATTTTGCCACCAGCAAGTCAGGGACAGCCACCCTGATGGCCGCACTGGCCACGATCAACCAGTCGCGATCAGAGCCCATCTATTTTCTCGACAGCCGAACTACGCCAGAGTCACGTCTGGAGTCGGCCGCCCGGCGACTGGCGGTGCCGGCCATGCGGCGCGATGTCTTTATCGATGCCTCGCGCAATCCCGAAGCAATGCGCAACGAGTGGCAGCGACTGCTGCGGCTGGCGCGAACGCAGGGACATGCCGTTGGCATCGGCCACCCCTTCCCCGAAACGCTGGCCCTGATCGAGCGCGAGATCGGGAAGCTCGATCAACAGGGCATCATCCTGGTCAGGCCCAGTGAACTGCTGAAAGGCCATTGACCTTCACCATGAAATCATCAGCGAGGCTGTTAAATGGCAGTCAACCACCGAGGCAAACCGACATGCGCATTTCAATATTCGCTTCCATCCTGCTGCTGACCCTGATTCTTTCGACAAACGCTGCGGCCGCGCCCTGCTTGAACGGCATGGACCACGACTATCGTCGATTGGCCAGCCAGGCCGAAGAGAACCTTTGTCATACCTACGGCGGTCAGGTGATCCTTGTCGTCAACACCGCCAGCCGCTGCGGCTTTACCGGCCAGTTCGCCGATCTGGAAACCCTGTACCAGAAGTACCGGGACGACGGACTGGTCATTCTTGGTTTCCCGTCCGACGACTTTCGCCAGGAGCACAGCGACGAAGCCGATACCGCCGAGGTCTGCTACATCAACTACGGCGTGACCTTTCCGATGTTTGCCACCACCTCGGTACGTGGCGATGACTCCAATCCACTGTTTGCCACTCTCGGTCAGCTCGAGAGCCCGCCACGCTGGAATTTCACCAAGTACCTGATCGACAGCAACGGTGAGCTGGTCGGGCGATTCGGCTCGCGCACCAGCCCGCTGGACAGCCCGCTGGAGGCAGCAGTGATCGAGGCCCTGGACAGGTGATTCGCAGCTGCCGCAGGAGTAGAATGATGGCAATCGGCAAGACTGCCATCAATCCGCGCGGCAGGTATGAACGACAAGCAGCACAGCTTCGAACAGTTCCAGTTTGACTGGCATGCCAGGGATCTGCGGTGCGACGATCAGCTGATCGAAATCGAGCCGAAGTGCCTGGATCTGCTGCATTTTCTGATTGAAAACAGGCACCGTGCCGTTGCCAAGGACGAGCTGGCAGAACACCTCTGGCCCGACCGTGTCATATCCGATTCGGTGATTTCCAAGGCGGTCAGCAAGATCCGCAGCGTACTTACCGAACACGGATCCGACCAGGAGGTCATTCGAACCATCCATGGCTTCGGCTATCGTTTTGTCGGCGAACTGAAAGAGACACGACCAGCAAGTATTTCAAGCCGATCGCCGGGCGCAATCACTTCCCGGCCCATGGTCGTGGTCGGGCTTGCGCTGGTTGTTGTGCTGGCTTTCATCGCCACGCTGTCGATGCGCCCGGCCGGCGCACCTGAGCCGGTCACGGTCGCCATCGTGCCGACATTCGAAGTTGCTGACCCGGACCAGCCCTCCTGGTTGGCGGGCAGCCTGGTGGATACCTTGAGCACCTGGCTGAGCCAGTCCGAACGGCTGATCCTGCTGCCGTCATCCCTGGTCAGGGCCCAGATCGAGCAGGCCGGCGACCGGGCCGGGGCGGTAGAGCGGCTGATGACCCAGCTTGGTGCTGATATCGTGATCGATGGTCGGCTGGAGCGCGAGGGTGACGACTGGCTGCTGTCGGTGGACCTCAGCTGGCGAGGAAAAAGTCCGCGCAACCTGCGATTTCGAGATCAGGATGCGCTGGCTGCGGCAATGCAGGCAGGCAGACGCCTGCTGACCGACATCAGCCCCGGCATGGCGGTACCCGCCGATATCTTCCTGGCCGACGAGTGGCTTAACGAGACTTTCCTTCGCGGCCTGGATGCGATTCGCGCCGGCGATCCGCGCCGCGCGGCGCAGCTGTTCGAGACCGTGCTTGAATATGCGCCGGGATTCGACCGGGCGGTCTATGAACATGCCGTCGCCCTGCGCCAGATGGGGCATGCCGAGGATTCCAGCGATCTGTTTCGATCGCTGATTGAATCAGACACGCTCTCAGACCCTGCCATTGCCCGCCTGGCGGCCAACGCGCTGGCCGTCAATCTTTGGCACCAGGGACAGCTGTCAGAAGCCGATGACCTGTTTGCCTTCGTGGTCGCCGATGCGGCCAGAAGCCGGCAACCCATTCACCAGGCAACCGCCCTGCTCAGCCGCGGCATGATTGCTTCCAACCGGGGCGATTTCGAGCAAGCCGAACAGTTCTATGTCGACTCGATGGCCCGCTTCTCCGAGATCGGCTACCAGCCCGGACGTGCGCTGGTCAGCAATTCGCTGGGGGTGATGGCCTTCAACCGCGGCGACCCGGCACTGGCTGCAGTATGGCACCGCGGCGCACTGGAACTCAGGATCGGGCTGGGCCAGCAGCGCGATATCGCCCAGAGCCTGCACAATCTCGGCGTGGTAGAGGCGGCCCTGCTCAACCCGGAGGAAGCCGAGCGATTGCTGGATCAGGCGCGGATGATGCGCAAGGCGATGCAGAATCGTCGCGAGTATGCGCTGACCACCGCCAAACTGGGATTGCATCGGGCCCGAACAGGCCGCATCAGCGCCGGGCGACCGCTGCTGATCGAGGCACGCGAGCTGGCCGCGGAAATTGCCGACCGTCGTCTCGAGATTCGCGTGCTGAACTGGCTGGCCGGCGTGGAGTGGCTGGCAGGAAAGCCGTTCGCCGCCCTGGACTGGCTGGATGAGGTCCAGACGATAATGACCGAGCAGGAAGAAACCGGCATTTTCGTCCTGCTACAACGCAGCCGCATGCTGCTGGAGCAAGGCGATCTGGTCGCTGCGCACCAGGCACTCGCGCTTGCCGACCAGGCCTCGGCTGACAGCAGCAACCCCACCATCGAGGCTGCCCGCCTGACCCAGCACGGGCGACTGATGATGGCCGAGCATCGTCTGGAAGACGCTCGCGATTGGCTGAATCTGGCGCTTGCCAGCCTGGCTGCCAGCTCGGACCTGCGTGCTCGGGCCGAAATCGCCAGCCTGCTGCTGGAAGTACATCTTGCGCTGCTCGACGTTGAAGCGGCACGGCGGCTGCTTGAGCAGCTGCCTGTTCAGGCTCACCAGCTGCCCGGATTACTGGTGGCGCAAGCGCAAATGGCGTTTCTGGAAGGTGACCAGGCACAGGCGGTCGAACTGGCGCAGCAGGCACTGAGCGCGGTGGGTGAGATCAACATTCGTTCCTGGCGCGAGCGCCTGGCGCCGATCATTCAGCAGGGCTGAACTGCCCGTCCCTGCCGGCATAGCCAAACACCGGGTCCAGCTGGCTGTCGACCTGCTCGTCGACCCAGGCCAATTGTTCGGGTGAAAGATCCTGCCGATAGCCGCCGACCTGGGCTCGCCTGACCTTGCGCATGTTCTGGTCGGTGGGGTGACGCAGCTTGAGTGAATTGTTTTGGAAGTAATTGCTCTCCTCGAGCTTGCGCATGTTGTCGACCGAGCCGAAGGCAACCGCCGCCCTGATCTGCTCGGTGGTGAACGACTCGCCTATGAATTCGCCGATTCGTGCCAGCGTCGTCTCGGTCTCCAGGCGCAGATCTTCGTAGCGAACTATCAGCGCGTCGGGCCGGTCCTTCAACTGCTCGGCCCAGAAGTTGTGATAGCGAATCAGCCAAGGCAGGCCCAGCTCGGGGTGCTGGATGAACTCCCAGCGATCGACCGTGTCGCGATCAATGGGCACCGTCAGCTCCGCCTCCAGCAGCTCGCGCTTGAAGGCCTTGGTCCGGCGGGTGTACTGGATGTACCAGCTGACCACGATATCGCCAGGATGGCGGGCGACGAACAGGAACTTCCTGCCGGCGATCAGCGGCGAGCCCTCGGCGAAGCACTCGGCCACCACCTTCTCCCAGCTGGCCATGCCGTTGGTGATCGCCCAGCGCGGCAGGCGTCGGTCCTGGCGCTGGAGTTCGTCAGACTTGAACACCCGGCGTTCGGAAATGCCGTAGTGATGCGCGTACAGATGCGTAAGCATGGCCCGAAGCCAGGTGCCGCCGGTCTTGGGGTGACGGATCATGACCAGGTCGGCGCGCTCGAGCAACCTGACCTGGAGCCGCTTCAGCCAGCGATAGCGCAAGCGTACCCGCATTTTGCGCGGCAGCCAGGCGGTCGCTATCAGGATGGTCCAGTGCAGTGCGCGGTCGATACTGATGACCATTTCAGAGCTCCACTAGCAGACAACGCGGACCCGGCGCCGCCAGGCAGCGACGCCGGCCCCATTTTGTCCAGGTCATCAATTCAGGCTGTAGGTGTACTCGGCCTGCAGCCCCAGCGGCAACCCGATAAACCAGTACAGCAGCAGGAACAGAGTCCAGATGATGGACAGGGCGACCGCATAAGGCAGCATCATCGAGATCAGCGTGCCAATTCCGGAGTCCTTGACGTATCGCTTGCAGAACACCACCACCAGTGGGAAGTATGGCAACAGCGGGGTGATGATGTTCGACGTCGAGTCACCGACACGGTAGGCGGCCTGGGTCAGCTCGGGCGAGATGCCCAGCTGCATCAGCATCGGCACGAAGATCGGCGCAATGATCAGCCACTTGGCCGAAGCCGAACCGACAAACAGGTTGACGAACATGGTCAGGGCGATGATGCCGACAATGGTCAGCTGCGCCGGCAGATTGAGCGCCTGCAGGAACTCCGCGCCATTGACCGCGACCAGGATGCCGATATTGGAGCTGGAGAAGGCGGCGATGAACTGGGCGGCGAAGAAGGCCATCACGATGTAGTAGCCCATCGATTCCATGGCCTTGGTCATCCCGGCAATGATGTCCTTGTGGGTCTCGATGGTTCCCGCCACGTAGCCGTAGACGACCCCGGGAATCAGGAACAGGATGAAAATCAGCGGCACGATCGAGCGCATCAGCGGCGCGCCGAAGGAGGTGATGCTCTCGAAGAAGGTCAGATCCGGATTTGGATCACGCAGGGGTGAATCGGGCAAGGCAACAGCCACGGTCAGCAGGATGATGGCAACCACGATGCTGACTGTCGCCCAGAACAGCCCGCGAGACTCGTGCGTTTCCAACGGCTCCATGCTCGGCATGTCGGACATGTCACCGTCTACCGGCGTGTCTTTCATCAGTCGCGGTTCGATGATCTTGTCGGTAAGCCACCAACCGACGCCGATGACCACCATGCTGGAAGCGGCCATGAAGAACCAGTTTGCCAGCGGGTTGACATAAAGGTTGGGGTCAAGCACCTGGCCCGCGGCTTCGGTGATGCCGGCCAGCATCGGATCGATTGCCGAAGGGATGAAGTTCGCCGAGAACCCTCCGGAAACCCCGGCAAAGGCCGCAGCGATACCGGCCAGGGGGTGTCGGCCAGCGGCATAGAAGATGACCGCCCCCAGCGGTATCACCACCACGTAACCGGCATCGGCAGCCGTGTGCGAGATGATCGCCACCAGGATCAGCATCGGGGTGAGCAGTCGGACCGAGGTCCAGCCCAGCAGTTTGCGCAGACCGGCGTTGACGAAGCCTGTGTGCTCGGCCACGCCCACGCCCAGCAGTGCGACCAGCACGATTCCAAGCGGAGCGAAATTGACGAAAACCTGGACCATGTTGACCAGGAAATTCGCCATCTCGCCGCCGGACAGCTGATTGATCACCTGAATGCTCTCGCCGGTGGTTGGGTGAACGGCTGAGAACTGCACCGGGGCCAGCAGCGCTGACAAGACCCAGACGACGATCATCAGCAGGAAGAAGAGAACGGCCGGGTCGGGCAGCTTGTTTCCGACCACCTCGATGACGTTAAGTGACCGTTCCAGCCAGGTGCGCTGCCCCGGCAACACCTGGTGCAAATCCGGATTGCCTGGGTTGACGGGTTTTCCCCCGTTCTGATTTTTCTCGTTCATGTAAGACATTCTCCCTGTGAATCATCGCATGAGCGGCGACGCGCCCATGCATGGTTGTCAAGCGAAGGCTGGATCAGCCGTCCTGTCCCCACGGTGGCGGCGGCAGGTCGACCGGCTCGGACAAATCGAAGCGGACCTTGAGATTGCGCCCCAGCCGGGTCAGCTCATAACCAAAGTACTGCCCGGGCCGGACCTCCACCGTCCAGAGGTTGGTTACCGACCCAGCCAGATCGTTGGTCAGAAACAACGCCCTGGAAAAGTCATCGACCGGAAAAGTCTGGCGGAAGGCCCGACCGGGATCGGTGGTATGACCCCCATACCAGGTCACGCCGTCTTCATCTCCGGCCTCATTGCGGTGATCGTGCTTGAGCCTGAAACCGTCATCGGTGCGGCTGATCACCCAGGTGCGCGAGCGGTTATCACCTACATGCAGCGGAATGCGTATCTCATCGTCACTGCATTCTCGTACGTGCATGACCAGTTCCTCGCCCAGCCAGCCGCTGTCCATCGGCTCGGCGTAGGCTAACAGATGGCCGGCGAAAGCCTGACCGCACAGCGCCTGCAGGGCCGACCAGAATTCCGGTCGCGGATCGGCGCGCTCGGCGGCAAGTGCAGGCAGTCCCGAAATCAGGCAGACGAGAGCAGGAACGAGGCATCGAATCAGCATGGGTGAAACCTTTGGAAAAACCGGCGCAACGATAGCATAGCCTGCCCCGGGCGACCAGTTTCAGCGGTTCCTGCGCGGATTGTCCAGCGGCAGCGGGGTGACCTTTTCGCCACTTTTGGTATCTCGGATAACACATGCGCCTCTGCGCCTGACCTGCTCGATGCGCAGCACCGAGTGGATTGGCAGATGCAGTTTTTCCACGCCCTCGAACTCTTCGCGCATGCGCTCTTCGGTTGGGTCTATGACCAGCGACTCGTCGGTTTCGAACTCCAGCTCGGCAACCTCCACGAAGCCCGGGATGCCGCTGCTGCCGACACTGCGGCAGAATAGCTCATAAACCTGGCCCTTGTTGAGAAACACGATCCTGTACACGTTGTCAGATTCCTTGTCGATCATTTCCATCGGCGGGCCAGAAGGGGCCGGCGCCCTGCCCCGGCTCAATCACCGCGATAGCTCAGATCCAGCCGCGGCCAGGTCAGCCTCAAAAGCAGCGCGAACAGCAGGCCGGCCAGAAATCCGCCGACGTGCGCCGACCAGGCAACCGCGGTGCTGGTCGGGCCGAACACGGTATACAGGAGCTGCAGGGCAAACCACGAGCCTATCACCAGCAGCGCCGGCACCCGTGCGAACTGCAGGTACAGGCCCAACGGCAACCACAGGCCGATACGTCGAGCCGGAAACAGCCCAAGATACACGCCGATGATCGCCGAAACGCCGCCACTGGCGCCAATCACCAGCACGTTGGCATCCTTCAGATGCCAGGCAGCCACTGCGTTGGCCAGCCCCCCGAGCACCAGAAACATCAGCAGGAAAGACCAGTTTCCGACGCAGCGCTCCACGGCCAGCCCGAATACCCAAAGATAGGCCACGTTGCCCACGAGGTGCAACCAATCGTTGTGCACGAACAGCGCCCAGAACATGGCCCCGGTGTCCGTCGACAGCCAGTACGACCGTGGACCCTCCAGCACACGCCACACATCGGCGGGCACGAACCCCAGTGCTGCCAACCAGGCCTCCGCGGTCGGGTCCGGGGCAAAAGCCAGCAGGGCGCGAATGGTCAGACTGAGCAGAATGATCAGCGCCAGCGACCAGGGCCAGACTACCCCGGTCGATCGGCGTGCAGAACGCGGTGGTGGCTCAACGATCACGCCCGAGCAGAATACGGTAGTTGCGAAACTCGACCAGCGCACCGTTGCGCCGGATCTCCTCGAGCCTGGCGCCATCGCCCAGCGAATCCCCTTCGCGATAGCGTTCACCATTGATCAGCACGAATCGATGCCGAACGTCCTCGGAGTAGACCAGCATGCTCAGATCCAGCGCGGGCAGCTCACGGCGCACCTCCAGCGGCAACTCCCAGGGCAGCACGTAATCGGCCTCCCGGGGCTCGGGTTCGGTTGCTTGCGTCTCCGACCGGCCCCGTTCAGCGGCGGGTTGACGCTCGGACCCTGCTTGCGGCCGCTCCGGTGCCGGACGCTGTGCATCACCCCCCGACCGGCTTGCCGATTCCGGCGGACGAGCAGCGGTGTCGGTCTCGGATTCCAGCCTCTCCATCTCCGCCATGGCCTCGTCGGCGAGCCCCAGACGCTCTCGACCATCCTCGCTCGGCCACGGCACGCGGCCTTCGGCTACCGCCTGCGTTTGATCGATGATCTGTCGCTGCGGCGGCTGCTGCCGCACCGGCCGCTGCCCGCTCCGCTGGTCGGCATCAGGCTGTTCAGCAGCGGAAATTGCTGCGTCGGTCTGCTCTGCCACAATCGCCGCCTCGGCCGGTTGTTCCCGCTGAGTCGTCATAGCCTCGCTGGTGGTGGTGACCGATTCCGGTTCAGTGCTGGCCGACCGCTCCGCCACCGTCTGCACCTCGGCAGCCGGTCGCTGGCCAAGAAACTGCCAGGCCAGCACCAGTCCCAGCGCCAGCACCACCGTGACCGCCAGCGTCGCGAGCACGATCCCGCGGCGCGGACGGCGACCTGTCGGGCTCCCCGGAGCAAGCTGAATGGTATCCAGCTCGGGGGCACGTCCTCTCTGGCGGCTGGCTTCAGACTTTCTCAGGGCATCAAGTATCAGCGACACGTCAGTCTCCGTTTCGATCGATTATCAGCCCAGGACCATCCTGGTGCGGCAGCTTCATGAACAAACGGGTCGAAGGGCCGATCAGGCCGTCTACCGTCAGCCCGTTGAGCTGCTGAAACTGCTCCACCCATTCCCTGAATTCGGGATCAAATTGATCATCCAGGCTGCCGGCCCAGGGCTGATCGGGGTCCCTGGTCGCCAGATCCTTGAGGCGCGTCACCGATTCACCACGATCACCCGGCCGCAGCAGGCTGCCGTCATCGGGCCATATCACCAGGAACTCACCGAGCCAGCGTCGGTCAACCTGGCGGACCGGCATGCGCAGATTCTGACCCTGGTGCCGGATCAGCACCTCATCACGCGCCAGCCCGGAAATCACCAGATAGGCACCTCGCGGTTCGGTCAGGGGCAGCACCGCCGGCACCCCGAGTCTTTCTATGTAGCCCCAGCTGCCGCGGTACCGCTGGCAGGCGAGCTCGGCGCTGTCATTGCCAGCGCATGCCGAACTGACCTGATCGGCGCTTATGCCCGGCCACAGGGCGGCGATTTCAGTCCATGCTGACTCGGCGCTGGACTCGCTGAGCGCGCCCTGCCAGGCCGGACGCACGCCCGCTTCCGACTCGCCGCCGCCAGCCTCGATGATCAGCCAGGCCAGCGCGGCGCCACCGGCGATCACCAGTGTGGCCGCAGCGGCTGCCACCATGCCCGGCAACCAGCCACTGCCCTCGTCATATTCCTCACCGGCCACCTCGCGAGCCGCGTCACGCACCAGCGCAGCGCCGATTCTGTCCTGCTCGCGGGCATACCCGCCCAACATGGCACGATCGGCAATGATGTTGATCAAACGAGGCACCCCCTCGGAAACCCGGAACAGCTCGGCCAGCCCATCGGCGGCAAACGGACAGCGCGGCGCCCCTGCAACCTGCAGACGGTGTCTGACGTATTGTTCGGTCTCAATCCGATCCAGCGGGTCCAGATGGTAGCGCGCGGTGATCCGTTGGGCGAGCTGACGCAGATCCGGCTGGGCCAGAACCTGGCGCAGCTCGGGTTGCCCGAGCAGAATGATCTGCAGCAGCTTGTCGGTGGCCGTCTCCAGATTGGTCAGCAGCCTGACTTGCTCCAGCGAATCGCGCTGCATGTTCTGCGCCTCGTCGATCATCACCACCACCCGCTCGCCCGCGGCATGACGCTCCAGCAGAAAGGCATTGAGGCGATCGATCAGCAGCTGCAGACTGCCACCGGTATCGTCGACGTCCACCTCCAGCTCGGTGCAAATCGCGCGCAACAGCTCGGCCGGATTGAGCATGGGGTTGAGAATCAGCGCCACCCGGGTGTTTTCCGGCACCTGCTCCAGCGCCAGCCGACACAGGGTAGTCTTGCCGGTCCCCACCTCGCCAGTGAGCTGGACAAAGCCGCCGCTGCCGCCGCGACCCACACCGTAGAGCAGATGAGCAAGCGCATCCCGATGACGCTGACTCAAAAACACGAAGCGTGGATCAGGCGTCAGCGAAAACGGGCGCTCGGACAGTCCGTAGTATTGCTCGTACATGATTCGCTTAGATATGCCGTATTACTCGTATGCCGATGCCGATCTGGCCATCTCCGGTTCCGCGTTCGTTTTCCGGTCTCCTGTTCACCCTAGGTGAAGGGGTAGAAGGGTAGAAGGAGAGACGGAAAAGGAAACGGCGGTCTGGTTTGCTTTTCCGGTAACTGACGCACCGCCACAACGCCCATCGTCTCCCGTCTCCCGTCTCTCGTCTTCCGTCTCACCATCTGTCAGTCCGACAGCGCCAGCAGCGAAGCGTTGCCGCCAACTGCCGCGGTATTGACCGTTCGCGTGCGCTCGCTGACAAAACGCAACAGGTAATGCGGGCCACCTGCCTTGGGTCCGGTCCCCGACAGCCCCTCGCCGCCGAACGGCTGTACGCCGACCACGGCGCCGGTCATGTTGCGATTGATATAGGCATTTCCCACGTGCACACGGTCGGCGATATGGCTCTGGACCCGGTCGATGCGGCTGTGCACTCCCAGGGTCAGACCGTAGCCGGTGCCGTTGATGGCATCGATGACCCGGTCAAGATCCCTGGCCCGGTAACGGATCACATGCAGGATTGGACCGAAGACCTCGTCCTCGAGCCGGTCCAGGCTGTCGATCTCGAAGGCGCAGGGCGCAAACCAGAAGCCCTCGGGAAGATCTGGGGGGATTTCAACCCGGGCAATCAGCCGGCCCTCTTTTTCCATCCGCGCCGCGTGCGCCGACAGCATCTCCAGCTGGGCCTGATCGATCACCGGGCCGACGTCACTGTTCAGCATTTGCGGGGGACCCAGGGTGAGCTCGGCCATGGCGCCGGCGAGCATTTCCAGCACGTGGTCGGCGATATCGGCCTGCACGAACAACACACGCAGCGCCGAGCAGCGCTGGCCGGCGCTCAGGAACGCCGAGTGAATGACGTCCTTGACCACTTGTTCGGGCAGTGCCGAGGAGTCGACAACCATCGCGTTCTGACCGCCTGTCTCGGCGATCAACGTGGCCAGTGCGCCATCGCGCTCGGCCAGACTGCGGTTGATGCGCCGCGCCGTCTCGGTTGAGCCGGTAAACGCCACGCCGGCAATGCGGGGGTCGGCAACCAGCGCCGCGCCGACCCGGCCATCACCGGTCAGCAGCTGAATCACGCCATCAGGGACACCGGCATCATGCATCAACTCAACCGCGCGACCAGCAACCAGCGGCGTCTGTTCAGCCGGCTTGGCCAATACCGTGTTGCCGGCAACCAGGGCTGCGGCAGCCTGGCCGGTAAAGATGGCCAGCGGAAAATTCCACGGGCTGATGCAGACGAATACGCCGCGACCGTGCAGGGTCAGCGCGTTGGACTCTCCGGTCGGGCCCGGCAGGATTCTGGGCTCGGCCAGCTGCTCACGAGCCATCTGAGCGTAGTAGCGACAGAAATCAGCCGCCTCACGCACCTCGGCGAGCCCGTCCTTCAGGGTCTTGCCCGCCTCGCGCGCACACAGCGCCATCAGCTCGACGCGATGACTCTCCAGACTGTCTGCGACCGCGTCCAGCAGGTCGGCACGTTCAAGCGCACCGCGCCGGTCCCAGTCGGGCTGGACGGCCAGCGCGCGGTCGATCGCGGCAGAAGCGGCTGACGGCGAAGCCTCGGTCACCTCGCCGACATGATCGCCTTGATCGGCCGGAGAAAAAACCGGCCTGGACGTGCCGGTTTCAGTTGCCGGCACGGGGGCGGCCCGCCAGCGGCCGGCCCCGACTTCGCTCATTTCCGACCCGAGTGCCGCGATAACCGGCTCCGCTGGCCAGTTGATGCCGCCCGAGTTGCGCCTGGCCTCACCATACAGATCAGCCGGCAAGGGAATGCGGGGATGCGGGATCCTTTCCAGTCCGCGCAGTTCCTCGATCGGGTCGGCCACCACCTGTTCCGGCGGCAGCCGCTCATCGACAATGCGGTTGACAAACGAGGTATTGGCGCCGTTTTCCAGCAGCCGCCGAACCAGGTAGGGAAGCAGGTCCTTGTGGCTGCCTACCGGAGCGTAGACCCGGCAGGCACCGCGGAACCCCGGGTTGGCAAGCACTTCATCGTACAGCTCCCGCCCCATGCCGTGCAGGCGTTGGTACTCATACTGGTCGCTGTTACCACCCAGCTCACGAATCATGCTGATGGTGTGGGCATTGTGAGTAGCAAATTGCGGGTAGAACAGCGACGGTTGCTCCAGCAGCTTGCGGGCACAGGCCAGGTAGGACACATCGGTACTGACCTTGCGGGTAAACACCGGGTAGCCCGGCAGCCCCTCAACCTGGGCGAACTTGATCTCGGTGTCCCAGTAGGCTCCCTTGACCAGGCGCACCGGGATCCGGTGCCCGGTCTGGCGCGCCAGTTCGGCGAGCCAGTCAATCAGCGCCCAGCAGCGCTTCTGGTAGGCCTGAATGGCCAGGCCGAAGCCGTCCCAACCGGCAAGCTCCCGATCACCCAGTACGGCGGCGAAAACATCCAGCGACAGCATCAGGCGCTCGGCCTCCTCGGCGTCCACGGTCAGCGCGATACCAGCCTTGCGGGCCTTGAGCGCCAGGTCTTTGAGGATCGGCACCAGCTCGGTGATGACCTGGGCATGGCGGGCATGCTCATAGCGCGGGTGAAGCGCCGACAATTTCACCGAGATGCTGGGTGCGGCAAAAATGTCCTCCTGCCGGGCTGACTTTCCGATTGCCTCGATTGCTTCGGAGTAGGCCTGGCGATAACGCTCGGCATCGGCGCGCGTCAGCGCCGCCTCACCGAGCATGTCGAATGAATGGCGATACTGGCGGTTAGTCTTGCGACCCGCCCGCTCCAGCGCCGACTTGATGGTCGCGCCCATCACGTACTGATGTCCCATGATCCGCATTGCCTGGCGGATGGCCAGGCGCACCACCGGCTCCCCGGATTTGTTGGCCATACGCGCCAGGACTGCCGAGACATTGCGACGAGCCGATTCACCAACCTTGACCAGGCGGCCAGTCAGCATCAGGCCCCAGGTCGAGGCATTGACGAACAGCGAATCGCTGCGGCCCAGGTGGGATTCCCAGTTGGCGTCGGCCAGTTTGTCGGCGATCAGCTTCTCGGCAGTCTCGTTGTCCGGCACTCTAAGCAACGCCTCGGCCAGACACATCAGCACCACGCCCTCCTCGGAAGATAGGTCATATTCGCGCATGAAGGCTTCCATCGCGCCCGGGTCACGGCTGCGCTCGCGAACCTGCCTGACCAGATCGCAGGCCCGATCGTTCACCCTGCGCCGGGCCGTGTCGCCGGGATCGGCCGCATCGACCAGACGCTGCACGTGTTCGGCCTCATCGCAAAGCCAGGCCGCCTCCAGTGCCGCCCGCAGAGCATCGTCCGGCGCTTTCCGGTTGGTCACGAAAACCATGTCAGAACTTGTCATTTTTTCTCCATTGGCCCGGTCGTCAAGGCGCGCTCAGACGCGCAGGCAGCCGACTGCCGTGATATTCAGCGAGTGTAACTTACTAAGACATTCGTATTCAAAGCCTCGTTCAGCTTGTCTGTGGGCGTTCGTGGCAAGGCGCCGGTACGCCGATGTAGCCACCCTACATCAAGTGCCGGGAACGCAGTCCACGGACGCCCACAGGCAAGCCCGAAGGGAGTCCCTGACACGCTCGCCCGCGGCGTTACGCTTGCTCGACGTAGGCCCACTATGCCTTCGCAAGCCTGCCTTGCGGGCGAACGTGTCAGGGACTCTGAATGTGGCTTTGAATATGAATGTCTTAGTAAAGCCGAGCACCCCCTGCAGTGGAAGCGCGGGAATCGCCAGCATGAATCGATTTTCGTGAAGGAATTGCTTTGCTCCCGTTTACGTCGTTCGGCTACAATGCGGCTTTGAAAAGCAGAGATCGCCTCCGCCCAATCCCGGTGCAGATGGTCCTGGTGCAGATGATCGAGATTCAGTCCAGCAAAGAATCGCCGAATGCAACCATCGTCGAGGCACGTACCAACTTGTCCCTGACCCTGGATCGGCTGGCAGCGATATTTCTGGTGTTTTCCGCCTTCACTCTGCTGGTCGCCCTGTGGCCAACGCTGATGGGGCTCTGGCCGGTGATGGTGATTGCGATTATTCATCTGCTGATTGTCGGCTGGTGTCTGCGCCTTGCCTGGCGTGGTAACTGGGCTCTCGAGCGCATTGCCATCGACCAGGACTGGGTGACAATCGAGCATCATGCCATGCGCACGCACCGAAAAACGCGCTGGCCGGCTGCCTGGGCCCGGGTTGAACTGGGACGGAAAGGCCAGCAGGTGAAAGTGTTGGTCGGGTGTCATGGCAAGCAGCAGGAAGTAGGAGCATTTCTGCCGGAATCGGAACGGCTCGAGCTGGCTCGGGCAATCGAGACCGGGCTTGGGCCCTACACGGCCTGGTCAGAGGATCCAATCGGAAAGGTAAGCTAAGGATGAAAAGAACCAACGAACTGATTGTTGGCCTGGCGGTCATGGCGGTCATCATCGTCATCACCTGGGGGCTGTTCGCTGTCGGTGAGAACATGCCGCGCGGAGTCACGCCCTTCAGCCAGGATGTTTACCAGTTGCACAACACCGTCCTGGGCATCGTGACCGTGATTGGCGTACTGGTCTTCACCGCGATGTTTACCTCGATCTACCTGCACCGCAAGTCACGGGGGCACGAGGCGGCGAAATTTACCCACTCGACCAAGGCCGAGATCGTATGGACCGCGATTCCGATCCTGATTCTGGTGGTCATGGCAGTGCCAGCCACCCGGGTTTTGATCGACATGGAGCAGACCGGCGGCGCGGAGATGAATATCAAGGTCACCGGTTATCAGTGGCTGTGGAAGTACGATTACATCGAAGATGGTGTCAGCTTCTACTCAGCCCTGGAACGGCAGAGCAACGCCGCGCGCCAGATCGGTTCGGGCATCAATCCGCGCGAAGTAGAAAACTACCTGCTGGAAGTCGACCGGCGTCTGGTCGTGCCGGTCAATACCCGTATCCGATTCCTGCTGACCGCCGATGATGTCATCCATTCCTGGTGGGTTCCGGAGCTGGGCTGGAAGCGTGACGCCATCCCGGGCATGGTGAACGAGGCCTGGACCTACATCATGGAGGAAGGCGTCTACCGCGGTCAGTGTGCCGAGCTGTGCGGAAAGGATCACGGCTTCATGCCAATCGTGGTCGAGGCCGTTTCCAGAGAGGCATACGACGCCTGGGTGGCCGAACAGCGAGGCGAAATGGCGGCTGCCGCCCACGATTCTGCGCGCCTGTGGACCCGTGAGGAGCTGATGGACCATGGCGCCAACATCTACCAGGCTCAGTGTGCCGCCTGTCATCAGGCCGACGGCTCAGGGCTGGAGCCCGCCTTTCCGGCGCTGGCTGGCAATGACATCACTACCGGCACCCTGGAAGATTATCTGAAGCTGGTGCTTGATGGACGTGACGGAACGGCGATGGCGGGTTTTCGTGATCGCTTGCGACCGCAGGACATTGCTGCGGCGCTGACTTATACCCGCAACGCCTGGGGCAATGAGACCGGCGACACCGTGCAGCCGTCGGCAGTGGCTGAATTTGACCAGGGTTAATAATCAGGATTTCGAACAATGAGTGAAGCGACTACACATCACGACGATCACCACGATCATCCCAAGGGCCTTTGGCGCTGGGTGGTGACAACCAATCACAAGGACATCGGGACGCTTTACCTGCTGTTTTCCCTGGTCATGTTCCTGATCGGCGGTGCCATGGCCCTGGTCATCCGCGCCGAACTGTTCGCGCCTGGACTGCAGCTGGTCAACCCCGACTTCTTCAACCAGATGACCACCATGCACGCCCTGGTGATGATCTTCGGGGCGGTGATGCCAGCGTTCGTCGGCCTGGCCAACTGGATGGTGCCGCTGATGATTGGCGCGCCGGACATGGCGCTGCCGAGAATGAACAACTGGTCGTTCTGGATTCTTCCGTTTGCCTTTACCATTCTGCTGTCGACTCTGTTCATGCCGACCGGCGCCCCGGCCTCGGGCTGGACCCTGTATCCCCCGCTGTCACTGCAGGGCGGCAACAGCTTCGCGTTCGTGATCTTCGCCATCCACCTGATGGGAATCTCTTCGATCATGGGGGCAATCAACATCGTTGCCACCATCCTCAACATGCGCGCACCGGGCATGACGCTGCTGCGCATGCCGCTGTTCATCTGGACCTGGCTGATCACCGCCTTCCTGCTGATCGCGGTGATGCCGGTGCTGGCCGGCGCCGTCACCATGCTGCTGACCGACCGCTTCTTCGGCACCAGTTTCTTCAACGCTGCCGGCGGCGGTGACCCGGTGCTGTACCAGCACATATTCTGGTTCTTCGGCCACCCGGAGGTCTACATCATGATCCTCCCGGCCTTCGGTATCGTTTCAGAGATCATTCCGACCTTCTCGCGCAAGCGGCTGTTCGGCTACACTTCCATGGTGTACGCGACCGCCTCGATCGCCTTCCTGTCGTTCATCGTCTGGGCGCACCACATGTTCACGGTGGGCATGCCGCTGGGCGCGATGCTGTTCTTCATGTATGCCACGATGGTGATCGCGGTCCCTACCGGCGTAAAGATATTCAACTGGATCGCGACCATGTGGCGCGGCTCGATGACTTTCGAGACGCCGATGTTGTTTGCGCTGGGGTTTGTGGTGATGTTCACCATCGGCGGGCTTTCCGGCGTCATGCTGGCCATTGTGCCGGCCGACTTCCAGTATCACGACAGCTACTTCGTGGTCGCGCACTTCCACTACGTTCTGGTCACCGGTTCAGTGTTCGCGATCATGGCCGGCGTCTACTACTGGCTACCGAAATGGACCGGCCACATGTACGATGAGCGGCTGGGCAAGATCCATTTCTGGTGGTCCACAGTCTGGGTCAACGTCCTGTTCTTCCCTCAGCACTATCTGGGACTGGCCGGCATGCCGCGCCGCATTCCCGACTATGCCGTGCAGTTCACCGAGTTCAACATGATTTCCTCGATCGGCGGCTTCATGTTCGGTTTCGGGCAGCTGCTGTTCTGCTACATCATCTGGAAGTGCGCCCGTGGTGGCGAGCCGGCAAGTGCGCGAGTCTGGGAAGGCTCTCGCGGCCTGGAGTGGACTGTGCCCTCACCGGCCCCGCATCACACCTTCGATACCCCGCCGGTAGTCGATGACAGCGTGGCCGTGCACAAAGACGAGTTGACCTGAACGGAGCTGACAGTTGTCTTCACAGCAACCCGATGACAAGCAACGTCGCCGTAACATCATTCGCACCGCCCTGCTGCTCGGCGGGGTGGTGCTGTTGATCTACGTGGCTTTCGTGACAAGAGGACTCTGGAGCTTTTTTACTGCATGAGACACCTGGCTAACAAGGGATCCACTACGCCCTGGCTGGTCGCCAAGCTGGCGGTGCTTGCCATCGCCATGTTCGGCTTCGGCTACCTGCTGGTTCCGCTGTACGAAAAGTTCTGCGAAATCACTGGCATCGACGGACGCACTGCCGGTCAGGCAACTGGTGTGGAATATCTGACCGACCAGGTCGATGAGTCGCGCTGGGTGACGGTTCACTTTGACGCCACCGTCAATTCCGGCCTGCCCTGGCAGTTCGAACCAGTCGAAAGAATGATGCAGGTCAGACCCGGCAAGCTGTACGAAACGACTTACATTGCCTTCAACAGGGCTGACCGGCCTATCGTCGGGCAGGCGGTACCCAGCGTGGCACCCGGTCGCGCCTCGCTGTTCTTCAACAAGACCGAATGCTTCTGCTTCACCGAACAGCTGCTGGGCGCCAGGGAGTCACGCGAAATGCCGGTGCGCTTTGTCGTCGACCCGAACCTGCCCGAGCGTGTAGAACTGGTCACTTTGTCCTATATTCTTTACCAGAACGAACAGGCCACCGCGGTGCTGGCCGCTACTGACTAGAAAAAAACAGGGAGTCACCATGGCACAGGGTAGTTATTACGTTCCAGCGACCGCAAAATGGCCGATCGTCGGCTCGGTCGGGTTGTTCATCATGATGATCGGGGCCGCCAACTGGCTGAATGGCAATCCGATCGGCCCGTGGCTGACCCTGATCGGCTCGGTGGTTGTGATCTTCATGACATTCGGCTGGTTTGCCGAGGTCATCCGCGAATCCGAGGGCGGCCTGTACTCGAGCGCGGTGGATACCTCTTTCCGCCAGGGCATGATCTGGTTCATCTTTTCGGAGGTGATGTTCTTTGCCGCCTTCTTCGGCGCCCTGTTCTACGCCAGGATGTTTGCCGTTCCCTGGCTGGGCGGTGAAGGCACCGGCGCCATGACCAATGAGCTGTTGTGGCCGGGTTTCGAGGCTCACTGGCCAACCCACGGCCCGGCCGAGCTGGGTGGGGACTTCCAGACCATACCTGCGTTCGACCTGCCCCTGCTCAATACCCTGATTCTGCTCACCTCCGGCGTGACTATTACCCTGGCTCACTGGGCGCTCAAGCGTGGTCAACGCACCGCACTGGTGCTCTGGATGTGGTCCACCATTGCCCTCGGGCTGTTGTTTCTGAGCATCCAGTTCTACGAGTACGTGCACGCCTATCGTGACCTCGGACTGACGCTCGGCTCGGGAATCTACGGCTCGACGTTTTTCATGCTGACCGGTTTCCACGGCCTGCACGTCATTCTTGGTACGATCATGCTGATCGTGATCACCCTGCGCTGCATGTTCGGTCACTTCACCGCCAAGAATCACTTTGGATTCGAGGCGGTGGCCTGGTACTGGCACTTCGTCGACGTGGTCTGGCTGGGGCTATTCATCTTTGTTTACGTGATCTGACATCCGCTCGGTTGCTGCATTTACCGGCCGCAACCAAGCGGACAGCAGCAGATAAGCCGCGATGAGTGACAGGCGCGCCCGACTGCTTGCCCGTTCGGGTGTGGACAAGGCATATCGGTTACTGGTCAACGAGGAAGATGCCCGGGTCTGCAAGGACATCTCGGATGATGCCTGCCGGGTCGTGCCGGGCAACTTCTTTCTGCAGGTTCTGACCCAGTTCCTGACCAAGCTCGGCGACGCGATCGCCAACCCAAAGACCATACTTGCCTGGATGCTCAGCGCGCTGGCCGCACCCGGCGTGTTCACTGCGTTCCTGGTGCCGATCCGCGAATCCGGCTCACTGATTCCGCAGCTGATCATTGCCAGTTACATCCGCCTGCAGGCGATACGCAAATGGACCTTCGTGGTCGGCTGCATTTTCCAGGCCGTGGCGGTACTGGCCATGGCGCTGGTGGCCCTGACCCTGGCCGGAACGGCCGCCGGGCTGGGCCTGCTGGGGGCGCTGGTGCTGTTCAGCCTGGCCCGCGGACTGTGTTCGGTCGCCTCCAAGGACGTACTGGGCAAGACCGTGCCCAAAACCCGGCGCGGCAGGGTCAGCGGCTGGTCGGAGTTCGCTGCCGGCCTGGTGACTATCGGCGTCGGCGCGATGCTGCTCCTCGACCCTGGTGAGCCGGACAGCATGCTGACCTACCTGGTGCTGCTGGCCGTCGCCGCCGGCCTGTGGCTCGCCGCCGCCGGCAGCTACGCGCTGATACGCGAATATCCTGGGGCCACCGAAGGTGGCGGCAATGCACTGACAGAGGCGATCAGGCGCCTGGACCGCCTGCGCGCAGACCCTCCGTTTCGGCGGTTCGTCATTGCCCGCTCGCTATTGCTGTGCTCGGCGCTGAGCGCGCCTTTCTTCATCATGCTGGCCCATGAACAGACCGATGGTGCCCTGCTGGTCCTGGGCTTGTTCGTGATCGCCGATGGACTGGCCAGCCTGCTGTCCGCGCCCTTCTGGGGACGCTTTGCCGATATCTCCAGCCGACGCGTGATGGTGCTGGCCGGGGCCGGTGCTGCGGCCACCGGCATCGGCCTGGTCATTGCCGTCAACCTGTCAACGGCTCTGGCCGGCAGCCAGTGGCTGTACCCGCTGTTCTTCTTTCTGCTGGCGATCGCCCACGCCGGGGTCAGGATGGGACGAAAGACCTACATCGTTGACCTGGCCGGCGGCAATCGGCGGACCGACTACGTTTCGGTCAGCAACACCGTGATCGGGGTGGTGCTGCTGCTGGCCGGCAGCGTCGGCGCGCTGACCACGGTGATGCCGGTCTCCGGGGTGATCCTGATCCTGGCGGCCATGGGGCTGATCGGCACCTGGCTGAGCGCCCGACTGCCCGAGGTCAGTGGCTAGACAGGCCAAGCAACCAGACCCAGGCGGGAATGGTCAACATCGCCAACAGAACGCCATAACCGACCAGGGCATTGGCCAGCACCGGCGCCTGACGTGCCGCCACCAGCATCAGCGCCGCGGTAATCATCGGCGGCATCGCCGCTTCCAGCACCACCACTTCGAACACCTCCGGCCGGGCGCCCAGCCCGCGCGCCAGCGGCCAGGCCAGCGCCGGCAGCACGATCAGCTTGGCAACCAGACCGAATATCAGCGGACTGACTTCCGAACGCGACAGGCGGAACTTCATCTGCAGGCCGACAGCCAGCATCACCAGCGGAACCAGCATGTCGGCAAGGTAGTCGACGATCAAATCGAGCCAGAACGGGAACCAGTGATTGCCCAGCAGCAGCGCCAGCACCAGGGCGATGAACGGCGGAAAGCTCGCCAGTCGGCCGGTTATTTCTCGCCACCCGATCGGGCCGCCGCCGCCGAAGACTGCCAGCACGATCACCGCGTAGGTCGAAAGGATCAGAAACGATCCGAACTGGTCATAAACCACCGCATAGGCCACTCGATCTGCGCCCAGCAGGGCCGAGACCAGCGGATAGCCCAGAAACGAGGTGTTGCCCAACGGCAACAGCAGGGCCAGCACAATCAACACCGGCCGCGGCCAGTCGAACAGTCTTCCGGCCAGCAGCACCAGCAAGATCGAGGCGACAAGCAGTAGCCACGGCACAGCAATCAGCGCCAGCAACTCTGCCTCCAGGTTCAAGCCGGGCAGATGGCGAAAGATCAGCGCCGGCAGACACAGCACGATAACCAGCCGGTTGAGCACCTCCGGAGTCTGCTCGGGCAGCAGCTTCAGGCGCCCGAATGCCAGTCCGATGCCCAGCAGGACAAGGATCGGCACAAAGGCAGCAAACATCCGGCGGCGCGCCTTTGGTGTCTAGTCCGAGTGCTTCAAGAATTATTCGGCCTATATCCCTTCCAGCACATCGGCGCCTTCGGGAGGCTCGAAGGTAAACAGCGCTTCGTCAAGCTCGGGGTTGCGCTGGACATCTGACAAGCCGATCCGGGTGTACTGGCCGAATCGGTCCATCAGCTCCAGACTGTCCGGCAACCCGTCGCGAAAGCTCAGTCGGGCCACTTCAAACTCCGCGTCCTCGTTGAGCGGTTGAAACTCGATCACGTCGGGTTCGTCACCAGGCTCGACCCGATAGAAGCGATCCAGCAGCTCTGGTCGGGTCAGCACCAGCAAAGGCGAGTCCGTCGCCGACGGCTGCTCGCGCACGGTGACCTGTTCGAGCGCCTCGTCGTAGTGCCACAAACGCTCACCGTCAGCCACCAGCTGCTGCGGAAAGGGCTCGTCATAGTCCCAGCGAAAACGCTCCGGAGCGAGAAACAGCAGGCGCCCGGTATTCTTCTCGACCATCCGCCCGGTTTCATCCAGCGTTTCCTGCTCGAAACGTGCAGCCAGACTTTCCAGCCCATCAGCGAAATGCTCCAGCTGCACCCTGGCTGACTGAGCCGCAAGCGGTTCGGCAACCGGCTCGGCGACCGGTTCGGCAACCGGCTCGGCAACCACTGTGCTCACTGACACCAGCATGGCTTGCAGGGCAAGCCACAGGAAATGACAATTCGTTAGCAGCAAATTCATGAATCAGGTCTCTCTAAGACTTGAGAATTGACGCTTATCCTGCACCAGTCAAGCTGAATGCAGGCTTAGCGGGCTCAGCCCGGACTATTCATGACCCGGACGTAGCGCCGCTCTGGAGGCTGGTACGACTTGCCAAAGGCTAGAAGTGCCAGCCAGAAGAGCGAATAGCGCGTGAGACGGCTCCAGGTCCCGTAGATGCGGGGTTTCGCGACCGAGCGAACCGGAAACGTAGCCACCCCTACGGTGAGGATTCGCGACCGAGCGAAACGTCGCAGATGCGGGGCCTGGAGTCGTCGC
>SKQS01000038.1 GCA_007118895.1 Wenzhouxiangella sp.
CTCGGACTGGGGGTCTTCTCCGGTGGCCTGATCGGGTTGTGCATCAGCGCGTTCTGATCAACCGATAGCGGGGCTTGATCCCTCGCTTCCAGTGCTCTTTTGCTTGCTCGACGCTTGTCGATTGGGTGCTTCTTGTGGCTGGTCTGGTCTGGCATTGGGTGTGTTCGGGGGCAGGGCGCCGAGCGTCGCTGACTGGCCGGGACGTCGCGGCGATCGGCTTGAGTGGTGGTTGGCAGATCGGGGCAGTTTTTGCGGGCTTTCGACTCCAGGGTTATTTCGCGCTGGTTTGGGGCATGCGGTGAGCGAGGATGAGGCGTCGAACGCTGGTTGGTTCTAGTGGCTGATCCGCGCCGCTCATGTTCCGGCCATTCATCGTTGTTCGCCGCTTGTCGGGTGGGTGCTTCTTCCGGTTGGTCCGGTCTGGCATTGGGTGTGTTCGGGGGCAGGGCGCCGAGCGCCGCTGACTGGCCGGGACGTCGCGGCGATCGGCTTGGGTGGTGGTTGGCAGATTGGGGCAGTTTTGCGGGCTTTCGACTCCGGGGTTGCTTCGCATTGGCCCGGAGCATTCGGTGGTCAGGGGTGAAGCGTCGAAAGCTGGTTGGTTTGGTGGCCGATCCCGTGCCGCTCATGTCTCGGCCATTCATCGCCACTCGCCGCTTGTCGGATGGGTGCCTTTGGCGAGTCTGTCCGCTCAGGTTTTGGGTGTCTTCGGGGGGTCAGGACAGAGTGGGAGTGGGCGTATGCAGCAACCAGGCGATCGCGAACCAGATTAGCAGGATGATGGCGATCAGGAACTTGGCCGCGGTGCCGATGACAACGCCGATACTGGCGCCGACGCCGGCGCGGATCGAGTCGTCGACGTTGGCGCGACCGAGCAGGTGGCCGATGACGGCGCCGACAAAGGGGCCGATCAGGATGCCGATCAGGCCGAAGAAGATGCCGAACAGCAGGCCCAGCGCCGCGCCCAGTATGGCCAGCCGGCCGGCGCCGAAGCGGCGGGCGCCCTCGGCGGTGGCCAGGAAATCGATGATTACCGACAGCAGGGTAAGCACGCCCATGCCGATCAGCGTGCCCAAGCCAATGCGCACGAACCCATCCAGCCAGGCGACCATGATCAGCCCGGCCAGCACGATCGGCACGCCTGGCAAAACCGGCAGCAGGGTGCCGGCAAGACCGACGAGGATCACCACAATTGCGACGAAGTAGCCCAGCCAGATCAGCCATTCCATGCCGCTATCCTAACCCGGTACTCATGGTTTCATTGGTTGAAAAGCTGCTTACTCCGGCACGGTCCAGAACACGACGAAAAACAGGATCAAGCGATAGATCTGGAAGGCCAGGATCAGCCAGAGGTTGATCAGCAGCGCCGCGCCCAGCGCCAGCAGCCATCCTCTGTCATAGACGCGCCGGATTGCCAGTGTCAGCCAGGTCGCGGTGGCGACCATCAGGGTTATCGTCAGCAACAAGTCTTCGTGACTTTCAGACAGTTGCAGCACGCCCTGGGAGTGCAGCCACGCTGCCAGCCATCCCAACGGCAGATTGAACAGCAGGAACCAGGCCATCATGTGGGTGGCAAGCAGCAGCGCTCGAACTACCGCATCGGACTTGAGCAGTGAGCCCAGCATCAGCGGCATGGCCATCAGCGGCACCAGCAGGATCACCAGGGTGCGCGAGAGCGTCTCCACCCGCCGATTGAAGCTTTCGGCAAAGGCTTCCAGCCGGTCTCGCGCGGGGCGCAGTTCCTCCTCGAGCTCCGGATTCATCCAGTGCATCTGCCAGGCCACCTGTTCCCACTGTTCGGCTTGCAGCGGCGGATCGTTGAGCCGGCGATTGACCATGTCCGAGGCGATCTCCTGGTAGGGAGAGCCGTAGTTGACGTGGATGAACAGCGGGGTTGAAAAGGTGTTCCAGTTGGAGAGCAGGAAATAGGCCAGGTTGATCAGCAGAAACAGGTGCAGCGGGCGCATCCAGTTGACCCGGCGCCCGGCCATGTATTCGGTGGTCAGCAGCCCGGGACGAAACAGCAGGGCCCTGAACGAGCGCCAGAAGCGGCCTTCCAGGTTGGTCAGCGCCTCGATCAGCTCGCTGAAATACTCACCCAGCCCGACCTCACCGGGCTTGCGCGCACGCTCGCCGCAGGCCGCACACCACGGCCCGCTCAGCCGGGCGCCGCAGCTGGCGCAGTTTTTCTCCTGCTGGTCCTGCATCTGCCCTCCCGCGTTGCAGCAAGTCGCCGAAAGACCGGCCACCATGATTCGTTAGCGGCAGTCTGCCACAAGCTGGGTCGTTTCGACAGCCGCTAAGTCTTTAGGTCGAAACGCATCGTTCAGCTAGTCGCTGGCAATGAATCGCCCCCGCGGCCGGTCTACACTGGCCGTTGCAATTCATTCAACCGGAGATTTGCTCATGGCTCATCTGGAACCGCTGCCGGCGGATACGCATCCCGAGCTGGCCGAGGAATTTGCCGTGTTCGAGCGCATTCTGGGTTTTGTGCCCAACAGCCTGCTGACCATGCAGCGTCGGCCGGACATCGTTCGAGGATTCGGCGTGCTGACCCGGGCGGTGATGGCGCCGGATGGCGCGGTGGATGCCGGCTTCAAGCGCCTGCTTGCCCACTTCGCCTCGCGTGCCGCGGGTTGCCAGTACTGCCAGGCCCACTCGCTGGTGGCCGCCGGATTGAGCGGTATCGAGCGCGAGAAGATCGAGGCGGTGTGGGACTACCAGACCAGCCCGCTGTACACGGAAGCCGAGCGGGCGGCGCTGGATTTCGCCCTGGCTGCCGGCAGCGTGCCCAATACGGTCGACGAGGAGTTGATTGAACGGCTGAAAAGCCACTACAGCGAGGAGCAGATCGTCGAGCTGCTGGCCGCGATTTGCCTGTACGGCTTTCTCAACCGCTGGAACGACTCCATGGCCACCGACCTGGAGCCTGAGCCTGAACGGCTGGGCAAGTCGGTGCTTGGCAAGGGCGGCTGGACTGGCGGGCGTCACATTAGGAAGGAGCCATGAGTTTTATCAGGCGTGCTCCAGCGCCTCGAGAAACTCGCCCACGCCATCCAGCGTAGTGGCGAAGCTGGTCACCAGCCGGCCGACGTCGCGGTAGCCGGGCCAGCGATGAAATCCGAAGCCCTGTTCAGCCAGCGCGTCAAGCACCGCCGGCTCGGCCTGGATGAAGACTTCGTTGGCCTCGCACGGCCACTTGAGCTGGGCCCGATCGCTGGCCCTGATGCCGTCGGCCAGCGCCCTGGCCTGGGCGTTGGCGTGGCCGGCCAGTTCCAGCCACAGATCATTTTCCAGCATCGCCAGAAGCTGGGCCGAGACAAAGCGCATTTTCGACAGCAGGTGGCCGCCGCGCTTGCGTCGCCGGTTTAGCGCTTCCTGCCAGCGGTCGGGATCGAACACCACCATGGCCTCGGCGGCAATCGCGCCGTTCTTGGTCAGTCCGAACGACAGCGCATCGACCCCGGCGCGCCAGGTGATGTCTGCCGGGTGGCAGTCGAGGAAGGCCACGGCGTTGGCGAAGCGCGCACCGTCCATGTGTACCGCAAGGCCACGCTGGCCGGCCACATCGGCCAGTGCCCGGATCTGCTCCGGGCGGTAGCAGGTGCCGCACTCGGTGGCCTGGGTAAGCGACAGCGCCGCCGGCTTGACGTTGTGGACGCCGTGCACGCCGGTGCCGTCGATGACCTCGGCAAGATGAGCCGGGTCCAGCCGTCCGTTCTCGCCATCCAGTGCAATCAGCTTGGCGCCGTCGGTATAGAATTCCGGCGCACCGCCCTCGTCGTTATGGATATGGGCAGCTTTATGGCACAGCACCGCCCCCCAGGGCGGACACATCGCCGCCAGCAGGATGCTGTTGGCGGCGGTGCCGGTGGCCAGCGGCAGCACCCTGCACTCGGTGGCGAACAACTCGGAGAAGGCCGCATCCAGGCGCCGGCTCCATTCGTCCTCGGCATACGCGCTGGCCAGGCCGCGGTTGGCTGCGACCAGGGCCTCGAGGATGGCCGGGTGGGCCGGCGCCTCGTTGTCGCTGCGAAAGTTCCTGCGGTCGGTCATGCTCGGTTTTGAGAAAAAGACAAGGCCGCTGATTGTCCCCGGTTGATGGTATCCAGGCAAGCTGGTCCTGCTTCAGATATTGATAATGGCCTCTCGAATCGTCAACTCACGGTCATGAAATCGCTGCCCGAACCGTGCCCGGAACTTTTGATGCAGGCCGATGTGCACTGGCTCCAACGCCGCTATCGGCAGCTTAGGGGCTTTCGTGGTCCGGATCACAAGCGCCAGCGCCTGCTGGATGGCTACCTCGAGCGATTGGCCGCATCGAGCGAAAGATTCCAGCGCCGGTCGGGCCAGGTGCCCGAGGCGGCTTGCGATGCAACGCTGCCGATTGCCGAGCGGGCCGACGAGATTGTTTCGGCAATTGCAAAGCACCAGGTGGTGGTGATTGCCGGTGAGACCGGTTCGGGCAAGTCGACCCAGATCCCGAAGCTGTGCCTGGCTGCCGGGCGCGGTCGTCGCGGCCTGATCGGCTGTACCCAGCCACGTCGGATTGCTGCGCGCAGCGTGGCGCGCCGGGTTGCCGAGGAGCTGGGCGCAGAACCGGGCAGCACGGTGGGCTACCAGGTTCGCTTCAGCGACCGGGTCGGAGCCGACAGCTACATCAAGTTCATGACCGACGGCATCCTGCTGGCCGAGATCCATGGCGATCGCTTCCTCGACGGCTACGACACGCTGATCATCGACGAGGCCCACGAGCGCAGCCTGAACATCGATTTCCTGCTTGGTTACCTCAAGACCCTGCTGCCGCGCCGGCCCGATTTCAAGCTGATCGTCACCTCGGCAACCATCGATACCGAACGATTCGCGCGCCATTTCGACTCCGCGCCGGTGATCGAGGTATCCGGTCGCGGCTATCCGGTGGACATCGAGTATCAGCCGCCAGCCGACGGCGAGAGCCTGCCCAAGACAATTGCTCGCGCGGTGCATCGTTTGGGGCGAATCAATCCGCGCGGCGATATCCTGGTTTTTCTGCCCGGCGAGCGCGAGATCTTCCAGGCCTCACGCGCCCTGCGCCGTGCCGGGCTGGCTCATACCGGGATTCTGCCGCTGTATGCCAGGCTGCCGGCCGAACGCCAGGATGCGATCTTCTCACCGGCTTCCGGACGCCGCATCGTGCTGGCCACCAACGTCGCCGAGACCTCGCTGACCGTGCCCGGGGTGCGCTTCGTGATCGACAGCGGGCTGGCCCGGATCTCGCGCTATGCCAGTCACTCGCGGGTGCTGCGCCTGCCGGTCGAGCCGGTTTCCAACGCCTCGCTGGCCCAGCGTGCCGGGCGCTGCGGACGGGTCGCGCCGGGTGTGTGCATCCGACTGTTCGCCGAGACCGATACGCAAGCGCGTCCGGACTACACCGAGCCTGAAATACGGCGTGCCGGGCTGGTGGGCGTGGTGCTGGAGATGCTGGCGCTGAAGCTGGGCGACCCGGAAACCTTCCCCTTTGTCGATCCACCGCCGCGTCGGCTGCTGGGCGAGGCCTGGCA
>SKQS01000015.1 GCA_007118895.1 Wenzhouxiangella sp.
CTTGCTTCGCAAACCGCACTGTGGCTTCGGGCTGCGCTGCGAGCGGGCGCGTCCGAAGCTCCCTTCGGGCTTGCCTCTCGGCGTCCGTGGACTGCGCAGGCAAGAAGGCAAGCTGGAGTGCCGTAATGCGTGTGTTCTCGGCGCTCGATATGGCCCAAGCTACACAGTTCGCGCCGACGCCTTGCCACGAACGCCGAGAGGCAAGCTGAATGTGGCAATACTTATGCAGGTACTAGTAAGCCTCAAGGTTGATCAAGAATGTCGAGATTGCGCATGCTGCGCGACAGGCTTTCAGCATCCCCGCCTTCGCTGAGCTTGACCGACAGACGTACTTCGTTGGCTGAATCGGCATGACGCAGCGCTTCGTCGTAGGAGATAAGGCCCTCCTGATACAACCTGAGCAGGCTCTGGTCGAAAGTGCTCATGCCGTGGTGGCCGGACTCCTTCATGATCGACTTGATTTCTTCGATCTTGCCCTTGCGGATCTTTTCCTGCACCAGCGGCGTATTGATCAGCACCTCCAACGCAACATGGCGGCGATCGCCGTCAACCGAGGGGATCAGCTGCTGGGCAACCACCGCCTTGAGGTTGAAGGAAAGATCCAGCAGCACCTGGGCGTGCCGGTCTTCCGGGAAGAAGTGCAGGATGCGATCCATCGCCTGGTTGGCGTTGTTGGCATGCAGGGTGGTCAGACACAAATGGCCGGTTTCGGCAAAGGTGATGGCATGCTCCATGGCATCGCGGGTGCGGATCTCGCCGATCAGGATCACGTCCGGGGCCTGGCGCAGGGTATTGCGCAGGGCCACTTCGAACGATTCGGTATCGATACCCACCTCACGCTGTGTAACCAGGCACTTGCGGTGCTTGTGAACGTACTCGATCGGATCCTCGATGCTGATGATATGGCCGGTGGAGTGCTTGTTGCGGTGACCGATCATCGCCGCCAGAGTAGTCGACTTACCGGTCCCGGTCGCCCCGACCAGGACGATGATGCCGCGCTTGCTCATGGCCAGATCGGCCAGCGAATCCGGCAGGTCCAGCTCCTCGAAGCTCGGAATCCGGGTCTCGATGCGGCGGCAAACGATACCGACGCTGTTGCGCTGGTAGAAGGCGCTGACCCGGAACCGGGCTACGCCTTCCAGGGAAACGGCGAACTGGCATTCCTTGGTGGTGCGGAACTCCTCGCGCTGTTTCTCGGTCATGATCGAGTCGATGATTTCCTGGACCCGGGCATGCGGCAAAGCCTCACGAAGAATAGGGAAGATCTTGCCGTGTACCTTGATGCAGGGCGGCGCGCCGGCGGTGACGAAGAGATCCGAGCCCTTTTTGTCGTGCAGCTGCTTCAGCCAGTCCTGGATATTGCTCACGAGCGTTCCTCCGTTTCTTGAAATCTAAGCCTCCCTTGTTAAGGGCGGCTCAAGCCAGTGCGGCCTTGTTCTGGGCCTTGCGCACCGCTTCGGACTTGGCGACGATACCACGCCGGACCAGGTCGATCAGGCACTGGTCCAGCGTCGTCATGCCGACGTTCTGACCAGTCTGGATGGCCGAGTACATCTGTGCGACCTTGTCCTCACGGATCAGGTTGCGAATGGCCGGCGTGGCCACCATGATCTCGTGCGCCGCGACCCGCCCGCCGGTGACCCGCTTGAGCAGGGTCTGCGAGATGACTGCACGCAGCGACTCCGAAAGCATCGAGCGAACGATCGGCTTTTCGTCGCCGGGAAACACATCAATCATGCGGTCGATGGTCTTCGGCGCCGAAGAGGTATGCAGGGTGGCAAACACTACATGGCCGGTCTCGGCGGCGGTCAGCGCCAGGCGCACTGTCTCGATATCGCGCAGCTCACCAACCAGGATGATATCGGGGTCCTCGCGCAGCGCCGAGCGCAGGGCCTGGTTGAATCCGTGGGTATCGCGCTTGACCTCGCGCTGGTTGATCAGGCATTTCTTTGGATTATGGACGAACTCGATCGGGTCCTCGATGGTGAGGATGTGCCCGGACACGGTCTTGTTGAGGTGGTCGATCATCGCCGCCAGCGTGGTCGACTTGCCCGACCCGGTCGGACCGGTGACCAGCACCAGCCCGCGCGGCACTTCGATGATGTCCTTGAACACCGTCGGCGCGTGGATGTCTTCCAGGGTCCAGATTTCGTTGGGGATGACGCGAAAGGCCGCACCCATGCCACGGTGATGGTGATAGGCGTTGACGCGAAAGCGCGCCAGTCCTGGCACGGAGTAAGAAAAGTCGACCTCCAGGTTGGCCTCGTAATCGCGGCGCTGGTGATCGTTCATGGTCGAGTAGATCAGCTCGGCCATTTCCTTGTTTTCGATCGCCGGGGTGTTGATCCGCCGGACATCGCCGTCGACGCGGATCATCGGCGGAAGCCCGGCCGACAGGTGCAGGTCGGAGGCCTTGTTCTTGACCGTGAAGGCAAGCAGCTCGGTAATGTCCATCAGCTTTTCTCGCGTTGGCTTGAGTGGGGCGAGCCCCGACCGGCACGACACGCGCACCCCAAAATGGCCGGAACAGCCCTGATAATGTCGATATTAGCCTACCTGGAACCCCGGATGCCAGCAGCCGAAGCCAATCACCCCGAAAGCGATCGAGCCGAACACCCGACCGAAAACCCGGCCACCCGCTATCACCGCGTGCTTGGCCGGATTGCCGCAGCCTGCCAGGCCAGTGGCCGCGGCATCGATCAGGTCCGGCTGCTGGCGGTCAGCAAGACCCAGCCGGCCTCAGCCATTGCCGCGCTGGCCAGGCTGGGTCAGCGCGAGTTCGGCGAAAACCGCCTGGACGAGGCACAGCTCAAGATGGATGCGCTGCAGACACATTCGCTGACCTGGCATTTCATTGGCCCGATTCAGTCCAACAAGACTCGCCCGATCGCCGAGCGTTTTGACTGGGTGCAAAGCGTGGACCGGCCGAAGATTGCACGCCGGCTGGCCGAACAGCGCCCCGGTCACCTGCCGCCACTGAACGTGCTGATCCAGGTCAACGCCGATGACGAACCGCAAAAGGCCGGGTGTGCGCCCGACCAGGTCGAGGCGCTGGCCGCGCTGATTGCCGGACTGGCGCAATTGCGCCTGCGTGGCCTGATGGCTATTCCGGCACCGCGCGATGATGAATCCGGGCAGCTCGCGGTTTTCGAGCGCATTCATCACTGGTACCAGGCACTCAAGGCCCGGGGCCACGACATCGACACCCTGTCGATCGGCATGTCGGGCGATCTCGAGGCGGCGGTGAATTCGGGCAGCACCATGGTAAGGATCGGCACCGCGCTGTTCGGCGAACGTCTAGAATAAGTCGATGGACTATCCGCAACTGGCATTCATCGGCGGCGGCAACATGGCCGAGGCCCTGATCGGGGGCTTGTGCGCCAAGGGCCATCCCCCAAAGACCCTGCGCGTTGCCGACCCCGATCCGGCGCGCCGGCGCTCACTTGCCGACAGCCACAGCGTGACGACCGGCGAAGACAATGCAGAAATCGCCCGCGGCTCGGCTGCCGTGGTGCTGGCGGTCAAGCCCCAGGTCATGGACCCGGTGCTGGCCAGCCTGAGCGAGGCGGTCGGGGAGCACATGACGGTGATCTCGGTAGCGGCCGGGATCACGCTGGGTCGCCTGCGCCAAGGCCTGCCGGCAGCCGGCGCCATCATTCGCGCCATGCCCAACACCCCGGCCCTGCATGGTGCCGGTATTACCGGCCTGTGCGCCGAGCCGGGCTGCAGCGACGGGCCGCGCGAGCTGGCCTCGCTGGTGCTGGGCGCCGGCGGTGAAACGGTCTGGATCGAAGACGAGGCGCTGATGGATGCGGTGACCGCCGTCTCCGGCTCCGGGCCGGCCTACTTTTTTGCCCTGACCGAGCACCTGGCTGCGGCCGGTGAACGAGCCGGATTGCCGTCCGGCATCGCCCAGGCGCTGGCCCGCCAGACCGCCATCGGCGCCGGCGAAATGCTCAAGCTGGCGTCTGAACCGGCCGGCGAGCTGCGTCGCCGGGTGACTTCGCCCGGCGGCACCACGGCTGCGGCGCTGGACAGCCTGACCGCAGATGACTTCGAGACCGTGATCGGGCGCGCGGTCGAAGCCGCCGTGCAGCGCGGCCGCCAACTGGGAGCCAAATGATGGGATCGGTACAGAACGCCTTCAGCTTCCTGATCGAGACCCTGATCCACCTTTATCTGGTAGCGCTGTTGCTGCGCATCCTGCTCGAAGCGATCCGCGCCGACTTCTACAACCCGATTTGCCAGGTCCTGATCCGGGTCACCGACCCGGTGGTCAAGCCGCTGGGGCGGATCATCCCGCACCTGGGCCCGGTCAACATTGCCGCGCTACTGGTGCTCTACCTGCTGCAGCTGATCGGCCTGTTCATCCTGGCGGCCATGGCCGGGATCAGTCCCGACCCGCTGGTGCTGGCAGTGCTTGCGCTGCGCCGACTGGTGCGCATGCTGCTGATTCTCTACCTGGTATTGATCATCATCGGTGTGATCCTGTCCTGGGTCGGCCAGGGCTTTCGTCACCCGCTGGTGCCGCTGATCTTTCAGCTCACCGAGCCGGTACTGGCGGCGATCCGCCGGGTCATGCCCAACCTTGGCGGCCTGGACCTGTCGCCGCTGGTGGCCATCATCGGCATCCAGTTTCTGATCATCCTGCTTGGGGTGTGATTCCTGCAAGCCCTTCGGTAGCGGCCCGGTCCAGTATCTTCGAGTGCTTCTGCTGGCGCCGGTCGGCAGTGCATAATGTGTTATCAGAGATGCCACAAGCCATAAGGAGATCAGACATGATGCGCAGTTTCATGCTTGCAGCCTGTGGACTGCTGTTGATGGCCGGGCTCCCGGCACTGGCCCAGCAGGCCGAGGATTTCGGCGATTACCTCATCCACTACAACACGCTCAACAGCAACCTGCTGCCGGCCGATGTCGCACGCGCTTACGGCATCCAGCGCGCGGGTACCCGCGCCCTGCTCAACATCACGGTGATGCGCAAGAAAGACGACGATCTGGATGAGCCGGTCAAGGCGCGGGTGGAGGCGACTGCGACCAACCTGGCCGGCCAGCGGCGAGATCTCGAGATGCGAGAGGTCGTGGAGCAGGAGGCGATCTACTACATCGCCACCTTGCCAATCCGCGACGAGGAAACGCTCAACTTCCGGGTCAGGGTGCAACCGGAAGGCGCCACCGGACCAGCACGCGAATTCAGCTTTCAGCAAAAGTTCTATATTGAGCAGCCACGCGGCTGACGTTCAGGTAACTGCTGAATATTGCGGCACGGGCTCGACTGACTCCCTGTCGCTGGGGGTCAGCCTGTCAGTCGTTGACCGGATCAGCCAGGATCACATAGTCGGTCAGCTGCCACGCGGCATCGCCATCAAAACCGCCAGTATTGCGCCACCTCAGCGCATGATGATAGCCGTCGAAGGAAAATCGCCGCAGGCGCGTTTCGTCCGGCAGGATCGGCAGGTAATCGGGCGGATCGACTTCCAGCAACTCCGGTATCGGCTGCGGCGGTCGATCCTCGCGCTGCCAGCGCGCCATCAGCTCCGCCAGCGGTTGCTCCCACAGCCTGGCCTCGTCGTCAAATGCCCCGGCCGGGTGCAGGCGCAGGGCAATGATCTGCCAGGCCTGTCCGGAGAAGACGGCAACCGAGGTCAGCATCCATCCCTGGTCTACCGGGCGCGCCATTTCCGCCCGGGCGCCGGGCAGGCGGGCCGGTGTCTCGACTTGCCAGTACTGGCCGGCAAGTTCGGCGACCCGGTCCATGTCCGGCGCTGCCACAAGCGGCCCGGAAACCATGAGCACCAAAGCCAGCAGCCATCGCCTCATGGGGCATCGGGCGCCGCCTGATGCTTGCGGCGGATGAATTCATCGTGCGGCACGCCGATCAGGTCGGCCACGCGACGAACCAGGTGCTCTTCGTGACGATCGAGACGACCATCGGCCCAGGCTACTCGCCACAGCCAGCCAACCAGGTCGTCGCGGGTCTGACGCGGCAGCCCGGTACGCAGATCCTGGGTGAAGCGATGCAACGAGACGGTTCGGGTGCGCAGGTGGGCGGCTTCTTCTATCAGCTCGTCAGCCGCCTGTTCACCCAGCTCGAAATGGTGCCGGATCGCCTGGCGAATGACCGCCAGCTCGGACTCGTCCTGCTCATCATCGGCCGCGGCCAGCTCCAGCAGCACCACCGCCGCGGCCCGGGCCAGGGTCTCCGGCTCGGGCTGTTGATCGTGCCGATTGACGATTGCCTTGAGCGTATTGAACCATTCCGACATGAGGTCTAGCCCGGATAATTCATGAACTCGCGCGATGATCGCGCAGGATATTGTTCGCACAGTGGATTTTCCGATGGAGCGCAGGGAAAGCGGCCAGGTCGGTTTGAGCGACAGCGAAAGAAGACCTGGTCGATTGACCGGCCGCGCGTGCCGTATCGGGCCATACGGCCGACTGAGCAAAATCCACTGTGCGGACAATAGACTAGCGAGGGCGCGTGTATGTTCATGAATTATCCGGGCTACAGGTCCTTATCCGATGTCGCTTGCCGCTTAAACCAACTGTACACTAACCAAATGACGCCCGAACGCAAGGCCCGGATCGAGGCAGTGGCGCGGCGACGCCAAGCCGATCTGACGGTGTTTCTGGAACAAGTGCACAAGCCGCACAATTTCGCCGCCATCATCCGAACCTGCGACGCAGTCGGGGTCAGCCAGGCCCATGCCGTGCCGGCACGGGAAGGCCTGCCGACACTAAATCACACCTCCCAGGGCGCACAGCGCTGGGTCACGGTCCACCGTCACCGCGATGCCGCCGACGGACTGAAGGAACTGAAGGCAGCCGGCTTCACGCTGTATGCGGCACATTTTTCCGACCAGGCGGTGGATTTCAGGGAACCAGACTACACTCGCCCCAGCGCCATCGTTCTGGGGACCGAAAAGTTTGGAATCAGCGAAACGGCGCTTGCGCTGTGCGATATCGAAATCCACATTCCGATGATGGGCATGGCCCAGTCACTCAATGTCTCGGTCGCCTGTGCGCTGATTCTCTACGAGGCCCAGCGCCAGCGCCAGGCTGCCGGTCTTTACGAGCCGATCGATCCAGACCAGGAACCGGCACGCAGCCTGATCGGTGCCTGGAGCGCGCGCGAAGCGGCCCGCAAGAAGACGCCGACCGAGCCCGATCAGGGGTATAGCAGCCGCTCCTGCCAGCGCCCGTCGACCGGCTCGTAGCAGACCCGCTCGTGCAGGCGAAACTCATGGCCGTACCAGAATTCGACCCGCTCGGGCCTGACCCGGAAACCTGACCAGTGCGGCGGCCGCGACACCGGCCGGTCGGCAAACTCCTGCTCGTAGCGGGCGACCCGCGCCTCCAGCGTGTCGCGTGAGTCAAGCTCGGACGACTGGATCGAGGCCCAGGCGCCGATCTGGCTCAGCCGCGGCCGGGTGGCGAAGTATTCGTCTGCCTCACCGTCACTGACCTGGGTCACCGGCCCGTCGATCAGCACCTGGTGAGCAATCTCGCGCCACCACAACACCAGCGAGGCTCTCGGGTTGATCTTCAGCTGGCGTCCCTTGCGGCTGCCCAGGTTGGTGTAGAAAACAAAACCGTCTCTGTCGTGGCCCTTGAGCAGCACGGTGCGTGCACAAGGGTGGCCGCGCTCATCGACCGTCGCCAGCGTCATGGCAGTCGGCTCGGGCACTGCGGCAGCGACCGCCTGGTCGAATCCGCGCCGGAAGCGCTCCAGGATGGCTTCATTCAGGGGTATGGTCATGGCAACAGGCTAGCGTAACCGGAACGGAAATCAGGATACAGGAATCGATAGCCGGATGATGTCAAACGGCGATTGCTGATGCGCTTGCCGCAGCCTTCGGCCTGATCGTCTTCAGCCGGCGGCTCCACGCCGAGCCGGGTGGCCAGCCAATCCAGCACCTCGCAGCGCGGCGCCGGCAGGTTGTCGGTGGCGCAATAGACCGGTTCGGCACGGTCAAGGTCGAGCAGGTGGGCCAGCACTCCGGCACAATCATCGACGTGGATGCGGTTGGTCCACTGCGGCGGTGTGCGGCGGCACCGGGCCTTGCCCGTGCGCACACTGCGCAGCAGATATTCGCGCCCGGGCCCATAGATGCCTGAAAAGCGTACGCAGATTCCGCCGGCAGAGCCGGCCAGGTCCTCGGCTTCGAGCATGATCTGGCCGTTGAAGCGCTGCGGCTCAGGCGGCGTGTCCTCATCGACCCACGATCCCTGATCCTCACCGTAAACGGCGGTCGATGAAACGAACAGCAGGCGGGGAGTGGAGATGAGCTCGAGCAGGTTGGCCAGGCCATCGCGATAGGCACGGCGATAGCCGGCCTCGCTGCGCTCATCGGGCGTGGCCTGGTAGACCACAGCATCCCAGTGACCGGCCACGGGCACCAGGGTGTCGGGGCGTGAGAGGTCAGCGCTGAGCGGTCGGATCGGCGCCTGGAGCACTTCAGCCCGGCGCCTGAGACCGGTGACTTGCCAGCCTTTGCCGGCGACAACTGCCGCCAGACGCTGGCCCAGATCGCCACACCCGGCGATCAGCAGCCGTTTCACCGGGCAGGCTCACCTGCCGCGGCGGCCTCGGCTCCTCCCTGGGGTGGACCGCCCTGGCTGCGCGGCGGCAGCATGCGCAGCCAGATCAGCCACACCACCAGCGCATCGAGAATGATCAGCGCCTGCCACAGGTACAGGTGGAACCAGTTGAACCAGGTCATGTTCCACTGGCCCATGTAGAACAGGCTGATGATGCGAACCAGGTTCAGCGACTGGATGGCAACGAAGCCGATGGCAAAGCCGATCAGCTTGTGCTTGAGCGGCGCCGGGAAGGCAAAGATCGCGGCAAACAAAATGATCAGCGCCTCGACGCCGTTGCAGCCCGGCTCGATGCTGACCGCAAAACCTGAGTCGATGTCACGGATCACCTTGCCCATCGACTCCACACCGCTGTCGAACAGTTCGATGATGAACACGCTGACATGGGCCAGACCGGCGGTAAACGGCAGAATCACGTGATCCTGCACCGGCTTAAGCACCTCCAGGGTAAACAGCCCGAACAGCAGGATGACGAACAGAACAGAAAATCGAACCATGATTGATCAGCTTTCCCAACAGTCGCGTATGGTACCCAAACCCCGTCGAGGCCGCACGTGCCGCGGCCCATTTGCAGCCTGACGGCATGGTAGCATTGCCCGCATCGCTTGATGCTGACAACCTGGACCCGTCCATTGCATGAATCCTCGGCGCTGGAACGCAACCCTGCCCGTCGCCACTGGCTTGCCTGCGCATCCGGATCTTCATCCAGTCGGGGAGTGAATCCATGTCGGCGGGCACACGAACGTCAGCAGACAGAATATTCCTGGTCGGTCCCATGGGTTCCGGCAAGACCACGATTGGCAGACGCCTGGCCCCGAAACTGGGCCTGTCGTTCATCGATCTGGATGAAGAAATCGAGCGGCGCTGCGGCGTCGAAGTAACAACCATTTTCGACATCGAGGGCGAGTCAGGGTTTCGTCAACGCGAGCATCTGGTGCTCGACGAGTTGAGCAGTCGACCTGGGATCATTCTGGCCACCGGCGGCGGCTCGGTGATGCTTGCCGAGAATCGCCGGCTACTGGCCGAGCGCGGCCTGGTCATTTATCTTTCGGCCACCGTCGATCGCCAGCTGGCGCGGCTGGAGCGCGACAAGCGCCGACCATTGCTGCAGGCTCCCGACCGGCGGGCCCGGCTCGAGGCCCTGGCCCACAACAGGAATCGTCTGTATGAAGAGGTCGCTGACCTGGTCATCCCGTGTGCCGACATCAAACCACCGGCCATGGCAGCCAGGGTCGAGAAGGCCATTAAAAGTTACATGAGATCGGAAGCAACTTCGTGAAAGTCATAGATATCCAGCATGCCAGCGGGCGTTATCCGGTTTACGTTGCCCCGGGACTGATCGACATGCATTCGGTGTGGACTCGCCACCTGTCCGGACGAGTGCTGATCGTCACCGATGACACGGTCGGCGGTCTTTACCTGGATCGACTGCTCGGCGCCTGTGAGGCAGTCTGCCCGACCGCTGTCCTGAGACTGCCCCCGGGAGAGGAGGCCAAGACGGCGGCCAACTGGCTCAAGATCATTGACGCCCTGATCGCTCACAAGGCCCAGCGCGATGCCACCATCATCGCCCTGGGTGGTGGCGTGATCGGTGATCTGGCTGGATTCGCCGCGGCAAGCTACATGCGCGGCATCCAGGTAATTCAGTTTCCCACCACGCTGCTGGCTCAGGTCGACGCCTCGGTCGGCGGCAAGACCGGCTTCAACCATGCAGCCGGCAAGAACCTGATCGGCGCCTTTCACCAGCCCGCGGCGGTGGTTGCCGACCTGGATACCCTGAGCACGCTTGACGAACGCGACTACCTTGCCGGCATGGCCGAAGTGGTCAAGTACGGCGCGATCGGCGACCCTGGTCTGTTTGGCTGGATGGAGGTCGAGGCCGAGGCGCTGAAGTGTCGGCTGCCCGAAGCGCTGCTCGAGGCGGTATCGCGCTCGGTGCGTAACAAGGCCGAGGTAGTCCGTGCCGACGAGCGTGAATCCGGCCAGCGCGCGCTGCTCAATTTCGGCCACACTTTCGGCCATGCACTGGAAACGGCGACCGCCTATGCTCGCTACCGGCACGGCGAGGCGGTGGCGATCGGCATGGTACTGGCCACACGCTTGAGCGAGCTGATCGGCCTGACCGAGCCGGGTCCGGCCAGACGCCTGCTCAAGCTGCTGGAACGGCTGGGCCTGCCTACGGAGCTGCCGAAGGAAATCGACCGCGATCGCCTGGTCGACCTGATGCGACTGGACAAGAAGAATCGAGCCGATCAGCTGCGTCTGATCCTGCTCGAGTCAATCGGCAAGGCCTGTATTCGAGCATGTGCCGCCGATGATGTGCGCGAGGTGCTGCACTCATGAACTCGCGTGCCGATAGCCGCTTCATGCGTGCGCTACGCTGCGAGCCGGTTGACCGCACGCCGGTCTGGCTGATGCGCCAGGCCGGGCGCTACCTGCCGGAGTACCGCGCCACCCGCGAACAGGCCGGCAGCTTCCTGGCGCTGGCCGGCAACCCCGAGCTGGCCTGCGAGGTGACCCTGCAGCCGATCCGCCGCTTCGGCTTCGATGCCGCCATCCTGTTTTCCGATATTCTGATCCTCCCGCACGCGATGGGGCTGGGACTGCGTTTTACCCCGGGCGAAGGCCCGTGGTTCGAGCGCCCGCTACACCAGGTCGCCGATATTGACCGGCTCGGACGGCCGGACCCCGAAGACGACACCGGCGAGGTCATGGCGGCGGTGCGACTGATTCGCCAGTCACTGCCCGATAAGGTGCCGCTGATCGGCTTTGCCGGCAGCCCTTGGACCGTGGCTACCTACATGATCGAGGGCCGGGGCAGCCGCGATTTCGCGCGTGCCAAGGGGCTGCTGCTGGCCGAACCCGCTGCTGCCGAACGACTGATGCATCTGCTGGCCGAGGCCACCGCAGATTACCTGCTGGCCCAGGTCGCCGCCGGCGCCGATGCGCTGATGATCTTCGACACCTGGGGCGGGATCCTGAGCCCTTCGCTGTACCGACACTACTCCCTTTCCTCGCAGGCGAGAATTGTCGAACGGCTGGCAGCCGATGCGCCCGATACGCCGGTCATCCTGTTCGGCAAGGGCTGCGGCCAGCACATCGAGGCGGTGGCTGCCACCGGCTGCGCCGGGGTGGGGGTGGACTGGACCATGGATCTTGGCGAGGCACGGCGGCGTGTCGGTCCTGACATCGCGCTGCAGGGCAACCTCGACCCCTCGGTGCTGCTGACCAACCCGACCGTGATCGGCCAGCAGGTGCACGCGGTGCTCGACGCGCATGGTTCGGGACCTGGCCATATCTTCAATCTGGGTCACGGCATCACCCCCGAAGTGCCGCCCGAGCACGTCAGCTGCCTGGTCGAGGCCGTGCGAAGCTATCGAGCCGATTAGGGTGACGGCTCTGGGATCGGATCGGCTATTGGACCGATAGCTGGTCAAGGGATCAGGGCGACGACCCCAGCCGCTGATCGAGCAGAGCCGCGATCAGTCTGCTTTCGACCAGCGGCCATCGCAGCCGGGTAACCCGGCCGGCCAATCCGTCCGGCAGCGCTTCGATCTTCGGCGGCAGGCAAACCAGCAGTGACGCCGGGCCATCATTCTGATTTCGAGCCTGATTTCTGGCCTGGGCAGTGTCAGTCAAGCAGCTTTCGGCCACGCTCAGCGCCTCTTCATCCAGCACCAGCAGAGTCTGTGTCGTTTCAGGCACGGTTTTGCCGGCCCGCACTGTGACCACTCCCCAGCGCCGGCCCAGCCGCCGGACGATGCGCTGCCAGGGGGCCGCTCCGGCCACGGCCAGGACATGGCCGGCCAGCAGCGAGCTCATCGGCAGCCGGGTTGGCGAAAGCGCCTGGTCTGGCGACGGCAGCCGAAGCTGGAAGCGACTGCCGGCACTCAAGCGACTGCTCAGGCTAATCTGCCCGCCCATGGCATCGACCAGACGTCGGCAGATCGCCAGGCCCAGTCCGGAACCGCTGTGACTGCGGGTGATCGAGGCATCGAGCTGGGTAAACGGTTCGAACAGCCTGGCCTGGGCTTCGGGGTCGATGCCCGGTCCGGTGTCGCTGACCGACAGCTTCAGCGCACCCTCGGCATCGGTTTCGGCAGCGATCTCCACCGCCCCGCGCTCGGTGAACTTGATCGCGTTGCTGATCAGGTTGCCCAACACCTGGCCAAGCCGATCCGGGTCGGCAAGCCACACAGGCGGCAGGGTGGCCGCGATTCTCAGCCGCAGATCCAGCCCGGCTTCGGCAGCGTTGGCCGCGTGCAGATCCAGCTGCTGCTCCAGCAAGCCAGACAGCTCGAAAATTCGGGCATCGAGCGACAGGCGACCGGCCTCGATACGCGACAGGTCAAGCACGTCATCGATGATGCGCTGAAGCTGGCGCCCGGAGCGCGCCAGCGTCATGATCATCTGGCGGTGCTCCGGTCCGATGTCGGCGCGCTTGAGCAGCTCCACCATGCCCAGCACCCCATGCAGCGGGGTGCGAATCTCGTGGCTCATGGTGGCAACGAATTCGGACTTGGCAGCACTGGCTCGCCTGGCGTCATCCGCCAGCCGGCTGACCTTGATCAACAGCAGGGCATTGCTCAACGCCTGGTTGGCAGTATCGGCAATCAGGCCGGCGCGAAAGCTGCTGTCGGGCGCAAAGGCAACGCCATCGGCGTCAAGCACCACGGTGGCCACGTTCCGTCCGGCAGCCTGGAATTCAACGAACTGCCGGTTGTTCGTGTCGCCGGTGGCAATCATGTGCTGCCAGGCCTGGCGGGTCATGTCCCCGGCCGCAGGCGGTGCGCTGAAGATTCTCCGTGGCAGGCCTTCATGGGAAAAACCGAGCCGGGCAGAACTGGCCCCAGTGACCTCTATCAGCTCTTCGCAGATCACCCGGGCCAGCGCGGCCGGATCAAGGCTGGCATTGAGCCGGGCAATGAAGCGGCGCTGGTTTTCAGCGATCTGTCGCTTGCGAGTGGAGTCCTCCAGGGCGCGGCGACGCTGGCGCGCCCGCCGGACCTCGCGCCAGCCGGCGCCTCCGGCTACCACCGCCAGCAACAGGTAGCCGGCCATTGCCCAGGAGGTGCGCCACGGCGCCGGCTCGATGATGAACACCTGCTCGTCGCCGGACAGGTTCCACTGCCCGTCCGCGCCGCTGGCCCGTACCTGGAATCGGTATCGACCCGATGGCAGGTTGCTGTAGATGAAGCGGGTCTGCCCGGTCAGCTCCAGCCAGTCGCTGTCCCAGCCAACCAGGCGGATGGCATAGCGGTTGTGCTCGGGGTTGATGAACGACAGCGCCCGGTACTCCAGCATCACCGCGTTGTCGCGGTACCCGAGCGTGATCGGCTCGCGCCGATCCGGCAGAAACTCGTGCCGGGAGGAGCCGGCCTCCAGAGCGGTAACGAATACCGGCGGCACCGTGCCGACTTCACCCATGCGATCCAGGTCAACCATGACAAGGCTGCTGGCAGTGCCAATGAGCAGCTGGCCATCGTCGCTTAACTGACTGCCGTAAAGCGAAAATTCGGCGGTGGCCAGACCGTCTCGCTGACGGTAGGCCCGGACAAGACGATGTTCGGCCTCAACATGCACCAGGCCGGTGGACATCAAGACCCAGACCCGCCCTCGACCGTCTCGGACGACCGAAAAAATCCGTCCCGGCGGCAGCCCGTCTTGCCGGCCCAGCGCCAGCTCCCGTAGCAGTCGATCTTCGGCAAGCCGCCAGCGCTCCAGCCCGCCCTCGTGGCCGAGCCAGAGCATTTCGCCGTGCCAGTCCAGACTGGTAGTCGGGTATTGGCTTAGCGCCTCGACCCGCTCGAACCCCTCATCCGGACTGCCCTTGAACACTCCGTCCGAGGTGGCTGCCCACCAGTAGCCGTCCGGTCCCCGCGATATCGTATTCACGCCGCTGAAATCTGCCCGGTGGCGGCCCTCGCCGTCACGGTGGAAATGCTGGTAGTCGCCGCTGTCCGGGTCCAGCAGCGCCAACCCATCGGCCAGCATGGTAATCCACAAGCTGCCATCACCGGCATCATGCGCCGACCCTACGCCTACCAAGTCACCGAACTGCGCAACCTGCTCCAGGCGGTGCTCGGCCAGGTGAAAACGATTCACGCGTCGGGGATCCAGCAGGTAAAGCCATTTGCCATGAATCAGCAGGCCGCGTGCCCCCGCTGGCCGGTGCTCCGGCGGCTGGGCAAGGAATTCCTCGATCGGCTGTTGCTCGCCGGTGGCAGGATGGAATCGAATCGCGCCGCGATTGCGCGTGCCCAGCCACACATGATCACCGTCGATCGCCACCCGCAGGATCGGTTCGTGGTGAGCCGGGTCGACCGGGTCGGTCTGCAGCCGAAAACGACGGAACGCCTCGTGCCCCGGTGCCAGGTACCCCACGCCATGGTCCAGTGTCGCCACCCAGACGCCGCCTTCATGGTCGGTAAGCAGGTCGACGATCCAGTTGCCGGGCAAGCCGTCCTCCAGGTCGGCGCGCGAGCGCAGCATCGTCAACGCCTGTCCGGTCCGGCCTATCCGCGCCAGCCCATCCAGCGTGCCCAGCCAGTAGCCCTCTCCGCCGGGATCGTCGATCAGTCGGGTCGGCGCGCGATCGCTGACATGAAAAGTCTCGCGTGCCAGTGACTCGATGGGCTGGTCGACGGTGCCGAGCAAGCTGATCTCGTTTCGACTCAAAAGCAGTAACCGGCCGTCTGAGTCCTCGTGCAGGTCGTATAGGGGATCTCGGCCCTCGGCTTGCCGGTCGAACACGGCGGAAAACGGTCCGGGCGCCGAGCCTTCGAGCACCGCCAGGCGCGTGGTCTGTACCAGCCACAGGCGGCAGTGCGAGTCCGTTCTCAGCTTCAGATTGAACGCCTGCGGATCCATCCCGTTGGCCGCGGTCTGCTCGATCAGCTCGAATTCGTCGTTGTCCGGGTCCAGGCGCGCCACGCCGCCCTGGGCAAACATCAGCCACAGGCTGCCATCACAGGCTTCGGCAAAGGACCACACATGCTGTCCGGGAAGGCGGCCGCCCTGCTCGAGGGGCAGTTCATGGCGTCGGATCGCCAGGGTGGCGTCGATCTGCACCACGCCCGTGCCGGACACCCCGGCCCAGACGGTGCCGTCACTGGCTGGAAACAGCGACAGGATGTTGCTGGCCGGCAGCGAACCGGGATCTTCCGGGTCGGCAACCAGCACATCGAGCCGATCACCGGCATGGCGTATCAACCCGCCCTTGGTGGCAATCCAGACAAATCCGTTGGCATCCTGGGCCAGCGCCTCGATGCGAGAGTCCGGCAGCCCCTGGTTGACGCCGATATGGTGAAAGACCGGCCCCAGATCAGCGCTGGCCGCCCCCGGGGCCGCCACCAGCAGCAGCGCCAGCCAGCGCAGCCGGATGTGGAAAATCTTCAAGGATTGTCTGACTTGGGCGCCGCCAACCCGACCCATCTGCTCCCTCCGCGTAACCTGCACGGCGCTGCTCTCAGGGCCTGCCGCTACCCGTTCAGTCCAGGCTGGCAGTGACCGTGCGACCGATCAAGTCACCGTTGTCGTAACGAATGATCTCGGACTTTACCGCGCCGAAACCTTGGCGTTCAAGCATCGCCAGGAAATCAGTGAACTGCTGCTCGTCCAGGGTCGCCCGGGCCATCGACTCCATGCGCGCCCCGTAGGCGCTCATGGCCTCGCTGAAATCGGCGATGAAACGCAGCTTGTCCTCACGGCTGTGGTCCTTGAGCTCGCTGAAAATGCTCAAGAAAGTCTGGGTGATCTTGAGCATCTGGGTCGGATCCTGACCTTGCAGCCGGCGGGTCAGCCGGTCGATGCTGCGGTTGACCTGGCGGCGCCAGCGCTCGGCTTCCGGGTTGTACTTGAGCCGGCGACGCTGCTCGGGCGTGCTGGCCGAGGCGGTGATGCGGGCAAGCTCGGCCACCTTGCGATCGAATCGCTCCTCTTCCAGGCACCAGCGGGTGACCTGGAAGTCATGGCGGGCCTGACGAACCACCGCCGAGTCGGGGTGGTGCATGATCAGCGCCAGTCGCCCGGGACGGGCAAGAATGCGCGCGATCTCGGCCAACGCCTGGTCCAGGTCACCGTATTCCAGACCGAAATGGCTGGTGACCAGGTCAACCGAGCCGTCATCCAGGCCGGTTGCCTCCATCGGGGTACGCGGAATCAGCCGCACCTCGGCCATGTCCTGGCGCACCCGCTCGATATCCTCACCCGATTGCGGCAGCCGAATGTCAGCATAGTCGATGCCGATGATGCGCCAGCGACGGCCCAGTTCACGAGCGCGGCGCACGGCCAGCAGCGGGATGGCGCCGTTGCCGGTGGCGAGATCCACCAGCGCGGCATCTTCGGGCAGCGGGTCAAACACCGAGTGCCAGAAGACCGCCACCGGGCCGTCGTAGCCGGCCTGGAACTTGCCCATGGAAAAGGTCGTCAGCAGGCCCTGCTGCCAGTAGTTGCTCCAGTGCCAGTCCGGAGATCTTTCGCTGTGCGGTGAATCTGTCATGGGCGCCAAGCATACCCGATCCGCGCCCTCCGCAACGGTCATGCCGAGGCAAGCGCGGCAGGATTCAGGGCGCTGAAAAAAGAAAGCCCCGGAGAGCGAACTCTCCGGGGCAAGCGTCTAGCTGATTGTGATTGGTTATGGATAACCGTTAAGGGTTATCAGAAGCGCTGGGTGTAGTTGACGAACGGCACCCGACCAATCACCGGATACAGGCTCTGGGCCGCACGGCTCAGGTCGCCAGTACGGCTGTCCAGCGACGGATCGCGGTCAGTCAGGTTGCGCACACCGACCTGCAGCTCCCCGTTCCACGGGGCAAAGTAGGTCATGTTGATGTCGTGCTGAACGTAGCTCGGCACCTTGCCGGTCAGGACCAGGTTGTCACCCGTGCCCTGGGTAGCAGCCGCCGTGGAGGCGATCCAGTAACCGCTGTAGGATACCCGGAAGTCACCCTGCGCCCAGTTGAAGCGCCAGCTGGTGCGGTTGCCCGGGAAGGTGTTGCGGCTGATCGCGTTGACCGACGGGTCAAGCGGCGTCGACTGCGATTCCGCCTTCCACATCCGGCTCCAGGCCGCCTGTACACCGAACTGGCCGATGTCGGTCGGGAAGCTGTACTCGACCGTCATGTCCAGACCCTCACGCTCGATGCGAGCAATGTTGGCCGGCGAAGTTTCGGCAAAGTCGATGTCACCGGCAGCACGACGCACGATGCGGGTAC
>SKQS01000030.1 GCA_007118895.1 Wenzhouxiangella sp.
ATAAATCAGCCCGTCAGCCTCGGCGGCGCAAAGATTACTGGCCGGCGTTGACATCTGATCGGCGCTGGTCTCGTCCCAATCGTCGGTATCCGGATCATAGATCTGGACGTAGCCGTTACGTACACCGCCTGGTTGCTCTCCGCCGATCACGTAGAACAATCCATCGTAGAAGGCGCCGCCCGGGCGTGAGACTGAAACCGGCGTGGGACTGATGACGGTCCAGGGATCAAGCCCCAAGAATCCGTCAGTGCCCCGTATGCCCGGAGGCGGCCCCTGGTGCAGTGCGTAAGAGTTTTCGCTCGATGCTGGCGCAGGTTGGTCGGCCATGCCGGCGCCACCGATCAGCAAACCAACCAATAAACAGGCACAACTGAGACTTGAAAAGTGGGCTTGACGTCTGCGGAATCCAGCGATGCATCGGTTGGTCTTCATTGAGCCTCCTGAAGGGTTCACCGAATCGAACACCGCGGTAGCACGCGAGTCACTGGCATCCTGGCCGCCTGGCTACTAGCATCGGCACACGGGTCGTCCAATTGGGTCTGGTAGCCGCAAGGACTACCAACCAGTAGCGTCTGGCTGGAGAGGTCGGCGTTGAGAAACGACACTGCAGTGCGGCTGCAGCAGCCTCCGCTGCCACACGTATGAACGAAAGCGAATGGTGGATCTACCCACAACTTCGGGGATTGAGAAAAAGCAGATTGGAAAAGACTTGACTGGCGAATGGATGTCCTCCGATGCAAGGTATCGCTCTGACCACCGTAATGGAAAGTGTGACCCTGGTCAAACTCCCACCTGGCATGCCGGCAGGACGTCAGAGGCACAAACCCGGTGCATCGAGATGCAAAAAGCGCGCCGGTGGGGCTACACTTCGGCGCAGGACATTCATCACGCACAGATATGCCAACTGCATTGATTCCGCTGGCTGAAGGCTGCGAGGAGCTGGAAGCCGTAACCGTCATCGACCTGCTGCGGCGCGCCGAGATTGAGGTCACTACCGCGGGCTTGAGCGACGGGCCGGTAACGGCCAGCCGCCGGACCGTGCTGGTGCCCGACAAGCTGCTTGAATCGGTTGCCGCCGACCGCTTCGACCTGATCGCCCTGCCCGGCGGGCTGCCGGGCGCCACCCGTCTGGCCGAAAGCCAGGTGCTGGCCGAATGCCTTGAGGCTCAACATCAACGGCAGGGCTGGATCGGCGCGGTCTGCGCTGCCCCGGCCGTGCTGGCACGACACGGCCTGCTGGACGGCCGGCGCGCCACCGCCTTTCCGGGGGCGCTGGATGAATATGCCGAAAAGGTCACGGTGACCGATGAGCCGGTGGTGGTCGATGGCCACCTGGTGACCTCGCGTGGACCGGGAACGGCCATGGACTTTGCCCTGCTGCTGATCGAGCTGCTGCGCGGCGAGAGCGTACGCGAGCGGGTCGAGGCGGCGCTGCAGCGCCCGCGCTATCACACCATCCGGCAGCTACCGGCACATTAGGAAGACCAGTGCCGGGCAATGCCCTCGGCAAGCTGTTCGGCCCACAGCTTGTGGCCGGCGGCATTGGGATGAAAACCATCGGCAGCGAACAGTCCGTCGAGAGAGCCATCGAAGGCCACCTCCGGCCTTGACAGCCGCGGGTCAGTATCAGCCAGCGTGGCAAGCGCCGCGTCGAGCTGAGCCGATTTCCACCCGAGCAGCTGGCGGATCGGAAACGGGAGCGCCGGAAAGCTTGCCATAGGCACCACCGGTGATAACACGATCAAGCGAGGCTGGCAGCGGGCCTCTATCAGGCTAATCAGCTGCTTCAGGTCCTGCCGCCAGCGCCGTGGTCGGTGCCAGTGCAGGCTGTCGTTGACGCCGAGCGCGATCAAAGCAATATCCACCGGTGCGGCGGCCAACTCGGCATCCAGTCGACTGGTCAGGGCATGCGCCGTCAGGCCGTTGGCGGCGAGGCTTCGCCACTCGACCTCGCAACCGAAACGCGCTGCCAGACAGGCAGCCAGGCAGGCCCCCACGGCCTGGTCCTGATGGTCGACACCGACGCCGGCGGTGGGCGATTCACCTAGAACCAGGAGTTTCAGTCCCGGCGAGGTACCGGCGACCCGGCCGTGCCGCGGACCGGCCGCTTCCGGCAGGCGCGGCACGGTGCGTTTCAGCCACATTGCCTGGGCGATCAGCAACGGTGCGATCGCAAGCGCCAGCAGATCAAGCGCCAGTGACTTTGCCTTCACCGCTGGCGCGCGTAGGGCGGCAGTATCGCCGGCGTCAATGCCTGTTCCGGGGCGACCGGGCCCAGCTCCAGCACCAGGCCGTTGACGCTGGCAGCGACATCGATCAGCCTGAGCATGCTTACATAACCCAGCTCTTCGGCCCGTCGCCCCAGGCGCTCCAGGCGCATCTGCCGTGCCTCCGGTCGCCCGGCCCAGGCCTCGACCCAGGCCAGGTCCAGCGCCAGCGCGGCGTCGCGGAAGCCCTCGCCACTGGTCCTGACCCGCTCCAGCAGCTCCCGCGCATCGTCCTGCTCACCCAGGCTGAGCAGGGCTTCGGCGCCCAGCAGCCAGGCCCGGGCGGCACCGCGGAACTGGCTGCTGGAGGCAAAGCCTTCGGCGATCTCACCGGACTCGATCCGGATCGACCAGGGGTCGTGGCCGGCAATCAAATCAAGCCTGAGCTGCTCCAGACGACTGGTCATGATCCAGCCCTCGTGCCCGCTTGCGCTGCGCAGTTCAGCTGACTTCGCAAAAGCCTCGGCGGCCGGCCCGATCTCGCCGCGCCACTGATGCAGCCGGCCTCGGGCCGACCAGACCACCGACTGACGAAGCGCTGAACCGGAGTCGATCAGCTGCTCAAGACTGTCGAGCAGCTGTTCGGCGGCATTCAGCCTTCCGGCCAGCAACAGGTGATCGGCACGCAAGGCGGCCACGTAAAGCACCAGGTCGGTCTGGCCTGCTTGCCGATAGATCGACTCGGCCTCGGCAAACAGCGCATCGGCTCCTGCCAAGTCACCGTCACGGCTGGCAGAAAGCGCCAGATTGAAAGCGGTGCGCGCGATATCAGCCGACAGGTTGAGCTCGCGGAAAATTGCCAGGGCACGCTGATTCAGCTCCCTGCTGCGCTCGGCAAGGCCCTGCTCGGCGGCCGAGGCGGCGAGATTGCCCAGGCTGACCGCCATCCCGCGTCGATCGCCCAGTTGTTCAAAAACCTCGATGGCCTGCTCCCAGATGCGCTCGGCCTCGGCATGACGGCCCTGACGGGCCAGCATTTGCCCGAAGTTGATCTGCAGCGCGGCCACCCGATGACCCAGCCCACTGCGCCGTGCCAATGACATCGCCTGCTCGAAGGCCGACACCGCCCCGCTCATGTCGCCGCGTGCCAGCAGCACCATGCCCAGCGCTCCGCCGTGACCGATCTCGATCTCGGCATTGCCCAGTTCACGGACGGCAGGCGCGATGCCATCCAGCCGCTCCAGGGCAGTGCTGAAATCGCCACGGTCGTGATCAAGCAGCGCGCGCTCGATCTCGACGCGTAACTGGGAAAGCGAGCCTGGATCCGTGTCTGACAGCTCAGTCAGCAACTCTTCGGCCTGCGCAATCTGTCCGCGAGCCCGGGCCAGGCCGGCCAGTTCGATGACCAGCGTCTGGTCGCGCGAGCCATCCAGCCGCTCGCCCCAGCGCTGGCGAAGTTCGGCCAGATGCTCCTCGGCGATCACCAGCTCGCCGCGGGCGCGATGAATGCGGGTGCGGGTCTTGGCTACCGGCACCAGCATGCCGACCAGGCCGTGGGTTTCGACCAGCGCATGGGCAGTGTCAATTGCCGCCATGGCGCTGTCGTAGTCGGCATCGAGCAGGCCCAGCTCGGCACGCAGCCGATGAAACTCGGGGCTGCCGGCAGCCTCATCACGCACCGCCGCCCTTGCCAGGGTGATCCGTGCCGCCTCGCCCTGCAGCGCGTCCAGTTCGGCCTCGGCCAGCTCTAACAGCAGATCCATATCCTGCGGGAACAGTGCGCTCAGCGCGCGCAGGGCGCTGGCCGCATCCATCGCGTCATGACGCAGGCGAGCCAGCTCGGCATGCAGGCGCAGGCTCTCACCCAGCGCCAACCCGGTCGTGTCTTCATCAATATCGGCAAACAGGGCTGCTGCCGACCGACTGGCGCCGGCCAGCCGCAGCGCCCGGGCCAGGTGCAGGGCCAGCCAGGCGGGACGACCGCTGGTCTCGTAGAGGTGCTGCAACAGCTCGACCGCCTGCGCGTGCTCGCCCTCGGCCAACGCGGCCAGTCCGCGCCAGTACTGCTCAGCCTTCTCGCTGCCGGCCAGGGTTGGCCGACCGATCGTGCTCGGCGGCAGACGCAGCGCCCGTCGCAGCTGGGCGACCGCCTCGTCAACCAGGCGGTCCAGGCGATCGAGATCATCAGCAGACTGCCACTCATGGACCAGCCGGCCGCTGTCCAGTGCGACCAAGTTGAGCGCCATCTGAAGGCGTTGGTCATTGTCAATGCGCCAGCGCCCGTCCACCGCCAGGCCGGCGCCGTGGACTTCCCGCATCGCGGCTCGCCAGCGGCTGTCGTCAGGCCCGCCGGCCAGCCCTTGGGCATCCTGGCGAATCACCACCAGCGACGGGTCGTTGCCCAGCCGGCCCAGCATCAATTCCAGCGCCGCCGGCGCCACCCAGTCAGGCACCCCGTCATCGGCCGCCAGGCGACCAAGCGCCAGCACCTCGGTGCCGGCGCCATTGTCGGATGGCAAGGTTTCAGGTTCCGGCGCTGCCAGCCACCAGACCACCGGCACCAGCAGGAGCAGCGCGGCAACCACGGCCAGCGGCGCGAGCGGCCAGCGACGCTGCTGGGGTTGGCCGCCTTCTGCACGGTGCTCCGCGATCTGGCCGGTTTCCTGGGCCGTTTCGACCCGCTCGACCGGCACCTTCAGGCGATACCCCCGGCCGTGGCGGGTTTCTATGTAGCGGGCTGAACGGGCAGAATCCCCCAGGGCCTGGCGCAGCTCGCTGATCGCCTGCGACAGCGCGTTTGCCGACAGCGCGGTGCGTCCCCACACTTCATCCAGCAGTTCATCATGGCGTACCAGGGCCGGGGCTTTTTCGACCAGTACCCGAAGCAGCCGAAAAGTACGCCGCCTGAGCTCGATCGGCCCCGAGGGGCCGATCAGTTCTCCGGTTTCAGTGTCCAGGTCATGGTCGCCAAAGCGGTAGCGCATGGCGACCAGTTTACCCCGGACTGGTAATCATCTATTCAATTTGAAAGCGGTCGGCGAACAGTGCTTCCTCGATGATTTCGAACGACTGGCTGTCGGTCTCGACCTCGCCGGCGCGGGCGCGCAGTACGTAGCTGCCGAATGGCGCCAGCGACAGTTCGGGGAAGCTGGCGGTACCGTCGATGGTCAGGCCCAGCGCCCCGCTGATTTCGGCACCAGGCGGTCCGGCGGCGATTTCCAGCACCACCTCGGTGCCGTTCGGGACAGCGCTAATCATGGCATTGACCACGTCGACCACTACCGGCGGGCTGATCGGTGCATGCTCGCGCGCA
>SKQS01000011.1 GCA_007118895.1 Wenzhouxiangella sp.
ATCGGGCCCGGCGCAAATCCCTTGCAGGGCGGTCGACGATGGTCTGGGTGTTGGTCACGTCGTGAATGGTGGTGATCGAACCATGACGGATGCCGATGGCCTCCTGCAATACCTTGACCACCGGCGCAAGACAGTTGGTGGTACAGGATGCCGCGGTGACGATGCGGTGCCGGGCAGGGTCATGGATGTGATGGTTGACCCCGTAGACGATATTGGCCGTGGGGCCGTCCTTGACCGGCCCCGAGACCACAACGGTCTTCACCCCTGCAGTGAAATAAGATGCAAGCGTCGCCTCGGACCTGAAAGCGCCTGTGCAGTCGATGACCACGTCGACGCCAGTCAGCGGCAGTGCCGCCAGATCGGCCGTTCCGACAAAGGGAAGGTGCCTGCCATCAATGCTGACCCCTTGTTCATCGTGACCGAAATCAGCCGCCCAGCGCCCGTGCACGCTGTCGAACTCGAGCAGATGCGCGTGCATCGCCGGGTTGCCTGTGGCGTCGTTGATCCATGCGATCTTGGCGCCGCGCGCCAGCAGCGGTCTGAGCGCGAGTTTGCCTATCCGGCCCAGGCCATTGAGCGCATAGACGGTCATGGGGTGACTTCCCGGGCGCTGCGGCCAATATCGTCCAGCGCCTGCTGCAGAGCCGGGCGGTCCATGGCATCGACAGGCAACGCGGCGAAAGCCCGTATGCGCCTGAGCAAAACTTGATAGGCCTGTTGAAACGCCCGGTCATTCTCGGCAAGGGTGGTTTCCCTGCCTGCCGGGTCTGGCATGCCCCAATGGGCACTGACCGGTTGTCCGGACCAGGCCGGTCCATCCTCATTGGCTGCCTGGTCGCAGACGGTGAAAACAAAGTCGAATGCCGGCGCTCCGGGTTTCCGGAACTCCGACAGGTGTTTCGAGCGCAGCGTGGAAACCTCATGCTGTCGCTGCCTGAGCAGCTTCAGCGCAATGGGGTTGGGCTGGGAGTGCGGCCGAGTGCCGGCCGAGTGTGCCTTGAACCGGTTGCCGGCCTCCTTGCGCAGGATCGACTCGGCAAAGATCGAGCGAGCGGAATTGCCGGTACAGATGAAAAGCACCTTGAAGCGGGAGTCGTCAACAACCTGGTTGGCCTGATCGGGGAATGCGCGCAAAGCCGTGCAGATCTCGGGCCGGCTGCGGCAACAGTCAAGCACCAGATAGTCCAGCGTGCGACACACCTCGGTCATGGCGACGGCATAGCGCAGCGACGTGCCGACCCGCTGCTGCGCGACCATGCCGGAATGCATCAGGCTGGTCAGATAGGACGACAGGGTAGAGGGTCTGATGTCAAGGGCTTTAGCCAGTTCGCCGGCCGAAACATGATCAGGATACCGGCGCATCAGCAGGCGGAACACCTTAAGGCGCTGAGGGTGACTCAGGGCACCAAGCCGGGTCGAAACATCTATTTCCATGTTTCGAGAATATCAGAAATAGAAACTCAGATCGCCTCGATCGCCAGCAGCGGATGGTCGCGACCGTCCATCCAGATCAGGATTTCATGGAAGGTGCGAATGTTCTCGACGAACTGCACTGGCTCGTGTCCGCGGGCATAGCCGAACCGGGTCTGACGGTACCACTGCTCCTGGGTCAGCAGCGGCAGGTGCTCGCGCACGTCGACCCAGCGATCGGGATTGCCGCCCAGGCGCTGGGTCAGTACCCGCGCGTCCTCCAGATGGCCGAAGCCGATGTTGTAGGCGGCAAGAGCCAGCCAGGTGCGATCCGGTTCGGGAATCCGTTCCGGCAGCCGATCCATCAGTGAGCGCAGGTAGCGCGCGCCGCCATCGATGCTCTGGGCCGGATCGCGCCGGTCCTCGACGCCGAGCTGGCTGGCAGTGCGGCGGGTCAGCATCATGACGCCACGTACCCCGGTCCGCGAGATGGCGTCCGGGTTCCAGTGTGATTCCTGGTAGCCGACCGCTGCCAGCAGCTTCCATTCGAGGTCGTTGGCCTCGGCCGCCTTCTCGAACAGCGGCCTCAATGGTGGGAGTCGTTCGCGCATCTGGCGCATGAAGGTGTAGGTGCCGACTGGCTCGTAGCCCTCGACATGGTCGTAATGGCGCTCACGCAGGCGGGCCATGGCGCCGTGTTCCTCGGCCCAGGCGAAGAATCGGCGCATGGTGTCAACCAGCGAGTCATCGTCACCGGCGCGCACGGCCCAGGCCAGTTCATGCGCCTGGTCGAGCTCAAAGGCCGGACGTATGGAGGGGAAGAATCGACGATTGAGCGCCAGTATGTTGGAGTCAATGATGGTGTAGTCGACATCTTCCTGTGAAATGGCCTCGAAAACATCCTCTATGCTGGCTGCATGTTCGAGCTCCCACCAGGGCGACTCTTCAGCTGCCAGACTGGAAATCAGCAGCGGCTCGTAGCTGGTGCCGGCCAGAATCACGGTGCGCCCCTCACGCAACTGCTCGAGTCTTTGGGGGCGCCGGGAACCACGGCGGTAGACCACCACAGGCTTGGCTTCCTCGTAAGACGGGCCAAAGCGCGCCTCGGTCAGCCGTTCCGGTATCCGAGAGAAGTTGGCGGCAATGAAATCGCCTTGCCCGGCTACCAGTGCAGGCACCAGGTCCGAGATATTGTCGTAAGCGGTTACTTCCAGCGGCAGCTCCAGGAAGTCGGCGAACTGGCGGGCAAGGTCGTATTCGAAGCCGGTTTCACCTTCCGGACCCAGATGGTAGGTCGTGGCGCCGTTCACCGTCAGCATCAGCAGTACGCCGCGGGCCTGGATCTGCTCCAGTTGGGTCAGAGCATGACTTCCGGAAGTGGCGATCAGCACCGCGGCCATCGCCAGCAGGATCCGGCGCCAGCCTGGTGCATGCGGCCGATGACGGCCAGCAAGCCGGGAGGCAGCAAGAAGCTGATGTCGATTCATCGGGAATGAACAATAGGCCGCATATCAACAGTATTTATAGCGCAGTCTGTGACCGGTCGCACTCTAAATGGTTCTGGTACAATTCGCCGTTTTCCCGAAACACCCTGCATGAGTAACTTTCCCGGTCCGGTCCGCAGCCGATTTGCGCCCAGTCCCACCGGCTATCTGCACATTGGCGGTGCCCGAACGGCGCTGTTCGCCTGGTTGGCCGCCCGTGCAAGCGGCGGATGTTTCATATTGCGTATCGAGGATACCGACCGCGAGCGTTCGACCGAGGCTTCGGTCAGGGCAATCCTTGACGGCATGTCCTGGCTGGGGCTGGATCATGACGAGGGGCCATACTTCCAGAGCCAGCGTATGGCCCGCTATGCCGAGGTCGCTGAAAAGCTTCTGGGCAAGGGGCTGGCCTACCGCTGCTACTGCTCGCGTGAGCGACTGGACGGCTTGCGCGAGGCAGCCATGGCGGCTGGCGAAAAGCCGCGTTATGACGGGTACTGTCGGAACCGCCAGGAACCGGTCGAAGGTATCGAACCGGTGTTGCGGTTCCGCAACCCGGATGATGGCGCGGTGGTTTTTGATGACCGGGTTCGCGGCCGCATCGAGATAAGCAACGAAGAGCTCGATGACCTGGTCATCATGCGAGCCGACGGGACGCCTACCTACAATTTTGCCGTGGTGGTTGACGATATCGACATGCAAGTCAACCTGGTCATACGTGGCGACGATCACATTAACAACACACCGCGGCAGATCAACATCTATCGGGCCCTGGGAGCGGATGTCCCGGATTTCGCCCACGTACCGATGATACTGGGCGACGATGGCAGTCGCCTGTCCAAGCGGCACGGTGCGGTCAGCGTCCTGGCCTGGCGAGAGCAGGGCTATCTGCCTGACGCGCTGCTCAACTACCTGGCCCGCCTGGGCTGGTCCCACGGCGATCAGGAAGTGTTCAGTCGTGCCGACCTGGTCGAATTGTTCAGCCTTGAGGCGGTCAACCGCAAGGCATCGCGCTTCGATACCGCCAAGCTCAACTGGCTCAACCAGCATTACCTGAAGTCCGCCGCGCCCGAGCAAGTCCTGGCCGAGCTGGCCTGGCACATGGGCCGAGTCGGCCTGGATCCGGTCAACGGGCCGCCGCTGGCCGACCTGCTCAAGGTTCAGGCCGACCGGGTCGAAACGCTGGTCGAAATGGTCGAGCAGTCGCGCCCGTTCTATGCCGATTTCGAAAGTTTTGATGAGCAGGCGGCGAAAAAGCACCTGCGCCCGGTTGCCGCCGAGCCACTGCAGGCACTTCGTCAGCGGCTTGCGGATCTGGCCAGTTGGGAGCCGGATGAGCTGCAGCAAGCCGTGCAGGCCACCGTCGACGATCTGTCGATCGGTTTCGGCAAGCTCGGCATGCCGCTCCGGGTCGCGCTGATGGGCCACGGCATGTCGCCGGCGATCAACCATACGCTGTGGCTGATCGGGCGCGATCGCAGTCTGACGCGCATCGATCGAGCTCTTGACTACATCGCCAGGCGAGTCGAACAGTCCTGATCGCGTAGAATGAGGGCCATGCAGGCATCCGAAGTCATCCGCCAGGTCGAATCCAGCTGCCGCCATCGCGGCCTGCGCCTGACCCGCACCCGGCGCCGGGTGCTGGAACTGGTGCTGGCCGCCGAAGGTCCGGTCAAGGCTTACGACCTGCTTGACCAGCTCAAGCAGGAGTTTCCCAAGGCGGCACCGCCAACGGTCTATCGCGCGCTGGACTTTCTGCTCGAGCATCACTTCATTCACCGGCTGGAAAGCCTCAACGCCTTCGTCAGCTGCCTGGATCCGCAGCACAAGCACCAGGGTTATTTCCTCATCTGCGAGCGCTGCCAGAGCGTGGAGGAAGTCCATTTCAAGGTACTGGATCAGGCCCTGGTCGAGGTTGCCGAGAACCACGGCTTCCGCCCCGGCCGCCAGATTCTGGAAATCTACGGCATCTGTCGCCACTGCCACGACTAGCTGGGGGAGGTCATGGGACGCCGCGAGCGCCTGTACCATCTACACGATATCCTCAGGCAGCGCAGGCGCCCGGTCTCCAGGCAGGTGCTGATGGAGGAGCTCTGCTGCAGCCAGGCGACCCTGTATCGCCTGATCGCCGAGCTACGTGACGGGCTGGGCGCACCGCTTGAGCAGGATCCGGAAACGCGCGACTTTTACTATGACCGCCAGCTGGCCGGGCACTTCGAGCTTCCGGGCCTGTGGATCAGCCCGGAGGAACTGCAGGCGTTGCTGATGGCGCGCCAGATCCTGGGTAACGTGCAGCCGGGTCTGCTCGAGTCCGAACTCCAGGCGCTGCAGCAGCGTATGGGCCAGCTGCTGGATCAGGAAGGGCTGGATGTGGCTACCCAGCCGCAGCGCATCCACATCCGTCATGACGCCGGCAGACCGGTGCCGGGGCGGCTGTTCGAGAAGTTGCTGGCGGCGCTGTTCAAGCGTCAGCGTCTGGCCATCGATTACCACGGGCGGCGCCGCGACCGGCTGAGCAGCCGGGTGGTGTCACCACAGCGTCTGACCGCTTACCGTGATCGCTGGTATCTGGATGCCTGGTGCCATCAGGTCGAGGGTTTGCGCAGCTTCGCGCTGGAACGCATCCGTCAGCTGGGGCTGGTCGACGAGCCAGCGCTGGAGATTGATCCCGAGACCCTGACGGGCCATTTCGACCGCGCCTACGGCATCTTTTCCGGCCCGGCCGAACATCGCGCCAGGCTGCGCTTCAATGCCGAGGCTGCGCGCTGGGCTGCCGACGAGGTCTGGCATCCCGAGCAACAGGGACGGATGCTCGCTGAAGGTGACTACGAGCTTGAGTTTCCGTTCGGCGCGGCGCGCGAGCTGATCATGGATATTCTCCGCTACGGTCCCGATGTCGAGGTTCTGGCGCCGGAGTTCCTGCGCCAGCAGGTCGCCGAACTGGCTGGGCAGATCGTGACCCGGTACCGCGCTTGAGTGTCATCAGTCTGTCATTTTTTGCTGGTGCAATAGCGGTTGTTCTCGTATCGTCGTGAAGCTGTCATCATGGCGAACCACGGTCGGGGGCTGCCGGCGGGCGATGAGCATGCCGGTTCGGGACAAGTGACTTGCAGGGGTGAAAATGGAAGCGAAGCGAATACTGATCGTTGAGGATGACGAGGCGATTCGCCAGATGGTGGTGTTCGGGCTGGAGCGCGCCGGTTTCCAGGTCAGCGAGGCCGAAAACTGTCAGCAGGCCCGGATCAGTCTGGCCGACCACCGGCCCGACCTGATCATCCTCGACTGGATGCTGCCGGACCTGAGTGGCGTGGAATTCGCGCGCTCCCTGCAGCGCGACGAGCTGACCCGCGAATTGCCCATCATCATGCTCACTGCCCGGGCCACCGAGGACGACAAGGTCCGGGGGCTGGACAGCGGTGTTGATGATTATCTGACCAAGCCGTTCAGCGTGCGCGAGCTGATTGCCCGGATGCGTGCCGTGATGCGCCGCGCCGCTCCAGATGGCGGTAGCGAAGAGGTCAGCGCCGGCCGGCTGGTGATGAACCTGGCCAGTCACCGCGTGCTTGCCGACGGTCAGCCGGTCGAGCTTGGCCCTACCGAGTTCCGCATGCTCAAGTTCTTTCTTACTCACCAGGACCGGGTCTATTCGCGCTCGCAGATGCTCGATCATGTCTGGGGCAGCGGTGTGTTCGTCGAGGAACGGACCGTCGATGTCCATGTACTTCGCCTGCGCAAGGCGCTGGCGGACAGTGGTTACGATCGCTGCATCCAGACCGTACGTGGAGCCGGCTACCGGTTTTCAGCTGCCGACAACCAGGACAACTGAGCACGCCATTTTCCGGGATAATAGTAACGGCTGGCCCCGTTGCTGACCTTAGTGTTTCCCCGATGCCCGGATTCTGGATGATTGAACTGCTGGCCCTGGCACTGCTGCTGGTCGGCGGTCTGGTGCTTGGCTTGCTGTTCGGTCATGCCGGCTGGTTCATCGCCGCAGCCCTCGTTGTCTACGTGGCACGGTGCCTTTGGCAGCTTTACCGTCTCGAACGCTGGCTGGACGTTGGCCGTCGGCGCAATCCTCCGGAATCCTGGGGGGTCTGGGGCGAAGTCTTCGAACACTATTACAAGCTGCTGCGTCGTTACTACAAGCGGAAAAAGCGGCTGGCGAAGGTGATTCGCGAGTTTCGGGAGTCTACTGCTGCGATGCCGGATGGCACGGTGGTTCTGGATGTCGATTTCAGTATCCTTTGGTTCAACAAGGCTGCCCGCTACCAGCTGGGGCTGGCCGGTAACGCTGATCTTGGACAGCCGATCACCAACCTGCTGCGCAGTCCCAAGTTCAGAGATTATCTGAGTTCTGGACAGTATGAGCAGGGTCAGGTGATCAGCTCACCAGTCAGCGACCAGCGTTACCTGTCGGTGCGCCTGATTCCCTATGGCAAGAATCAGTATCTGCTGATGGCCAGGGACATCACCCGCTTGCAGCGACTGCAGGCGATGCGCCGCGACTTTGTTGCCAATGCCTCCCATGAGCTGCGCTCTCCGCTGACGGTGCTCAACGGCTATGTTGAATCCCTTGTGGATGATCCCACCCTTGCAAACGAGTGGGCAAAGCCGCTGGCCGAGATGCAGGCCCAGTGCCGTCGCATGAGCAACCTGGTCAACGACCTGTTGGAACTGTCCCGGCTGGAGACAGAAGAGCCCGACGCCGATATTGAAAGTGTAGTTGACGTACCGGCACTGATTCGACGCATCGTAGGGGATGCCCGTTCCCAGGATCGACAGCAGCACCTGATCGCATGCCAGCTCGACGGCCAGGTCGGGCTCGCCGGGGTCGAAAACGAGCTCCACAGTGCGTTGGCCAACCTGGTTCTGAATGCTATTCGTTATACCCCTGCCGGCGGCCAGATCGGCGTGCGCTGGTATCACGATACCGACAACGGAGCGGTCTTCGAGGTCAGTGATACCGGCATCGGTATCGATGAGAAGCATATTCCGTTCATCACCCAGCGCTTCTACCGCGTCGACTCCGGCCGTTCGCGGTCAGTCGGTGGTACAGGCCTGGGGCTGGCCATCGTCAAGCACGTGCTCCAACGCCATGACGGCAGCCTGGAAGTCGAGTCCGAACCCGGGGTCGGCTCTACCTTTCGCTGCCTGTTCGGCGATCGCCGCGTACGTCACCTGCCGTCCTGATCAATACCAGCTACTCGGCGCCGTCTCGCCGCTGTCATCGCTTTGCAATCAAGCCGTCATTTTCATGAAACGGGACGGGCGCAGACTGCGCCCAGGCTTTAGCCCAGAAAGTTTAGCTGTCCACATTGCCCACAGGAAAATGACATGAAAAAAGCATTGCTCCCCGTTGCCATTCTCGCGGCCCTTCCGGCCGTGGCGCTGGCTGATGTAACCATTTATGGTCGTGCCAACGTCTCGCTTGACTATCTTGATGACGGTGCGGACTACTCCGAGTTCAACGTGTCGAGCAACTCGTCGCGACTCGGTTTTCGCGCCACCCGAGAGTTCGACAACATCACTGCCATCATGCAGATCGAGCAGGAAATCGACTACAGCAACCAGGGCTCGAACTGGGCCAGCCGGGATACCTTTGTCGGTGTTCGTGGCGGTTTCGGCATGTTTCGGCTCGGCAAGTTCGATACGCCGTTCAAGCGCGCACGCGGACCGGCCAACCTGTTCGGTGACCAGCTAGGCGACATGCGCAACCTGACTCGCGCCGGCGCTGGCCGTTTCGACGAGCGGACTCCGAACACCGTGCACTACCAGACTCCGAGCATGGAGGGTTTCCAGTTCAACATTGCCTATTCACTGCACGAGGGCAATGATGCCTCCGGTGATAGTGATGATGCCTGGAGCCTGTCGGCGACCTACAAGCAGGGCCCGCTCGATCTTGCCCTGGCCTACGAGAAGTTCCAGGATGATCGCAGCCAGGGTGGGCGCGATGCCATTCGCCTGGCCATAGGCTACGACATTGGCGATCTCACCCTGGTCGGCTTCTTTCAGACCATCGATCACGACAACGACGCCTTCGATGCCGACGTTTACGGTTTTGGCGCCGCCTACAAGATCAGCGATAACTGGTCGGTCAAGGGCCATTTCCTGACAAGGTCCGCCGATCCGGCCGATTCCGATTCCGATCTGATTGCAGTCGGAGCGGAGTATCGCGTCAGCAGCCCGCTGCGCTTTTACGTGAACTACGCCCTGGTCTCCAATGACGACAACGTCGCGCTCAATCCCTGGAGCCAGGCCAGAACCACCGGTCGTCCAGGTGCCGCCGGCGAGACGGCCTCGGGGCTGTCGTTCGGCATGCGCTTTGACTTCTGATCGCGCCTGATTCACGCACCTGTAAAGAAGCATCTGTAACCTTTTTCCGTACCATCTTGTGGTACCAAACCTGGAGTTGAACATGTTGAAGAAATTGATTTCCGCCGCTGCCATCAGCGCCACCATGGCTTCAGGCCTGGCCTTTGCCCAGGTCGAAGTCGACCCCAATCTGCCCGAGTACACTCCGGTTTCCGGGATTTCCGGCAACCTGTCCTCGATCGGCTCGGATACCCTGAACAACCTCATGACCCTGTGGGCCGAGGAGTTCCAGGGTTTCTACCCCAACGTCAATGTCCAGATTCAGGGCGCTGGCACCTCGACCGCGCCGCCGGCGATGACCGAAGGGACCGCAAACTTCGGCCCGATGAGCCGCATGCCGCGTGACAGCGAGCAGGCCGCCTTCGAGGAGCGTCATGGCTACCCGATGACGGTCGTTGGCGTCGGCATTGACACCATTGCTGTCTATGTCAATCGCGACAACCCGATCGAGGGTCTGACCATCGAGCAGGTCGACGCCATCTTCTCGGCTACCCGTCGCTGCGGCGGCGCCGAAGACATTACCCGCTGGGGCCAGGTCGGTCTGACCGGCGCCTGGGCCAACCGCGACATCACCCTGTACTCGCGTAACGCGGTTTCCGGCACCTATGGTTATTTCCGCCAGCATGCCCTGTGTGACGGCGACTTCAAGGACTCGATCAACGAGCAGCCGGGTTCGTCCTCGGTCGTTCAGGGTGTTGCCGAATCGATCAACGGTATCGGCTACTCGGGCATCGGCTATGCTACCTCCGGCGTGCGTGCAATTGCCGTGGGCAACCCGCCAGTCGAGCCCTCCGGCGAGACCGCTGCCGACGGCAGCTATCCGTTGGCCCGATTCCTTTATGTGGCCCTCAACAAGCATCCCAACCGCGATCTGAACCCGCTGGAGCGTGAGTTCATGCGTCTGGTGCTGTCGCGTCAGGGCCAGGAAGTGGTGGTCCGCGACGGCTACATCCCCCTGCCGGCCTCGGTGGCTGCGCGCTTCCGTACCGAGCTGGGTATCGACTGATTCAGTCAAACCGACAGCCTCTCCCCAAGCTGCTGTCTTTGGCACCCCACCAGGCCGAGGTGGGGTGCCTTTCCGGAGGAAGCGCCGGACTGTCACGCTTCTGAAATATTTTGTTCATAAACTGCGCGCCTGTCTACTCAGGCGCACTGTCGATCGCCGGGAATCAGGGTCAACATGTCTTCGACTGCCACTACCAGCGCCCCCGCACCCTCGGCCCGCGAGTTGCTGCCGCAGGGTGAGGCCCGTACCAGGCTGCGCCGCATTCGGCACCTCAAGGACCTGACAACGCGCTTTCTCGTTTCTGCCGCCGGCTACGGCGTGGTGATTTCGCTGGCACTGATCTTTGTCTTTCTGTTTGCCGAGGTCATGCCGCTGCTGCGCAATGCCAGCCTGGCCGAGCCGGTCAGCTTTCCGGTGCCCGGCGGTGACAGCGATACGGTATTCATCGCCAGCGAACGCTATCAGGAGGCAGCTGTTCGTTTTGCCGCCGATGGCACGGTGTCATTTTTCGATCCGCGCGACGGCCGTGCGCTCAGCCAGCGCGTGATCTCCTTCGATGGTGCCGAGGCGGTCAGTTTTTCAAGCGGCGAGCCGCGTACGGGACTGGTGATTTATGGCTTGTCGGATGGCCGTGCAGTGCTGGCCAAACACGAATACGATGTGACCTTTCCGGGTGACCAGAGGCTGGTAACGCCGAAGCTTAGCTACCCGCTCGGCGAGCCGCTGACCACCATCGATGATGCCGGTCAGCCCCTCGAGGTGATCACGGTGCAGCAGGGGGGAACGGGCATCGGGATAGCAGCGGTGACTGCTGATGGACGCCTGCTGCTGACCCGCTATGCCAGCCGCCGGTCCTTTCTGACCGGGGAGACCGAATTCGTTCGCTCCAGCTACGAGTTGCCGCCGCCACCGGCCGCGCCGACCCAGATTCTGCTGGATATCACCATGCGTAACCTGCTGGTGGGTGATGCCCAGGGCTTCCTGCATTACTACGACATTTCAGACCCGGCACAGGCCCGCCTGCGAGATTCGCGCCGCGTGCTGGAAGGTGATTTGGTCAGCGTCACTTCCATGGCCTATTTGTTGGGTACGGTATCGATTATCGTCGGCGGGTCCGACGGCAGCGTCGCGCAGTACTTCCTGGTTCGTGACGAGAATAATATCAATCGCATCACCCGCATTCGCGAGTTTCGTCAGCATCCGGCGCAGATCACCACCATCTTTCCGGAGTTCACCCGCAAGGGCTTTGTTGTCGGCGATGCCGGCGGCAACCTGGGCCTGCACTACGGCACCTCGGCCAGCACCCTGTTCATCAAGAACGTTTCCCATCAGCCAATTAACAACGTTGCGGTCGCGCCGCGCAACAACAGCCTGATGTGGACCGATGGCACAGGCCAGATTCACTATGCGTCGCTGTGGAACCGGCATCCGGAATCCTCGATTACGGCGCTTTGGAACCGGGTCTGGTACGAGGGGCGTTCACAGCCCGAATTCGTCTGGCAGTCTTCATCGGCTACCGACGAATTCGAGCCAAAGTTCTCGCTGGTACCGCTGTCGGTCGGCACCCTCAAAGCCGCCTTCTACGCGATGCTGTTTGCCATGCCGCTGGCGATCTTTGGCGCCATTTATACCGCCTATTTCATGAGCCCGAAGATGCGTGGGCTGGTCAAGCCGACGATCGAGGTCATGGAGGCGCTGCCCACCGTCATCCTGGGTTTCCTGGCCGGCCTTTGGATGGCGCCGTTCATCGAGAGTCACCTGCCGGCGGCATTCTCCATCATCATCCTGATGCCGCTGTTCATGCTGCTGGCCGCTGGTTTGTGGCACAACGCGCCCAAGGCGCTGAAGTTTCTGGTGCCACCGGGTTGGGAGGCAGCCATGTTGATACCGGTGGTGCTGTTTACCGGCTGGCTCTGCATTACCTTGAGCCCGCTGATCGAGATCTGGTTTTTTGGCGGCTCGATGCGCCAGTGGTTTACCGATGTCGGCATTACCTATGACCAGCGCAACGCACTGGTGGTCGGCATTGCGATGGGTTTTGCGGTGATACCGACCATCTTCTCGATCGCCGAGGACGCGGTCTTCAACGTGCCAAAACACCTCACGCAAGGTTCTTTGGCCCTGGGCGCCACGCCGTGGCAGACCGTGATCGGGGTGGTGCTTCTGACCGCCAGCCCAGGGATCTTCTCGGCGGTAATGATCGGCTTTGGCCGTGCCGTCGGTGAAACCATGATCGTGCTGATGGCGACCGGCAACTCGCCGGTGGTTAACTTCAATATCTTCGAAGGCATGCGGACCCTGTCGGCGAATATCGCGGTGGAAATGCCCGAAGCCGCAGTCGGCAGCACCCACTATCGCCTGCTGTTCCTCGCCGGCCTGGTGCTGTTTGCCTTCACCTTCGTGCTCAATACCATCGCCGAAGTGGTGCGTCAGCGCCTGCGGGCGAAGTATTCGTCGCTTTGAGGAGGCTTGCGGAGATGGTTGCGATGATTGATGTGAAGCGGGTTTCATTGGAAGCAAGTGTGATGGGAAGAGGGATAGAGGCAAGAAGGGAGAGGGAAGGCACGGCAGACGACTTTGCCGGCCCTCTCGCCTCTCACCTCTCTCCCTCTTCCCGCGAGCCGGAGGCCAGCCGTCATGCGTAGCTGGTTCAAATCCGGAGATCCCTGGATCTGGCTGATCGGCGGTGCTGTCAGCATCAGCGTGATCATGGTGCTGGGACTGCTGCTGCTGATCGCAGTCCGCGGTCTGGGTCACTTCTGGCAGCCGCCGATTGTCGAGGCGACTTTCCATGACGGCGATCAGCAGATTGTCGTGCTGGGGACCATACGCACTGCCGAAACGGTCACTGCCCAGGCGGTCCGGGAGGCCGGGTTCGATGTGCCGGAAGAGCAGGACCTGGTCGATCGGTACCTGTTCCATCTCGGCAACCGGGACCTGACCGGTCGGGATTTCCAGTGGTTCATCGGTGATTTCCTGTCCGAGTTTCGCTATCCGGAAGACGCCATCATGCTGGAGCGGCGTGAATGGGGCAATTTCTTCGGCTATCTGCAGGCGATCAAGCAGGATGGCGAGGTGATTGCCGAGGGTGAACGCGCTTTCGAGGAGCTGGTGCCGCGGCTGGCGCGCAGCCGCGAGTTGGTGGATGCCACCGTGCGCATGGAGCGTTTCGACATCGGTCGGATCAATTTCGCGATCGAGCGCGAGCGGCTGGAGCAGCGCCGGATCGAGCTCAATGAGCGACTGGATGAGGAGGAGCGGGCCGCGCTAATTGCCGCCAGTCAGGCCGAAGTCGACCGGCTCAACCAGGAGTACCAGGTGCTGTTCGATGAGTTGACCATCCTGCGCGCCAGCGGTCGGCGCGACGCACTGGTCGCGCGAACCAGCGATGGGCAGCAAGTAACTATCAACCTCGGCGATGTGGTGCGGGCCACCCGCGCCAATACCATGACCGTGCCGCAGAAAATGCGTGAGTATGGCGCGCGGTTCTGGGCATTCATGACCGGCTACCCGCGCGAGGCGAATACCGAGGGCGGGATCTTCCCTGCCATTTTCGGCACCGTGACCATGGTATTGATCATGTCGATCGTGGTCACTCCGTTCGGCGTGCTGGCGGCCATTTACCTGCGTGAATATGCCAAGCAGGGGCCGGTCACCCGAATCGTGAGAATTTCGGTCAACAACCTGGCTGGCGTACCGTCGATTGTATTCGGCGTTTTCGGTCTGGGTTTCTTCGTTTACTTTCTCGGTGGCAATATCGACCAGCTGTTTTTCCCGGAACGATTGCCGGCGCCAACCTTCGGTTCGCCAGGCCTGATCTGGGCCTCGCTGACCCTGGCGCTATTGACCCTGCCGGTAGTCATCGTGTCAACCGAGGAAGGTCTGACCCGCATCCCCCGGGCGATGCGTGAAGGCTCACTGGCGTTGGGCGCGACCAAGGCGGAAACCCTGTGGAAGGTGATTGTCCCAGTCTCGACGCCGGCGATGATGACCGGGCTGATTCTGGCCGTGGCCCGAGCCGCCGGCGAGGTGGCTCCACTGATGTTGGTCGGCGTGGTCAAACTGGCGCCGAATCTGCCGGTCGATGGCCAGTTCCCGTTCATTCACCTGGAGCGGCGCATCATGCACCTGGGCTTCCATATCTATGATGTCGGCTTCCAGAGCCCCAATGCCGAGGCGGCGCGACCACTGGTGTATGCCACGGCGCTCGTCCTGGTGCTGCTTATCCTGGTTCTGAACCTGACCGCCATCGCCGTGCGAAATCGCCTGCGTGAGCGCTACAAGAGCGAAAGCGACTGACCCAATACGAGTTGTCGAAATGAATCAAGCTAATACCCCAGCTACACCTTCTGTCACGGCCGGCATCCCCAATGTCGACAAGCGCAAGCAACTCAACCTGCGCCATGAAGAGATTTCCATGGAAGTCCGCGGCCTGAATCTGTTTTACGGCAAGGACCAGGCGCTTAAGGAAATCACCATGGACATTCCCAACAAGCGGGTAACGGCTTTCATCGGCCCATCCGGCTGCGGCAAGTCGACGCTGCTGCGCTGTTTCAACCGGATGAACGACCTGATCGATATCTGCCGTATCGAGGGCGAGATCCGTATTGACGGAGAGGATATCTATCACCCTTCGGTCGATGTCCCGGAGCTCAGGCGCAAGGTTGGCATGGTGTTCCAGAAGCCGAATCCGTTTCCCAAGTCGATCTACGAGAACATCGCCTACGGGCTTAGGCTGCAGGGCGTGAAGAACCGGCGCAAGCTGGATGAAGTGGTCGAGAACTCGCTTCGCCGGGCAGCGTTGTGGGATGAGGTCAAGGATCGACTCAATGACAATGCCTTCGGTCTGTCGGGAGGTCAGCAGCAGCGCCTGGTGATTGCCCGGGCGATTGCCATTGAGCCCGAGGTCATCCTGCTCGATGAGCCCTGTTCTGCCCTGGACCCGATCTCCACTGCCAAGGTCGAGGAGTTGATCATTGACCTGAAGGAGAGCTATACCATTGTCATTGTCACTCACAACATGCAGCAGGCCGCGCGTGTCTCGGACTTCACCGCCTATATGTATCTGGGTGAACTGATCGAATACGATGACACCGCCAAGCTGTTTACCAACCCGGCCAAAAAGGCCACTGAGGACTACATTACCGGTCGCTACGGCTGATCGAATCTCGATTCCACAGGTATTCGATTCCAGCGAACAATTTCGAGGAAAGGAACATGGAAAAGCATTTCGATCAGCATATCTCCCGGCAATTCAACCAGGAGCTGGAAAAGCTGCGCCAGGACGTGATGGCCATGGGCGGGCTGGCCGAGGAAATGGTTGAAGGGTCCATTCGTGCCGTGGTGGAAGGTGATTCCGATCTGGCTCACCGGATGATCGAGCTCGACGATCGGGTCAACACCATGGAAAAGGACATCGATGGCTACTGCACGATGATTCTGGCTCGCCGCCAGCCCACCGCCAGCGATCTGCGCCTGGTGCTGGCGATCATCAAGACCGTCAATGACCTGGAGCGAATCGGCGATGAGGCGGAAAAAATCGCCAAGATGGCCATTCGCCTGATTGAAAGCGATCGTCCGCGAAACAACTTCCGCGAGCTGGAGAACATGGCCCAGACGGTCCGGTCCATGCTGCATGATGCTTTGGACGGTTTCGCCCGCATGGTGCCCGAAGTGGCAGTGGCCCTGGTGCGGGAAGATGAAAAGGTCGATGCCGAGTATGAGGCGATCCTGCGCCAGTATTACACCTACCTGGTCGAGGAGCCACGTACCACCCGGCGGGTGCTGGATTGTATCTGGATTGCCCGCTCTCTGGAGCGGATCGGTGACCATGCCAAGAACATCGGCGAGTACATCATCTACCTGGTCGAAGGCAAGGACCTGCGCCACGCCTCGCCGGAGGAGATGGAAAAGACCATTCTGCAGGATGATCGCAACGACTCCTGATTCAGCTCGCCTGAGTCAGTGTGTATTCACCCACCTTATTCACCATGGTGCCTACTGCGGAGCCGCCAGGCCCCGCGTTTAGGGCATTTCGCTCGGTCGCGGGTCCTCACCGTACGGGTGAGTACGCCTCCGGCCCGCTCGGTCGCGAAGTGCCCCAGCCACAGGACCTGGCGGCCCCTCACGCGCTATTCGTTCTTCCGGCTGGCGCTTCTTGCCTGCGGCAAATCGCACCAGCCTACAGAACGGCGCGACGGAACTATGGCGAATAAGGTGGGATTAAGGGAGGCTGAGACACGATTCTCGGGTTTTGAGAATGCTGGCTGTTCAAATACCTCCACGATAAAACTTGGAGGTATTCATCATGCAACAGGCAATTCAGAACCCATCCCCCCGCCGCCCCCGGTTGCTCATGCTCGCGCGCCTCATTGCCGGGGAAATCGTCGCGTTGGGCGGTCTGGCGCTGGCCCTTGGCTCGGGCTTGCTGCTGCTGGTCATCGCCAGTGCTTCTACCTGAAAGAAGCCTCCACCCGAATTTTCTTCGAGCGCCTGACGCGGGCAATCAAAACGCAACCAAAACGCGATCAGAACGCGATCAGGCGGCCTTCTCGACTGCCTTGGTAGGTCCGTTGAGCAGGGCGTCGCGGGTTGCCTCGACGATCATTTCCACTTCGTCGCTGGTGATGTCGAAACACGGCGTGTAGCGCAGCGAGTTCTCGCCACCGTGGATGACGTTGATGCCATGACGCCGCAGGTATTCCTCGGTTGAGTTGTCGCCGTATGCCTTGTAACGCCGCGAGTCCAGCTCTACAGAGAACAACAGGCCGGTGCCCTGAACCCGGGTAATGCGGCCACCGAGCTCGTCCTTGAGCTTGTTGAAACGCTCGACAAACTCTTCGCCGCGGGTGACGATGTTTTCTCGAAGCGCCGGGCTGATCTGGCCCAGCACCGTGGTGCCGACATCCAGTGCCCTGGGATTGGCGGTCATGGTGTTGCCGTAGACGCCCTTGCGATAAAGCCCGGCGGCACGTTTGTTCATCGCCAGTACCGACAGCGGATACTGGCCGGCGTTGAGGGCCTTGGAATAGGTTTCCATGTCTGGTTCTTCCAGACCCTGGAACCCGGGATAGTCGACGATCGACAGCACGCCCTGGGCACGCAGGCCGGACTGGATCGAATCCATCAACAGCAAGGTGCCGTGTTCGCGGGTCAGCTGGCGGGCCAGCCGGTAGAATTCCGGATCAAGCGAAGCGCCGGGATTGCCTTCGCCCATCACCGGCTCCATGAACAGCGCCTCGATGAAGATGCGGTTGTTGTCGGCCCAGGCAAAGACCTGCTGCAGTTGTTCGGAGTTGTTGGGTTCGACCGTGATCAGATTGTCCTCGTCCCGGTACGAGGCGAGGTGCTTTAGGTAGGTCTTGCGGGTCGAGTCGGAATACCTGGCCGGTCGGTCGGTTCTGCCGTGAAAGCCGCCGCTCAGTGACAGCCGATGGATTCGATGGCCGGCCCTGGGAGCGCCCGGGTCGGTCATCAGCTTGGCGTTGATGTCGGCGATGCGGGCAGCCACGGTGACTGACTCGGATCCTGAGTTCATGCACAGGAAGTGACTGAATGGACAGCCGGAATCGCGATCGTGGCCGATTTCCCGACGAAGCGCCTCGACGAAGCGCAGGTGCGAGAAGCTCGGCGTCATGATATTGGCCATGACATGGGGCTGGTTCATGGCCTGGAGCACGGTCGACGGCGCATGGCCGAGCCCAAGCATGCCGTAGCCGCCGGAGTCGTGCAGCACCGCGCCCTTGGCGGTCACGATCCATGGGCCGCGCCCGGCTAGCGCCACGTAGGGGTTGACCGCATCGTCGGCATAGAAATTGACAAAGCCCGACTGCAACGCTTCTCTCTGAACGGCCTCATCGACCCCGACCAGCTCGGGGTAGGCCGACTGCCAGCACTCGATTACCCCCAGGGCGGTGTCAACGGCCTGGTGCAGACGCTCATCGCGATCCGCAAAGCGTTCGATCACCGCATCAGCCAGTCCGGTGGTCATCGGCTCGCCACCAAGGCTGCGTAACTGGGAAAGCTTCTCCAACACGGTCATTGGCGTGCTCCGGTCAATAGGCAGGAAACCCGATATTCTATCAGTCCGCCTGCTCGTCGGTAAGAGGTTCAAGCCTCAACAGCAGCTGTTCCAGGTCCTCGGAGAATTCCTCGACACGACCGATCGTCGCTGCCACCTGCTGACGGATATCCTGACGCCGCTGGCGCCACTGATCTATGGAGCCTGCAAGCCGGTTGGCCCGGGACACGTAATCGGATTGGTCGGCGGCAACCCATTCGGGAAAACCGGCAAACTCGAGCAGGCTGGCAGTCTGCCGGCCAACCATGGTCTGTCCGGCCAGGGTGATCACGGGCACCCCCATCCACAGCGCGTCGGCGCTGGTGGCGCAGCCGGAGAACGGGAAGGTGTCCAGCGCCAGGTCAATATCGCGATAAGCGGCGAGCACATCGAGGTGGCTGGCCCATCCGATCAGTTGGACCCGGCCCATCGGCAAGCCGCGCGCGGCAGCGCGTTGGGCAAATTCGCGCCGGATCTGCGGATCGTCGTATTGCAGGCAGCGCAGTTCCAGTTCCGCATCCGGCAGGGCCTGCATGATCTGCACCCAGCAGTCGAGCAACGGGTCGGAGATCTTGGCCAGGCGATTGAAGCAGGCCAGCCGCAGCGGACCCCGGCGGAGGTCTCCAGGCTCCGGGCAGCCGTCCGGCGGCGTGTAGCACAGCCGTCCACGGGGCAGGGGGATCATGCGCGTGTTTGGCTTTGGGTCGAGCTCCGGACTGAGCGCCCGGTCGGTCAGGAAGTAATCAATTGCATCGATCCCGGTGGGATGGAAATAATCCAGCCAGCTGACCTGGACCGGGGCCAGCCGTCGAGCGAATGCACGTAGCACATGATGCGGACCGTGTCCGGTCAGGTCCACCGCCACGTCGAGCCGGTCAGCGGAGATCTGCTCCACCAGCCCGTCTTCGTCGTTGCCATCAAGCCGGATCAGGCGATCGGCTGCTGCCGCGAAGCGAGCGGTTGCCTGATCAGTGGCCGGATGGGTCTGGTACAGCCAGTGCTCGACGCCGTTGCGAGGAAAAGCTTCCAGTACTGCAGCGAAGAACGACTCCATCGGGCCGGACAAAAGACGCGGCGAGATCCAGCCAATGCGTAGGATGTTTCCGGCGCGTTGCGGTCTCGGTGGTGCCGGCTCAGGTGCGTGGGCAGCAGCCCACTGTTTATGGACCTCGGCCAGGGCCTGGCCGGTGGCTTCGGGCAGATGCTGTCTGGCAATCAGCCAGTTGCTGTGAGCCTGCCAGTAATCCGGATGGCGTTCGAGCAGCGTTTCATAGACCCGGCAGGCCTGGTCGGCCAGCCCGCGGGTCAGCAGGTTGACGGCCAGGAAGAGACGCAGATCGCGCTCGCCTTCGAGCCGGTCGCTCAGCGCTTCGGCAACTCGCGCGGCGGTTATTGCCGCCGGGGCCTGCTCCAGTCGCCGAACCCAGTCGAGCGCGGCTGGTGGTGAAGATGCCGCCAGGCGGTCGGCGATATCCAGCGCCAGTCTATCGGCCGACTCATCGGCATCGTTGGCTGTCAGGGCGGCAATCAGTCGGGTCAGCGCGGGCAGCAGCTGTCGCGCCTGTTCAAGCACCACGGCGGGAATCTCCGGCAGTCGATCAGGTGCGTTGCGAGCCACCGCAATCAGCCATTCCAGCCGGCAGTTGATGTCGTGGGGATTGATTTGAAGTGCCCGGGCCAGGGACTGCTCGGCGGCCGACCAGTCTTCCAGGCCGGCCTGTGCCAGGCCGAGATTGAACCAGGCCCCGAACGCGCCGGGCATGGCGCCGGCCAGCTCGCTCGCATCGCGCGCTGCTGCTTCGTAGCGCTCCAGGGCCAGCAATGCCGTGGAGCGATTGGTCAGGAGTTCCGGGCGCCGGCCGATCCGGGCAATGGCCCGGTCGATCAGCTTCAGTGCCGACTCGGGCCTGCCCTGGTGCAGCCTCAATGCGGCCAGCATGTACAGCGCCTCGGGATGCCCCGGCGATTTGTCCAGTACCTTGCGATAAAGCGCCTCGGCACGTTCGAGCTGGCCGGCGCGGTGTGCGCCTACCGCCTCGCTCAGTCGTTTCTGCAGTTTGGCTGGATGCATGCCGAAGAGATTCAGGCGGTTCGGGCCTGCGCCTGGCGCCATTCGCGGATGCACTCACCAACCAGTTCCGGGCCGCGGTAGATCAGGCCGGTGTAGATCTGGACCACGTCGGCGCCCAGCCTGCGCTTGTCGACGGCATCCTGGCCGGAGACGATGCCGCCCAGGCCGACAATGGGAAAGTCCGGCCCGAGCACTTCGCGGGCCTGGGCCAGGGTCTGGTCCGCCAGGTTCTTCAGCGGCTTGCCGCTTAACCCCCCGCCCTCATCGCGATGGCGCAGATCTTTCAGTTCGGGGCGGCTGATGGTCGTGTTGGTTGCAATCAGGCCATCCACCCCGGCTTCGGCGATCACCTCGAGGCTGGCGGTCAGCGCTTGAGGCTGCCAGTCGGGAGCAATCTTGACCACCAGCGGCAGCGATTGGCCGCTGCCGCTGTCCAGCCGGTCGCGACAGCTGGTCAGCTCGGCCAGCAGCTCGCGCAATCTGCCGGTGTCCTGGATACTGCGCAGCCCTTCGGTATTGGGCGAGGAGATGTTGATTGTGACGTAGTCACAGTGGCCGTGCACTTTCTCCAGGCACAGTCGATAGTCGTCGGCAGCCCGATCAACCGGGGTTTCCTTCTGCTTGCCGATATTGGCGCCGATGATCAGGTTGGCCGGTCGTCGTTGCAATTGCGCAACCAGATGGTCCACCCCCTTGTTGTTGAATCCCAGCCGATTGATCAGCGCCTGGTCAGCCGTCAGGCGAAACATTCGCGGCTTCGGATTGCCGGGCTGGGGATTCGGGGTGACAGTGCCGACTTCGATGAAACCGAAGCCCAGGGCGGCCAGGGCATGCATGTGATCACCGTTCTTGTCCAGCCCGGCCGCCAGGCCAACCGGATTGGGGAGATCAAAGCCGAGCCAGTGAGTCGGGTAGTCCTCTCGACAGCCGGCCATCACCCGTGGCAGCCCGATCAGGCGTGTCCGGTCGAGCAATCCCAGGGTCAGATCATGAGCCGACTCGGGCGGGAGGCGGAACAGTCCGCTGCGAATCAGGCGATATAGCATGCGATCAGCCCAGGCCGATGCCAAACAGCAGGGTCAGGATCACCAGCAGCAGCCCAAGTGAAATGAGCAGGCCGATGCCCGGAATGGCGCTGGCCGCGCCGACAAACAGGAAAAACAGCAGCAGAAGCGGAAGCAACAGGGCAAGCTGTACCCAGCCCAGGATAAGTCCGGCCAGGGCCAGCCCGTCTCCCTGCTGAAACGGGTCGCGGGCGATCTGGCGCCGCGCCCGATGACCGGCAATCACCGCAACCACAGACCCGATGAACGGCAGCAGAATCCAGCTCAGGATGCCGAACACCAGGCTGATGATCGCCAGTGCATTGGTTTCCGGTTGCGCTGTGGGCATGCTGTTCGGCCTTGCCTACAGGTCGAAGCGGATGCCCTGGGCCAGCGGCAGCTCGCTGGACCAGTTGATGGTGTTGGTCTGGCGGCGCATGTAGGCCTGCCAGGAGTCCGAACCCGACTCGCGACCACCGCCGGTTTCCTTTTCGCCGCCGAACGCGCCGCCGATTTCGGCGCCCGAGGTGCCGATATTGACGTTGGCGATGCCGCAATCGGAACCCAGGTGCGACAGGAAATACTCGGCTCGACGCATGTCTGTGGTGAAGATTGCCGAGGACAATCCCTGGCGAACGTCGTTATGCATGGACATGGCCTGCTCGATTTCATCAAAGCTCATGACATACAAAATCGGCGCGAATGTCTCTTCCTGGACGATGTCCCAGTGGTTCTCGGCGCGAATGATGGCCGGTTCGACAAAGAAGCCGGAACGATCCAGTCGCTGGCCGCCGGTCAGCAGCTCGCCGCCAGCGGACCTGGCCTGCTCGATCGCCTGCAGATAACGTTCAATGGCAGTCTCATCGGTCAGTGGCCCCATCAGCGTGTCGGCATTCAGCGGGTCGCCGATGCGAACCTGACGGTAGGCATTGACCAGAGTTTCTGTAACCTCCTCGGCGATCGAGGAATGGACGAACAGCCGCCGGGTCGAGGTGCAACGCTGGCCGGCAGTGCCGACCGCACCGAACACCACGGCCGGAATGGCCAGTTTCAGATCGGCGGTCTCATCGATGATGATTGCGTTGTTGCCGCCCAGCTCGAGCAGGCTCTTGCCCATGCGGGCTGCAACACGCTCACCGACCTGGCGCCCGACCTGGCTGGAGCCGGTGAAAGAAAGCAGGTCGACACGGGGGTCATCGACCAGCCGGCTGGCCAGTTCGTGCCCCGGCTCGATGAGACTGGTGAAAACCGGCGGATGGTCGGTATCGGCCAGCGCCTGATTGACGATATGCTGCACCGCGATGCAGCACAACACGCCCTTGGGAGAGGGTTTCCAAATCGTGGCGTTGCCGCATACCGCCGCCAGCAAGGCGTTCCAGGCCCACACGGCGACCGGAAAATTGAATGCGGTGATGATGCCGGTCACACCCAGTGGATGCCATTGCTCATACATGCGATGACCAGGTCGCTCCGAATGCATGGTCTTGCCGTAAAGCATGCGCGACTGGCCTACCGCGAACTCCCCGATGTCGATCATTTCCTGGACCTCGCCGTCTCCTTCGGCCTTGATCTTGCCCATCTCCAGGCTGACCAGGCTGCCCAGGGCATCCTTGTTGTCGCGCAAGGCCTCGGTAACCAGCCGGACTGCCTGGCCGCGCACCGGCGCCGGCACCATTCGCCAGGCGTCGGCCGCCTCGCGCGCGATGGTCAGAACTCGCTCGTAGTCCTGATCGCTGGCGCCGCTGACCGTGGCCAGCGGTTTTCCGGTAGTGGGGTTGAACGAGGTCACCGGGCTGCCACCCTGGCCATCGGACCATGCACCGGGCCCGAAGCAGGCGCCGGGATGGTCCTCGCGGATGCCAAGCTGGTCGAGAATTGAACGAATATCGCTCATGGAAATGCCTCCTCAAGTGCATAGATAATGCTTCAAACGCGGTATTATCGCACCCGTCCGAGTCCAGCGCTGAACCATGATATCCTCGAAATCAGTTGAGTCAGTCCGGCCGCAAGAACCTCATACCAAGGAACGTAACGGGAGTCTCTCTCCTCTGTCACCGTCAATGGCAAATTCAGTAATCGATTGCGCGAACTCTGGCCCTCTGCAGCTGTCTAGCTGTCAGGTCTGGCCGTTGGGTCGCGAAAGGACGACCCGATGAGCGAGCGGGAAGTTGATCAGCTGCTGGTGGAACGTGTACAGAAAGGAGACAAGCGGGCGTTTGATGTCCTGGTATCCAAATATCAGCACAAGATCGTCAGTCTGATTTCGCGATATGTCCCTGACCACGCCGAAGCGCTCGATGTTTCCCAGGAAGCCTTCATCAAGGCATATCGGGCGCTCAAGCGCTTCCGAGGCGACTCGGCCTTCTACACCTGGATGTACCGCATTGCGATCAACACCGCCAAGAATCACCTGGTTTCGCAAAGCAGGCGACCCCCGCAGAGCGATATTGATGCGGCCGATGCGGAACAATTTGCCGTTGATACGCGTCTCAAGGACAGGGGGTCTCCGGAGCACGAGTTGCTGCGTGAGGAAATCGAGGCAACGATTCAGTCGGCCATTGCCGATCTGCCCGAAGATCTTCGCGTCGCCATCACGCTGCGCGAGATGGAAGGGATGAGCTACGAGGACATTGCCACGACCATGGAATGTCCGATCGGAACCGTGAGGTCCCGCATCTTCCGCGCCCGCGAGGCGATCGATAATCGTCTGCGGCCGCTGCTGGAGCCCGACTAAATGAAAAGACCGGAAAATCAAGCATGAGCGAATCGAATCGGGAACACCTGTCCTCGCTGATGGACGGCGAACTCAAGCAATCAGAGGCCAGGTTTCTTGTCCGGCGTTTGACCGGCGACGGCCAGATGAAGGCCACCTGGCGGCGATACCATCTGGTCCGGGCCTGTCTGCATGGTGAATCGATCAGCGGCGATGATCTCGGTGCCCGAGTGGCCCAGGCGTTGAACGATGAGCCGGCACTTCGGGCGCGGTCTCCGGGCGCGCGTTGGCTGAAGCCGATTGCCGGCGGGGCGATCGCGGCCGGGGTGGCGCTGTTTGCCATCATCGGAATCAACCAGTCCCTGCTTGACCAGTCTCCGGTTGACTCCGCTGCGAACGAACCGGGTTTTGTCAGCCAGCCAACTCCCCTGGACAGGCCTTTCAGCCAGGCCGCTGTACCGGTCAGCTTCGGTAGCGCCAGCGAACGCCAGCGGATCAATCAGCACCTGTTGCGGCACAATCAGGCCGCCGGTGGCGCCGGTTTTGTGTCGTTCGTACCGATCGTTACCCAGCGACCGGTAGAAGCTCGCCCGGCCCCGGGCGCTGACGATTCGGATTCGACCCCCCTGGAGCGCTGACCATGCGGCCACTGCTCGGCCTTGTTTTGATCGCGTTACTTGCCGCACCTGCGAAGGCTGATGATGCCGAACAAGTCCAGATCTGGCTGGATCGAATGGCCAGAGCCGTGGAGACTCTCAACTACCGTGGCACGCTGGTCCATGTGCGCGACGGCCAGATTGACACCTTGCGCATCATTCATCGCGCCGACGAGGAGGGTGTCAGGGAACGGATCTTTTCCCTGGATGGTGAACAACGCGAGATTCTGCGCAACGGCAGCAAGGTGCGCTGCCTGCTTCCCGACGACGCCGGCAGCATAGTTGAGAGTGAGCTGACATCGCGCATGCTGCCGCTGCTGCCGGCACGCCGCTTCAATCACAGCCAGCAGGGATACCGTTTTCAGCTTGGCAGCACCGAGCGGGTGGCCGACCATGACACCCAGGTCGTCGAAATTCTGCCCAATGACGGTTTTCGTTACGGCCATCGTTTCTGGCTCGAAACACAGACCGGCATGTTGATGCGAGCAGTGCTCATGGACCAGTATGGCGAGGTGCTGCAGCAACTCAGCTTTGCTGATGTCGAGCTCGGCGTGCCGATCAGCGATGCGGAACTGGCGCCGACCATGGTCACCAGCCGCAGCCTGAGCGCCACACTGGATGCACAGGCGCTTGGCGATGACATCCGTAGCGAGCAGCAGCGCCCCTCCATGCCTCGACAATCCTGGTTTCCGCGGCGCTTGCCGGCAGGATTCAGACTGGTTGCCGTAGAGCAGGGCGTGGACGACAAGGGCGCTCCCCTTCATCATCTGCTCTACAGTGACGGCCTGGCCAGCTTTTCGGTCTACCTGGAGGAGCGTGACGGAGCCGAACAGGGCGATTCGCGCATAGAGGCCTTCGGGCCGGTTCATGTCTACACCGGGCCGGCAGATGATCACACCATCACGGTAGTTGGCGAGGTGCCTTTGCAGACGGTCAAACTGGTTGGTCAGGATGTTCGTCGCGAGCTGGCGCGCGCTCGGGCGGATACGGAGCAGGCTGCTCGGCAGTGATCCGGGAAATCCGCCAGGATGGCGTCGTCACCGATTGTCGCGACGGCAAAGTCACGGTTCGTTTCGATGGCATGGCCGCATGCGGACCTTGTCGTGACGGTTCCGGGTGTGGCGCCTCTGTGCTGGCCCGTCTGTTCTGCAACTCGCCGCAGACTCTTGATGTAGAGGCCGGCCCCGAGATTGCCAAGGGAGATCGGGTTGCGGTTGCCGTGCCCGCCGGGCGTCTGCTGTTGATTGCCGTGATGCTCTATGGTCTGCCTGTCGTCGCTTTCCTGGCTGGAGCCTGGCTCGGTCATGCCTGGTTCGTTGGGCAACCAATGGCCGACTGGGCCGCGCTGGCGCTTGGGTTGATGGGTATGACCACAAGCCTGGTGGTGGTCCGGCAAAGATTGCGACGGTCTGAACTTCGTGCCCGCGTCATTGGTCTGAAGGGCAGCCTTGAACCCACCTTATTTGCCAGGGTGAATAAAGTGGGTTGAATCGGCTCTCTACTGAAGCCATCTTCCTCACGGGCTCGAGCCTACCCTGCTGTAATGAACGAGAATCTGGAGACATCATGCAAAGACACGGCCTGATCAAGATCGGACTGTTGGTAACACTGCTGCTGAGCGCCTGGCAACTCAGGGCACAACCAGCCGACTTCGTCGACCTGGTCGATTCGGCCGTTCCGGCTGTGGTCAATATCGAAACCGTACGATTCGGCAATCGCACCGGAGGTGGCTCCGGTGGTGCCGGACAGCAGATGCCTGATGACCTGCCGGAGGCATTCCGACGCTTCTTCGACTTCCCGTTCGGCGAAGGTGGGCCGCGCCAGCAGCCGGATCGTCGCGGGGGCGGCTCCGGTTTCATCATTTCCTCCGACGGGTTGGTGGTGACCAACCATCATGTCATTGAGGATGCCGATGAGATACTGGTGCGCCTGGCTGATCGGCGCGAATTTCTTGCCGAGCTGGTTGGCTCGGACCGGGAAACCGATATCGCCCTGCTGCGGGTACCGGCGGAAAACCTGCCGACCCTGGAATTCGGTGATTCGGGTTCGCTCCGGCCCGGCGAATGGGTGATCGCCGTCGGCTCGCCGTTCCAGTTCGAGCAGTCGGTAACTGCCGGCATTGTCAGCGCCAAGGGGCGCAGCCAGCAGCAGCAGCAATACGTCCCGTTCATCCAGTCGGATGTGGCCATCAATCGCGGCAACTCCGGTGGTCCGCTGATTCGCACCGACGGCACGGTGGTCGGCATCAATTCCTGGATCCTGAGTTCGCACGGCGGCAACATCGGCCTGTCGTTTTCCATTCCTACCGAGACTGCGATCAATTCCATCGAGCAGCTGCTGGAGTACGGCCGTGTTTCGCGCGGCTTCCTCGGAGTCGGGATCGAAGTCATTGATCGCCAGAAGGCCGATGCGCTGGGACTGGATCGTCCGGCCGGGGCCCTGGTTACCCGGGTTGATCCCGGTAGTGCGGCTGAACGTGGCGGTATCGAGGTGGGTGATGTGGTCGTGAGCTTCGACGACCGCCCCATCGAGGTGTTTTCGGATTTGCCGCCGCTGGTCGGACTGCGTCGACCCGGCACTGCCGTTCCGGTCGAAATATTTCGTTGGGGCGAGCGCAAGACCCTGGAGGTGACTCTGGATGAGCGCGACGAATCCGAGGGCGATGATCCGCGCGTTGAATCCGAAGATGTCGAGCCCAGCAATGCATTGGGGCTGGAAGTCGAGCCGCTGACCGATGAGATGCGTCGTCGACTCGGCAACCCCGATGGCGGCGTGTTGATCACTGCGGTCGAAAGCGACAACGCCTATCGGGCTGGCGTACGTCGCGGTCACGTGATCCTGATGATCAACAATCAGCCGATTTCCGACATGGCTTCGTTCCTGTCGCTGGTCGAGGATGTTCCGCAGGGTCGCAGCGTTGCCTTGCTGCTGCTGCGAAGTGACGGTTCGACAACCTTCGTCGCCTATACCCCCGAGACAAGCTGAGTCAGGAAGCCCCCGGGGGTATAATGCCCGGTCGCTTCCGGCGCACCCGGGGCGACCTACTTCCCGGCCATTGCGTGAATATCCGGCTTCGGAACGGCACGTGATGGCCGGGTCTGCCTCAAGGCCTTGTCGAAACCGTTGCCATGCCCGACATCTCGCGGATCAGAAACTTCTCAATCATTGCCCATGTCGATCATGGCAAGTCGACCCTGGCCGATCGTTTCATCCAGGTCTGCGGGGGCTTGAGTGACCGCGAAATGGCAGCGCAGGTGCTGGATTCCATGGAGCTCGAGCGCGAGCGCGGGATTACCATCAAGGCCCAGTCGGTTACGCTGAATTACGCGGCCGAAGATGGCTCGGACTACCAGCTCAATTTCATCGACACGCCCGGACATGTGGATTTCTCCTACGAGGTTTCGCGATCGCTGGCAGCCTGCGAAGGCGCCCTGCTGGTGGTCGATGCTGCGCAGGGGGTCGAGGCGCAGAGTGTGGCCAACTGCTACACCGCTGTGGAGCAGGGCCTGGAAGTGATTCCCGTGATCAACAAGATCGATCTGCCGGCTGCCGATCCGGAGCGGGTACGCCACCAGATCGAGGACATCATCGGCATCGACGCCAGCGCGGCCTTGCTGGTCAGCGCCAAGACCGGTGACGGCATACGGGAAATCCTCGAGGCGATCGTGGCTCGCATTCCGGCGCCGGAAGGCGATCCGGAGGCACCGCTGCAGGCCCTGATTGTTGACTCGTGGTTCGATAACTACCTTGGCGTCAACTCACTGGTCAGGATCAAGCAGGGTCAACTGGCCAAGGGCGAGAAGATCCGCATCATGTCCAGCGGAGAGGAGTATCAGGCCGATCAGATCGGAATTTTCACGCCAAAGCGCACGGCCAGCAAGGTGCTGGGCTGCGGCCAGGTCGGCTTCATTGCCGCCGGCATCAAGGAAATTCACGGCGCCCCGGTTGGCGACACCATCACCCATGCCAGGCGACAGGCCGACCGCGCCCTGCCGGGCTTCAAGCCGCTCAAGCCGCGCGTATTTGCCGGCATGTTTCCGGTCGACTCCAGCGACTATCCCGACCTGCGCGAGGCGCTGGAAAAGCTTCAACTGAATGATTCGGCGCTGCACTTCGAGCCGGAGACTTCGGCTGCGCTGGGTTTCGGTTTTCGCTGCGGATTTCTCGGCATGCTGCACATGGAGATCGTTCAGGAGCGACTCGAGCGCGAGTACGATCTTGACTTGATCACCACCGCGCCTACCGTCATTTACGAGGTCGCTATGACCGACGGCGAGGTGGTCACCTTGGACAACCCGGCCGGGATGCCGGCGGTCAACAAGATTGACGAAATTCGAGAGCCGATCATCACTGCCAACCTGCTGCTGCCGCAGGATTATCTCGGCGCGGTGATCGGCCTGTGCGAGGAAAAGCGCGGTCTACAAAAGGACATGCGCTTTCTGGGCGGGCAGGTGCAGCTGACCTACGAGCTTCCGATGTCGGAAGTGGTCATGGACTTTTTCGATCGCCTGAAATCAGTCAGCCGCGGGTTTGCCTCCTTCGAGTACGAATTTACCCGCTTTCAGGCCGGACCCTTTGTGCGCCTGGACCTGCTGATCAACGGCGAACGGGTCGATGCACTCAGCGCCATCGTCCATCGGGAGCAGGCCGAGCGACGCGGTCGTGATCTGGCCGAACGCATGCGCGAGCTGATTCCCCGCCAGATGTTCGATATCGCGATCCAGGCGGCGATTGGTTCGCATATCATTGCCCGCAGCACCGTCAAGGCCTATCGCAAGAACGTAACCGCCAAGTGCTACGGGGGAGACGTCACCCGCAAGCGCAAGCTGCTGGAAAAGCAGAAGGCCGGCAAGCGCCGGATGAAGAACGTCGGCAGCGTCGAGATTCCGCAAGAGGCTTTCCTGGCCGTTTTGAGAACAGATAACGAGAAATAAGTGATGTACCTGGATTTTGCCCTCATCATTACCGTACTGACCTTGCTTACCGGCCTGGTCTGGGCGCTGGATCGGTTCTGGTTGCGAAAGCGCCGTCGTCAGCGCCTGGTCGACGGTGCGATCGACAGTGATCAGCCTTCCAAGCCGGTGGAACTGGCCATATCGGTGTTCCCCGTGCTGTTGCTGGTGTTGCTGTTTCGTTCATTCCTGTTCGAGCCGTTCAAGATCCCGTCCGGTTCGATGATCCCGACCCTGTGGATCGGGGATTTCATCGTCGTCAACAAGTACGCCTATGGCTTGCGCCTGCCGGTACTCAACACCCGGTTTCTGGAAATCGGTGAGCCGCAGCGGGGAGACGTCATGGTGTTTCGCTACCCCGAGGACCAGCGCATCAATTACATCAAGCGTGTGGTGGGCCTGCCTGGCGACCGCGTGGTCTACCGCAACAAGGTGTTGTTCATCAACGGAGAGCCGGTGCTGCAGGAGCCGCTGGGCAACTGGGTAGGCGAAGGTCTGAACCGCAACCCGCCGGGTACGCGGCCTCAGAAGCGGTCGGAACTGCTGGGTGAGGAGCCGCACCATATCGTGGTCTACCCGGAGAGACCGGACCGCCAGAGCCGTGACTGGGTCGTGCCGGAAGGCCACTACTTCGTGCTCGGTGATAATCGCGACCAGTCACTGGACAGCCGTGCCTGGGGGTTCGTCCCGGAAGAGCTTCTGGTCGGCAAGGCGGTGATGATCTGGATGCACTGGGATTGTGGTCGCGGATGCGTCGACTGGCGCCGAATTGGTGATAGGATTAGATAGATCGTGCAGGCAGGATGGTCAGGTTTCATGATTCGAGGGAGAAACGTCGCATGAGAAGCATTCGCCAGCAAGGGATGAGCCTGTTCGGCTTCATCATCGTGCTCATCTTCGTGTTGTTTTTTGTCTATATCGGGATCAAGCTGGTTCCCATCTACATCAATCATTTTTCAGTGGTCTCGGAGATTAACGCCCTGGCCGATGAGCCTGGCCTGGCCAACCAGCCTCCGAACCGGATTCGCAACCAGTTGATTACCCGGATGGACGTCAGCATGGTGCGCTTTGTCACTGCCGAGCATATTCGGATCGAGCGTGCAGACGGCGTGCGCGTGATCGTCGAATACGAGGTTCGCGAACACCTGATCGGCAACATAGATGCGGTCGTGCATTTTCGGCGCGAACAGACGCTCAACTGATCGACCCGATGAGTCGCGGGCAGACTGATTCCCTGCCAGGATTCGCCTATCGGTTTTCCGACCCGGCCCTGCTCAGGCAGGCGCTGACTCACCGCAGTCACGGTGACAGCCACTACGAGCGTCTGGAATTTCTCGGTGATGCCCTGCTCAACTTCGTGGTGGCCGAGTCGCTTTATCATCAGCGTCCGCACGTCAATGAGGGTGACCTGAGCCGTCTTCGTTCGCGACTGGTGCGCGATTCCACCCTGGCGAAGATCGCGCAGGAAGTTGATCTTGGGGACAGCCTGCGCTTGGGGGGTGGTGAGCTCAAGAGCGGCGGCTACCTGCGCGAGTCGATTCTGGCCGACTGCCTGGAGGCCATCATCGGCGCGGTCTATCTTGATGGCGGCTTTGAGTCGGCCCGCTCGCTGGTGCTCAGGCTGCTGGCGAGCCGAATCGAGTCGCTGCCCGATGCCGAAGCGCTCAAAGATCCCAAGACCCGGCTGCAGGAGCTGCTGCAGGCACGCGGATTGCCGCTTCCCAAATACCGCCTGGTGGCCGAGAGCGGCGCCGATCATGCCAAGCAATTCCAGGTTGCCTGTTGTGTGGCGTTGCTCGACGAGGTGGTCGAGGCTAGTGCCGGCAGCCGGCGCAAGGCCGAGCAGGCCGCTGCCAGGCAGGTACTGGCAAGGCTCGATCAGGCGAGTCCGCCTTGATGAACGCCAACGATCATCGATTTGGTCATGCTGTGCTGCTTGGCCGCCCCAATGTCGGTAAATCCACGTTGCTCAATCGGCTGGTCGGTGAGCCGCTGGCCATTGTGACCCACAAGGCCCAGACCACGCGCCATCGCATTCGCGGAATCGTCCACGACGAGCGCGGCCAGGTGGTGTTCGTTGATACCCCGGGGCTGCATCGGCGGCGTGACCACGCCCTTAACCGCCGGCTCAATCGCACCGCCGGCGCCGCGTTGGCAGGCATCGAGGTGATTGTCGTCGTGATCGACGCTGGAGCAGTTACCGATGAGGACCGGCAGGTGCTGTCGCGAGCCTTTTCTGCCGGTGTGCCGGTGGTGCTGGCAATCAACAAGATCGATACCCTGAAGCAACGCGATCGCCTGCTGGCATTGACCGCCGAGCTGTCGGCCGAGGGCGAGTTTGCCGCGGTTCGCTACGTCTCGGCTTCCACCGGCGATGGGGTTGCCGACCTTTTGGCTTCCGTTATCGACCTGTTGCCGCCAGGTCTGCCAGCGTATGCCGACGATATCTATACCGATCGCTCGGTACGTTTTCTTGCAGCCGAGAAGATTCGTGAGCAACTGATGTTGATGCTGCATGAAGAGCTGCCTTACGGATTGAGCGTGGTCATCGAGCGTTTTGCCGAAACACCGCGACGCACCGAGATCGACGCCCTGATCCTGGTCGCCGAGGAACGGCACAAGGGCATGGTGATTGGTCGCGGAGGGCAGGTACTCAAGCGTGTCGGCACGCGCGCCAGGCAGGCGATCGCCCGGATGCTTGATCGCCCGGTTCACCTGGCCCTGCATGTCAAGGCGCGGCCAGGCTGGTTCGACGATGAGCGCTCGCTTGACGAGCTTGGCTATGGTGACTGATGCGCGTGACAGCCTGCACGGGCTGGGTCCTGCATCGCCGACCCTGGCGTGAATCCAGCCTGCTGGTCGAGCTCTTTACCACCGAACATGGCCGGATCGGGGCGGTGGCGCGCGGCGCGCGCTCAGCGCGCTCGGCCTGGCGCGGCCTGGCCGAGCCCTTTCAGCCGCTGGAGCTGGGCTGGGTGCGCCGCGGCGAACTGGCGACCCTGAACGCATTGGAGCCGGTTGGCCAGCGCCTGACGCTGGCAGGACGAAGCTTGTGGTGCGGTCTGTATGTCAACGAGCTGCTGATGCGTCTGCTGCCGCGTGATGATCCGGCACCTTTGCTGTACGATCATTACCAGGTGACGCTGACGGCGCTGACGTCCAGCCAAGACCAGGCAGCTGTGATGCGGCGCTTCGAGTGGCATTTGCTGACCGAGCTTGGCGTCATGCCCCAGCTCGATCGCGAGGCCGAGAGTGCTCAGCCGCTGGTTCCGGACCAGCTGTACCGGCTGGACCCGGAAGCTGGCCCGCGGTCATGTGATAAACCGGCGGCCGGCACTTTCCCGGGGCGCATCTTTCTGATGGCCGATCAGGCAAAGGCTACCGATCCGGTTGAACGGCGCCAGCTGCGCGACCTGATGCGACTGCTGATCGAGCATCAGCTGGATGGCACGACGCTGCAGACCCCGAAACTTTTCAGGAGCTGGAAATGAACCGAAAGCTGTTGGGTGTGAATATCGACCATGTTGCCACGCTGCGGCAGGTCCGGGGCACCCGCTATCCCAATCTACTGCACGCGGCTCTGCTCGCCGAGCAGGGCGGGGCCGATGCCATCACCGTGCATCTGCGTGAGGATCGGCGCCATATTCAGGATGCCGATGTCGCGCTGCTTGCCGAGCATCTGCACGTGCGGCTCAACCTGGAAATCGCGGTGACCGAGGAAATGCTTGACATCGCCGAGCGAATTCGACCGGACGATGTCTGCCTGGTGCCTGAGCGTCGCGCCGAGCTGACTACCGAGGGGGGGCTGGATGTGTCTGCCGGGCTAGACCGGATTGCCGAGGCCTGTCGCCGGCTGGCCCAGTCCGGGATTCGGGTCAGCCTGTTCGTCGACCCCGATCCGGCCCAGCTGGAGGCCTCAGTCGAGGCCGGTGCGCCGGTGGTGGAGCTGCATACCGGCTGTTACGCCAATGCCACAGGGTTGGCAAGGGCCGAGCAATTGAAGCGCATCGAGCAGGCTGCAGAGCGCGGCGCTTGCCTGGGTCTGCAGATCAACGCCGGGCATGGTCTTCACTACCACAATATTCAGCCGGTTGCAGCCATCGAGCCGCTGGTAGAGTTCAATATCGGCCATGCCATCGTTGCCCGCGCGGTATTTGTTGGCCTGGGGCAGGCCGTAGCGGAGATGGGTCAGCTACTGAAGTCCCGGTGAGCAAGCTTGAGCGCGGCGTGTGTTGCATGAACCAGACGGGTCAGCTCGACCAGCTCGGCCCCGGTGGGTCTGACCGACGCCAGGAGTCTTCCGTGTGCCCGCTCGCAGTAGCGCTTGAGACGAATCGTGCCGGTGTATCCACAGGCTCCCTGCCATCGATGCAGCAATCCGGCGGCCTGCTCGAATTGTTGTTGATCGATCAGCCGTTCCAGCTTTTCGAACTCGCCGGGCAATTGCTCTGCAAAGGTCGTCTGCAGCCGGGCAAGCAGCGCTTGGTCACCGTTGGCGGCAGCCAGCGCATTGCGCACCTCGAGCAGATCGCCACCCTCGCTGACGCCGTGAAAAGCCAGCGACTCGGACACCCCGGGTTCATACAGCGCCCGGATCGCATCAAGCAATCGCCCGATGCTGACCGGTTTGTTCAGGAAGTCATCGAAGCCCGACGACAGCAGCCGCTCGCGCTCTTCCGGTCGGGTGTCGGCAGTCAGCGCGATCGCCTTGGGCAGCGGCCGGCCTTTTGCCTGCAAACGTATCGTTTGAAGCGCTGTGAGGCCATCCATGCCGGGCATGTGCAGATCCATCAGGATGACGTCAAAGTGTTGTCTGCCTGCCATTGCAATGGCCTGCGGCCCGCTGCTTGCCAGCCGAAGATCGGCGACCTGCGGTCCAAGAGCCGTGGCCAGGAATTCCCGATTGATCTCATGGTCGTCAACAACCATCAGGCGAAGGGCGCTGAGCTCTCCTTCGGGCTTGTCCATTGATGAGCTCCTCGGAACCAACCTCCGCAGACTATAGCCGAGCCGGGCCGGTGATCGCAAAACTCCTTGCCCTGCTGCCTGTCGGCTGGCTGGCCTGTGCGTCACTGGCTGCCGAACCATGGCTGAAAATCGACAGCGGGCCAGGGCAGGCCGGGGAGCTGACCTGGGAGACGCTGGTGCTGAACTACCGGCTGCCGGCGCTTGAACAGCCCGGCCGCTGGACGATGCTTGTCAAGGGGCTGAGCCTTGATCCGGTCGGAGCGCTGGGGCGGCTGGAGATTGTCTGTGAGCAAGGGTATTTGCGGCCGGCAGTGCCGACCTGCCGCGATGGCCGGCTGGTGTGGGAGGACGGTCCGCTGGAGCGCCGACTGGAAGGTGAGCTGTCGTTGCTTGGGATCGATGATGAGGGTGCCGAGCTGGTGGTTGATCTTTCGTTTGCCCGGCTGACTGCCAACTTGAGCTCCGATGGCTCGATGGCCGGCGCTAGCCTGGAGCTGAGCGGATTTGATCCCGCGCTGCTCAGCGCACTGCTGCCTCCAGAGTCTGGTATCAGCCAGTTCGGCGGGGCTCTGGACGGCGGGGTCGAGTGGACCGATGAGCGGATTACCGGCAATATCAGGCTGCGCGGAGGCGTTTTTGACAGTGCCGATGGAAGCCACGCCGGCGATGGGCTGTCCGTGGGCATCGATTTTCAGCTGGAGCAGATCGAGAGCGGGTTGTCTTTTGTCGTTACCCTGAGTCAGTTCGAAGGAGAGCTGCTGATTGGCCCGGCCTATCTGCCGCCGCCAGCGGCTCCGTTCCGGGTTCATGCCCGCGGGCAATGGGTGGAGAATCAGGCCCTGGTGCTTGATCTGCTGGAGGTCAGTGAACAGCAGGCTTTCGAGCTGGCAGGCCGGGTCAGCATTGATCTGCGTGAAGACAAAGCGTTGCTGGAGTCGGCCGAGATCGAGCGACTTGATTTGAGCCTGGCCAACTGGTGGCCTCGCTGGGCCGACTCTCTGGCTGCCGTGGCCGGTTTTCCCGGGCTGACGCCGGAAGGTCGGCTCGGTGGACGGCTGCGCTGGAAGCAGGGTGAATTCGAGCTGGTCGATATCGAGCTGGTTGGCCTGGAGCTTGTCGACCCGCAGCAGCGCATCGGAATTGTCGGAGGGCGGGGACAGCTGGTCTGGATCGATGATGGGCCCGGAATCGATCTGAGCTGGCAGGCTGCCGAGCTGGTCGGTTTGCCACTGGGTGAGTCCTCGTTCAGGCTGCGCAGTCAGGCCGATATTCTGCTGCTGGCTGCCCCGGTGCGAGTGCCGATGCTTGACGGCAGCATCGACATAGAGCGATTCGCCTGGCGCGACTGGAAGGGCAGGTCGCCTGACATTCTGCTCGATGCCAGGATTCGTCCGCTGGATCTGCGCCAGCTGACCCTGCTTATGGGCTGGCCGGAGCTGGGCGGCACCCTGGCCGGCAGCTTTCCGGGACTGCGATTCAGCGATGGCCAGCTGAGCTTTGATGGCGGCATCGATATCGAGGCCTTTTCGGGCCGGATAACGGTCAGCGACCTGGTCATTGAACGACTTTTCGGCACCTTGCCGGCACTGGCCGCCCAGATCGAGCTCGAACGCCTGGATCTGCTGGAACTGACCGGCGCGTTCAATTTTGGTCGCATGGAGGGACTGCTGTCGGGGAATCTGCACGGTCTGCGTCTGCTCGACTGGCGGCCCGTGGCCATGAATGCGCGCTTGCACACCCTGGATGACTCGCCGCGGCGACGCATCAGCCAGCGGGCGGTGGATAACCTGTCCAGCCTCGGTGGCGCCGGCGGCGCGCTGCTCTCAGGCACGCTGCTCCGGGTATTCGATGACTTTCCCTACCGTCGTGCCGGCTTGGCCTGCCACCTTCGCAACAACATCTGTCACATCGATGGCGTGGCGCCGCATGAGTCGGGAGGTTTCTATATCGTCGAGGGCCGGGGGTTGCCGCGACTGGACGTGGTCGGTCACCGTCGCCTGGTCGACTGGCCACAACTGATGCGACAGCTCGAAAACATCACCGCACAGGCCGTGGCCGACTAAAATAGGTTTTGGTCGCATTCAGACGGTATTCAAGTCCGAGCAGCGATGATTGACACCACACCAGACAAGCGGAGCAATTCGATGACCAAGCACAGTCTTTTACTCGCCGGCGTTTTTCTCCTCAGTGCCTGCGTGACGATCAATGTCTACTTTCCGGAAGCTGCCGCCGAGCGGGCGGCCGACCGCTTCATCCAGGATGTGCTCGGGGAAGAAACAGCGGCGCGAACCGAACAACCGGGCGCCAGCGCAGGCTGGTTGTCGCTGATCGGTATATCCAGTGCCCATGCCCAGACCGCCAACATCGACATCGACACCCCGCAGATCCAGGCGATCAGGAACCGCATGGCCCAGCGCCAGCGCGAACATCTGGCCGACTGGTTTGCCGCCGGTGCGATCGGTCTGGATAGTCGGGGTCTGGTTGCAATCCGTGATCGCAGTGCGGTGAGCCTGGCTGATCGCCGCAACCTCGAGCGCGTGGTGGCCGAGGAAAACAGCGATCGCAACGCGGTCTATCGCGAAATCGCCATCGCCAACGGTCAGCCGGAGTGGGAGTCGGAAATCCGCGAGACCTTCGCCCGGCGCTGGGTCGCCAATGCCCGCAGCGGCTGGTACTACCAGGACGAAGCCGGCAACTGGGTTCAGAAGTAAGCGCTTTCCCGGATGTCAGCCAGGCGCCGGCGCCGACTGCCGGTAGAACCCGTTACACTCGCCATCACCGACCTGGCTCACGATGGTCGAGGGGTGGGGCGCCATGAGGACAAGGCCACCTTCGTTCACGGTGGCCTGCCTGGCGAGGTGGTCCGTGCCCGCCTGATCGCCCGCAACCGGCGCTTCGATGAGGCGGTATGTATAGCGGTCGAGCAGCCGGGCACTGACCGGGTCGAACCGCGCTGTCGCTGGTTTGACGACTGCGGCGGCTGTGCGCTTCAGCACCTGGACCATGCCGCCCAGGTGCGCTTCAAGCACAAGCGCCTGGAAGACAACCTGGTCAGGATCGGTGGAGTCCGTCCGGAGTCCTGGCAGACGCCGATCACTGCCGAGCCCTGGTTCTACCGTCGCCGCAGTCGACTCAGCGTGCGACTGGTCCAGGGCAAGGGCCGGGTGCTGGTGGGTTTTCGCGAGCGCGGCGGTCGCTTCGTTGCCGATGTTGCCGACTGCGCTATCCTGCATCCTGACCTGGCCGACCGGCTGATGGATCTTTCCCGGCTGATCGGGGCTTTGAGCGTTGCCGATGCGGTTCCCCAGATCGAGACCGCCTCGGGCGACCACGGCTCGGCCATCATCATCCGCCACCTGCGGGAGCTGACCGAACAGGACCTCGAGCTGCTGCGCGACTTTTCCGCCGAACTCGGGCTGGCCGTCTATCTCCAGCCCAAGGGCCCGGAAACGATCTGGCGGCTGGCGCCCGAGCAGCACCAGCTCAGCTACGAGCTGCCTGAGTTCGGGCTGAAACTCGCCTTTCATCCGACCCAGTTCGTGCAGGTCAATGCCGCGGTGAACCGGCAACTGGTGTCCCGGGCGATCGAACTGCTGGCCCTGGAGGCATCCGATCGAGCGCTTGACCTGTTCTGCGGCCTGGGCAATTTCACCCTGCCGCTGGCAACCCGGGCTGGAGTCGTTACCGGCATCGAGGGGGACGCCTCGCTGATCGCCAGTGCCACGGCCAATGCCGAGGACAATGGGCTGAAAAACGTGCAGTTCGAGGTCGCAGACCTTGCCCGAGAACCGGATCTGCAGGACTGGTTCTCGCCGCCGTATGACAAAGTGCTGATCGACCCGCCGCGCAGCGGCGCGCTGGAAATCCTGCCGCTGATCATTGCCAGCCGGGCTCGACGGGTGGTCTATGTATCCTGCAATCCGGCGACCCTGGCCCGTGATGCCGAGGTTCTGGTCAACCAGGGCAGCTACCGCCTGCTGAGCGCTGGCATTGCCGACATGTTTCCGCACTCGGCGCATGTTGAATCGATTGCCCTGTTCGAGCGCGAGGCGGCAGCCCGGTGAATCCCGGACCGCTGATCATTGGCCTGGCCTCGACGTCGCTGAATGGTGCCGAGACCGAGCTGTTGAAGCACCCGGCGGTGGGCGGAGTGATCATCTTTTCGCGCAACTTTTCTGGGCCTGGTCAGCTCAAGGGTTTGGTTGCAGCGATTCGGGCGGCTCGCGATGGCGAGCTTCTGATCATGGTCGATCAGGAAGGCGGGCGGGTCCAGCGGCTGCGTGAAGGTTTCACGCCCCTGCCGCCGCTGGCCGTGCTGGGGCGCTGGCATGGCCAGTATCCGGATCGCGCCCGAGATCTGGCCTATCGCCACGGCCGGGTCATGGCCGCCGAGGTGCTGGAGACCGGCATTGATCTCAGCCTGGCGCCAGTGCTGGATCTCGACCGCGGAAGCGCAGTGATCGGGGATCGGGCCATGGCATCCGATCCGGACACCGTGATCGACCTGGCCGGCTGGTATATCGCCGGCATGGCAGATGCCGGTATGGCCTGCTGCGCCAAGCATTTCCCCGGTCATGGCTCGGTGGTAGGCGACAGCCACGATGAAGTGGTGACCGACTGCAGACCCTTCGCCGAGATCGCCGATGACCTGGCACCGTTTGCCCGACTTGCAAATCGTCTGTCGGCCGTTATGATGGCCCACGTCGTCCAGACCTCGCGAGATGAGCTGCCGGCAGGCTACTCGCCGGTCTGGGTCAGGGAGGTGCTGCGCGGTGAGCTGGGTTTTGCCGGCGTGGTGATCTCCGACGACCTGTGCATGAGTGGTGGTGCGTCGATCGGCGATGTCCGGGCGCGACTCGACGCGGCGCTGGCAGCCGGTTGCGACCTGGCGCTGGTCTGCCAGGCCGGCCCGGCGGCCGAACTGGTGGTCGAACTGGGTGATGAATGGCCTGACTGTTCGGCTGCTGTTGCCACGCTGCGCGGTTCGGCCGCGTTCAGCCTTGAAGAACAACTGACCGTACCGGAGTTTCGCGCCTGGCGGCATTCCCTCAAGCAACTGGCTGAGAACCGATGACTGAACTGATTCAATCCACATCCGGCCTGGTGGGCCTGCCGGTCTGGGTACTGCACGCGTTTGTGATCGTGCTGGCAGCGCTGCTGCTGGAGCTGGTCTACCGCACCTTCATTGGGCGGCTGGCAAAACTTGCCGAGCGTACCAGCCACCTGTGGGACGATGCCGTGGTCCATGCCGGCAGCAAGCCGGTATCGCTGTTCATCTGGTGGCAGGGCCTGGTGATGGCGGCCCGCGTTGCTGGTCCACACACCGAGGCGTTCGGGTTTGATCCGGCTTTTCTGGATACCGCCCAGCAGTTGGGGCTGGCGGTTGCCGCCACCTGGTTCTTCTTCCGCCTGGTGACCGGGTTCGAGAGGGCATTTGTCGCTGAGCGCCGCAAGCGCAACGAACACGTCGACATCACCACGGTGAGCGTGATCGGGCGGATCGTGCGCATCGCGGTGGTGCTGACCGGCGTCCTGACCATCCTCAGCATCCTGGATATTCCGATTTCGGGTTTCCTCGCCGCCGGCGGGGTGGGTGGAATCGCCATCGGACTGGCGGCGCGTGATCTGCTGGCTAACTTCTTCGGTGGGTTCATGGTGTTTCTGGACCGGCCGTTCTCGGTCGGCGACTGGGTGCGCTCCCCGGACAAGGACATCGAGGGCGTGGTCGAAAAGATCGGCTGGCGCATGACCACGATCCGCAAGTTCGATCGTCGACCAATGTATGTACCCAACGCCACTTTCACCACGATAACGGTGGAGAATCCCTCGCGCATGACCCATCGGCGGTTTTTCGAAACCATTGGCATCCGTTACGATGATGCCGAAGTCATCGAGCCGGTGGTCAACGATATACGCGACATGATCCATGAGCACGAAGACATTGCCACCGATCAGCTGATACTGGTCAATTTCAACGAATACGGGCCGCATTCGCTGGACATCATGGTGATGTGCTTCACCAAGACCGTGCTGTGGGCGGAGTTTCATCGGGTCAAGGAAGATCTGCTGCTGAAGATCGGCGCGATCATTGAGGGTCATGGCGCCGAAATTGCCTTCCCGACCCGCACCATCAAGCTCGAATCGGCCGAGCAGCTGGCCCGTGAGCAAGCTGCCACCAATGCTTAAGCACTGGCCGGAAGGAGCGCAGCGGATAATCGACGCACGGACCGTCGCGCAGGCACTGGATCGGCAGGCCGAACGGCTGGAGCGGCGTATGGGCGGAGAACCGGCGCTGGTGCTGGCAGTCATGACCGGCGGCATGTATCCGGCCGTCGAATTGTCCAGGCGCCTGAAGCTGCCGTTAAGGCTGGATTACGTGCATGCGACCCGATATCGGGGCGGCACCTCGGGCGGCGAGGTCGACTGGGTACGCAAGCTTGATCGGCTGCCGATGGATCGGCCGGTGGTGCTGGTTGATGACATCTTCGATGAAGGATACACGCTGGAGGCTATCGCGACCCACCTGCTGCATCTGGGCGTGCCGGAGTTGATCACGGCAGTGCTGTGCCGCAAGATGCATGATCGTGGTCTGCCGCGCGACAGCGTCAGTGACTGGGCACTGGAGGTGCCTGATCGCTACGTTTTCGGTTGTGGCATGGACTACCATGGCTACTGGCGCCAGCTCGACGAGATCTGGGCGCTGACCGACTGACGGAAGGCTAAAGATTCAATGTCAATCGCCATTATCGGAGGAACCGGGGCGCAGGATCTGTTCGAGACCCTGGAGTTTCAGCAGATCACCTCACCGTTCGGCAAGCCCTCGGCCAAGCCGGCCAGAATCGTTACCGGAAGCGAACATGGCTGGTTTCTGCCGCGTCACGGCAGACCGCACCATATCCCTCCACACCGGATCAACTACCGCGCCAACATCCATTGCCTGCGCACCCTGGGGGCGACTCGCATCATCGCCATCAATGCCTGTGGCGGCGTCGATCCGAACCTGCCGCCCGGCAGCCTGGTGCTGCCCGACCAGCTGATCGACTACACCTGGGGCCGGGCGCATACTTTCAGTGACGGTGGGTCGGCCGCACTGAAGCACGTCGAGTTTTCCCAACCATTCGCCGGCCCGACCCGTGAACTGATCATCGAGGCGGCCAGCGCCGTCGACGTGGAGCTGACAAGCGCCGGTTGTTATGGCGCAACCCAGGGCCCCCGACTGGAAACGGCAGCCGAAATCCGTCGACTGGCCGCTGACGGCTGCAGCCTGGTCGGCATGACCGCAATGCCTGAAGCCGCGCTGGCGCGCGAGGCCGGGCTGGACTATGCCTGTCTATGCATCGTTACCAACCCGGCCGCCGGCCTGACACCCGAACCGATCTCCGAAGACGCCATCCATCAGGTGCTGGGTGAGAGCCTGAAGTTGGTGGGCCGACTGTTGCGTGCGGTATTCGAACGCCTGTAGAAATCGATGAACTGTGATCAGATTCGCATCGAAAAGCCTTGGGTTTTGGACGCCGTCGCGGTAGCCTATTCGTCAGCAAAGAGGATTTCCGCTAGATGACCGAAACAAGGACGCTATCGACGTTGGAGGTTGGGCAAAAGGACCTGATGGTCATGCGTTCGCTGCTCAATCTCACCGGCAGCCGTAGCGGGGAAGTGACCTGGGAGCTGATCGCCGCCCCGGGTGGGGATGTGACCCTGGTCGACGTCGACAGTGATGCCGGCCTCGAGCAATGGAAGGAACTGCAGAGCGCTGACCCTCGCATCGTTGCGCTGACCCGCAAGAAGGACTTTCCGGCCCGCTTTGTGCTGCACAAGCCGGTCCGCTCGCGTGAATTCATTCAGCTGCTCAACGAGGTTGCCGTCGCCGAGGCGAGCGAGGAAGAGACGGTCGAGCCGGCTCAGGCTGTGGCCGACGCGCCGGGCGCCTGGCAGGGCAACTGGGAGACCATGGTGGTCGAGCGGCCCGATCAGCAGTACACGCTGGCCGAGCACTTGAGGCGTCAGAGCTGGCGCTCGCCGGTGGTGCTCACCCGCCCCGGCTGGCCGCTGATTCTGATCGACCCCGGTTCCGGGGCCTGGTTCTTCGATGGATCCATTTCCGAGCTGTCGCCGCCGATGTTCGCCGAGGTGATGCCGGCCGCGGTGGCCGTGCCGATTTCCAGCGCGCAGCTGGTCGAGCGCTGCCAGGGGCTGAAACAGCGCCCCTTGAGTGAACTCAAATGGTTCGCCGGACTGGCCCAGTCGCGAGGCCAGCTGCATCCCGACCTGGCCGGTAACCTGGAATTCATGCTGACCCAGGTGCCCAGCCATGCATCCACCAACCAGGCTTACCAGTCGCTGGCCCGCATCCTGTTACGTGGGCCGCGCAGCCTTGATGAGGTGCATGCCGAGTCGGAAATGGCGCCGGAAACCATCGTCGCCTTCCTCAATGCCTGCTATACCAGCGGCTACCTGCTGCTCAACCGCAGCGCCAGCGCGGCCAATTTCTGAGTCAGCGGCCAGGTCTGCTCAGCGCTGCCGGTTGATCATGTTCTCGGCCATGCACACCAGGGGCTCGGCGCGGCTGCCGAAAGGCGCCAGCGCAGCCAGTGCCTGCCGGTGCAGCTCCTCGACCCGATTACGGGCAGTTTCGACGCCAGCCAGCGCCGGGTAGGTTGCCTTGGCGCGGGCCTGGTCCGAGCCGGCCGGTTTGCCGATGATCTCGGTTGTGCCCTCGACTTCCAGAAGATCGTCCCGGATCTGAAAGGCCAGGCCGGTCAGACGCGCAAATTCGACTAGCCGGGCACAGCCGGCCGGGTCGACACGATCGGCGCTCAAACAGGGCATCTTCACCGAGGCCACCAGCAGGTCGCCGGTCTTGCGGTGAAACATCGTCTCCAGCGCTTCGATCGACGGCCTGGCCCGTTCGGCGGCGAGATCCATGGCCTGGCCGCCGGCCATGCCGCGCGACCCACAGACCTCGGCCAGTGCGGCAATCACCGCAACCCGGGCGGTCGTCGAGTGGCCAAGTCCCGGATCGCTGGCAAGTATCTCGAAAGCCAGGGCCTGCAGGGCGTCACCGGCGAGAATGGCGGTTGCCTCGTCGAAGGCGCGGTGTACGGTAGGCCGGCCGCGACGCAGGTCATCATCATCCATCGCCGGCAGGTCGTCATGAACCAGCGAGTAGCAGTGAATCAGTTCTACCGCCGCTGCGCAGGGATCAAGCCGGCCCCGAGGAACCCCAAGCACCTCGCCGGTGGCATAGACCAGTAGCGGGCGGACCCGCTTGCCGGCGCCGAGCGCGGCATAACGCATGGCTTCGTGCAGAGTGTGGGGAGATTCCGTGGGCGCGGGCAGCCTGCGGTCCAGGAACTCTTCGATTCGCCGTTGATAATCGGCGGCACGCTCGGAAAACGGGGGCATTGGGGTAGCAGCGGTCAGGCACACGGGGCCGTCAAGTTACTCCGGCCAGTGTCGAGCGTCAAGGTTACTAGTCCCTGCATAAGTATTGCCTCACTCAGAGCTTCGGACGCGTTCGCTCGCAAGGCGCGCTGGCGAAGGCATAGTGGG
>SKQS01000029.1 GCA_007118895.1 Wenzhouxiangella sp.
GCCTGACTGGCCTGGATGTCGAACACCAGCAGCTCGCGATCGAGCAGCACATCGTCGCCGGCCAGAAAACGCATCACGCGCTCATCGACCGAGGCGGCATCGCCCTTTTGCCAGAGATAGTCGGTCATGGGTCCATTCTTTATTTCAAGCCAAAAGTGTACCGCGCCCCTGTTCGGCTCGTGCGACCGGGCTGCTACAGCTTCCCCGTGAACGTCTCGTCTGCGCCGCTTTCTCCAGCCCCTGTCGACCTGACTACGCGATTCGGATGTAGGAAATCGCGTAGGCCGCCCAGGCGGCAAAAACCAGGAAATAGCCGACGCCGAATACCGCGAAACGGTGCATCACCTTGTTGTAGGTGCACTGGATGATGCTATGGATGATCCGCGAGGCCACGAACAGCCAGGCCAGCACCGGAAGCCAGGCCGGAATGTGATCGGTGGCAAGGGCCACGGCGCACAGCGCGTAGAACACCACGGGCAACTCGAACAGATGGTTGTAGTTGTCCGAGGCGCGGGTATCTTCCAGCCTCAGTGCCCTTTGCCCGGAAAGTGCGACAGCCTGGGGATGTATTCGCTTCGCTCGCATTTCTGAAAGGCGAACATAGAGCATGCGCGCGCCAACGAAGAAGATCAGCAGTGCCAGTGCGCAGCATGCAACTACGAGATGTTGAGCTTCTGTCACGAATTGCTCCCGGAATTTTCGAAAATGTTTCAGCAACCCTCGCTTGAACGACGTTTCAGACATCGTCAGGTGGGTAGTAATCCCCAGCCAAACTCCATAATTTGGCGACGTGGAGCCTCCTGGTTCCAGCCGTGTTTCCCCCGGCGATCAAGCATCGCACCTAACTAATCGGCGCGCTTGAGTTGCTTTAGCTTGTTCTCGATGCTCATTATCTGCAGGTAAGACGGAAGCATCCCGGAGAACAGAACAAGAACTCCAATAGCAAGGAGCGGATTGAACGACCAGCCCGGCGCAACCAACATATAGGCCAGAGCCAATAGATAGATCACGAACATTGTTAGCACAGTGAAAAAAATGGCTCGATGCGTTTTTCTGCTGGCCAGGAGTCTTCCGTACTCATCCATGTCGCGTTTCCTTGATCTGCGTCTATGAGTTTTCGTCGAGTCGATTTACTGATGATGCTCGATCCGAACGATGATTCTCGAACATCTCCATTGCTGAGCGAACAACACAAATATAGGCGATGCCGAATGCCAGAAAGCCGTACGACAAACCACCAAAAATGGTCTCGGGGTACGCCAGAAGACCCAGCAGACCGGCGATGACGAACAGGATTGCCGTTGCCATCATGACGAACAGGAATTGCCTTCCTCGATTGGGATCCTGCCAAACCTTTCTTGATAGTGAATTCTGCGTCTTGGTGAGGTCTTGCAGCGTCGAAAAACTGACGCCCAGGCCAAACATGAACAAAGCCAGATTCCATGATGGATAACCCGCCTCCAGCAAGTCCCTGGGTTCGAGGCCGTCAGGCAGGTCATTGACGATCCCGAGAATATCAAGCACCGAAATGGTCAGATAGATCAGCCCCGCGACATAGAACAGATATTGCAGATAGCTGATCAGATGAAAGATCTTTCTATACGAGTTCATTCGCCCGGGAGCCTGGCCATGACGCTGGAGTGGAAGGGAGTATCGAGCGATGCCGCCATGCGGGGGCGTCGGGTGGCCTGGTCTCGGGCGACTGCAACATTTCCCTAACGCTTGGGTGTCTTGCCTGGTTGGCAATTTACAGCGTATTCGGCGTCAAGTCCAGCCTGGCCCCAGGGAACGCAGGGACGATCCGGCCGATGGTCGAGACTACCTGCCAGGACTCCTTGGAGACAGAACAGAGATGCTCATGGCCTCCCTATTCCTCGAAGCCATCGTGGAAGATCCGGTCCAGGTCGATCCGGTAGATATCCGGCTCGCCGTTGGCAATGTCTCCGGTCAGATTGCCGGCGCTGCTGACCAGATAAATCATGCGGCCATCGAAACCGAGTGCGCCGTTGCCTTCGAACAGGTCGCCGCTGGGCGGCATTTGGTCGACAGTTTCCGGCACGATGCGACGGCTTTCTTCCGCCGCGACCTGGTAGACATACATTTCCCGCTCGGACCCGATGCCGGCAGGCAAGGAGTGACCAGAGCTAGGGTCGCCCCCGCCGCCTGCCAGGCGCACGAACATCACCGACTGCCCATCGCCAGCAATCTGCAAGTCGCTGACTGTCAGGGAGGTCAACGGCTGCTGCATTTCGTCGAAACTGATCAAGCGGGTGGTACCGAGCTGGCGGTCGTGCAGATAGACGACAACGCCACTATCGAGGCCCGGATAGGCGGGGTCGAGATTGCCGGCAAGGGAATAGAAGGCGATCCAGCGCCCGTTGGCGGAGATTCTTGGCCGGAAGCTGGAGTTGTCGCCGGGCGTGCCATCAGATGCGGCGCTGATCAGGCTCGTCTCGCCAAGCTGACGATCCCGCAGCCAGATGTGGGTCCCACTCAGCGAGACCGGCGCATCGAGCAGGTTGCCGTCACTCTGGAAGACCACGAAGCGACCATCGGCGCTGATATCGGCGAACTCGCTGTGTCCGGTCGATTGCGCGCCGGCGGTGCTGATGCTCACCCGCTCGGTGATGCCGGTGCCAAGCTCATGCACAAAGACATCCCGCCGCCCGTTGGTGTCGCCGGGCACCAGGTTGTTGGCACTGGATTGGAAGGCAACGCTGCTGCCGTTTGCCGAAATCCGCGCATCGGTACTTGCCCCGTTGGCTTCGACGCCGGCGCTGTCAACGCTGACCCGGCGAGTCTGCCCCAGCTGCATGTCGCGCACGAATACATCATCGACTCCATTGCTGTCGTTGGCTACCAGGTTACCGTCCCGGCTATGCCAGGCGATCCGGTTGCCACTGGCACTGATCGACGGTTTGTCCTGGGACCAGGTCCCCGGCGTACCGCTGGTCGTCTGCGATACCAGTTCAGTCTGCCCGGTCGCCAGATTCAGCCGCACGACCTGTCGCACGATGCCTACCTGGGAAATGCCGATCAGGTTGTCTGCTCCGGTTCGGAAAGCCAGGAAGTTTCCATTGGCTGACACGGCGGGTTCATCGCTGGGCCCGGTAGCCACATCCATCGGCAGGGGTGGATTGCGCAGGCTGATGACCCGGGTGACGGGTGTTTGCGTGCCGCTGGCATCGAAGCTTTCCACCAGCACCTGCGACCGGGTCACGCTGGCCGGCAGCAGCGGATGGGTACTGCTGCTGAATCCGAAAAGCACGTCGTCGCCCACCGAAGCGATGCAGGCATTGACCGGATTGACGGCATCAACGGCCACCTGGCTGAGCTGACCGAGCTGGCGGTCATGCAGAAACAGTCGCCTGACATTGCCGCTCAGCCCGGGCAGCAGATTGTCGGCAAAGGATTCGAACACCACGAAGCGACCATCGGCGCTGATCACCGGCCTCATGGATATGCCGTTGCCGCCAGCACCCAGCGCATCTTCGCTCAGGCGTGTGGTGACACCGGTCTGGCGGTCATGCAGGAACACATCCTGGAAGCCTTCGGTATCTCCCGCTACCAGGTTGCTGGCCACGGAATCGAACACGACCCAGCGGCCGTCAGCCGATACCTTCGGCGATGAGGAGGCGCCGTCCGGTTCTACCCCGCCCGGCCCGTTGATGCGCTCGAGCGTGCCCAGCGCCAGATCGGCGATGAACACATCGCGAACCCCGTTGGTGTCACCTGACACCAGGTTGCTGGAGGTGCTGTCAAACACCACGATGTTTCCCTGGCCGGCGATCACCCCCCTGGAGACGAACTGATTGCCCGGCAGGCCGTCGATACCGAGGCTGATCAGCTGAGTCTGGTTCAGCGCCAGGTCGCGCAGCCATAGCTGGTTTTCAGCGGTGAACACCACCAGCTCGCCGTCAGCCGAAATGTCCTGCGAAGCAACGCCGATCTGGAAGGGCATGCCATTCGGGTCCAGACTGACCTGCAACGTCTGGCCGGTATCCAGGTCATGGCGGAACGCCTGGATCGAGCCGGTGGCACCAAGGTTCGGGGCATTGGATTCGAACATTACATACCGGCCGTTGCCGCTGATGCTCTGGCGACGGCTGGCGCCGTCGGCCTGCTCGCCGCCGCTTGTCACGCTGACCGGCTCAAGGCTCTGGTTGACCAGAAAGTAGACCATCACGTCGCTGCCGGCATTGCCATCGTTCTCGAACAGGTTGAATGCCTCGGTGCTGAAAGCGGTGCGCAGGCCATCATCAGCCATCGAGCAACCCGTACCCCCGGAGGACTTGTTCCCGAACGATCCGAAGTAGAGCGGATTCGATGCCCTGGAGACCAGTTCGGCCTGATCGGCGAAAGCGCTGATGGTCGGGGTCATGAGGAGGCTCAGGAGCACCGTGCCGAGCATGACCAGGCGTACCGGTCTGGCCAATTGCCTCGCTGGCATCATCTGGGTACCGACGCCATCGAATCCGCGGTCGGTGTTGACGGTGCCTGCCGGCAAGTGGATTGCAGTCATGATGCAGTTCTCCTCACAAGTCTGCAAAGTCAATCGGAATTGATGTTCCTGACTATCGATACGCATTGCGGCGGCCGGAACCCTCATGGCCTGTTGGCCAGGCGGGCTCTCCCTGCTATTCGAAACCGTCGCGGAAGATTTGGTCCAGGTCGATCCGGTAGATATTCCGCAGTCCGTTGGGAGTGTTTCGGGTCAGATTGCCGGCGACGCTGGCCAGGTAAATCATGCGACCGTCGAAGCTGAGTGCGCCCCAGCCCACGAACAGATCGCGGTTCGGCGGCAGCCCGTCAACGGTCTCGGGTACGATGCGTCGGCTTTCGTCCGCTGCGGTCCGGTAGACATGGATTTCCAGGGGCTCGTCCTCATCATCTGTCATCAGCACAAACATCACCGACTGTCCATCACCGGCGATCTGCAGGTCAGTGACGCTTAACGAATTCAATGGTTGCTGCATATCATCGAGGCTGATCAGTCGAGTGGTGCCGAGCTGACGGTCGTGCAGATAGACGGCGGCCGCACTGCCAGGGTTCGGATAGGCAGGATCGAGATTGCCGGCAAGGGAAGCGAAGGCAATCCAGCGGCCGTTGGCGGAAATTCTCGGCTGGAAGCTGAAATTATCGCCAGGCGTGCCATCCGGGGCCGCGCTGATCAGGCTCGTCTCGTCTAGCTGACGATCACGCAGCCAGATCTGGGTCCCACTGACCGAGACCGGCGCATTGAGCAGATTGCCGGCACTCTCGAAGACCACGAAGCGGCCGTCGGCGCTGATATCGGGGAACTCGCTGTGTGCGGTCGATTGCGCACCTGCGGTGCTGACACTCACCCGCTCGGTGATGCCGCTGTCTAAGTCATGGACAAAGATGTCCCGCCGCCCGTTGGTGTCGTCGGGCACCAGGTTGCTGGCGCTGGACCGAAAAGCAACGCTGTTGCCGTTGGCCGATATTCGCGCGAAATCGCTTCCCCCATTGGCCTCGACGCCGGTGCTGTCAACGCTGACCCGGCGGGTCTGCCCCAGTTGCATGTCGCGCACGAACACATCCATGACACCGTTGCTGATGCCGGGCACCAGATTACTGTCCCGGCTATGCCAGGCGATCCGATTGCCGTTGGCACTGATCGAGGGTATTTCACTGCCGAAGATCCAGGGATCGCTGCTAGTCTGTGATACCAGTTCGTTCTGACCAGTCGCCAGGTTCAGCCGCACGATCTGCCGCACGCTGCCTGGCTGGGAAACGCCGATCAGATTGTCGGCTGACGTACTAAAGGCCAGGAAGTTGCCGTTGGCTGACACGACTGGATAGTCGCTGTTGCCGTTGGCCACATCTGTCGGTATGGGCGGATTGCGCTGGCTGATGACCAGAGTAACGGGTGGCTGCGTGCCGCTGGCATCAAAGCTTTCCAGGAAAATCTGTGCCTTGCGCATGCTGGCCGGCAGCAGCGGATGGGCATTGCTGTGAAATCCGATCAGCACGTCATCGCCGCTGGAAACCAAGCAGCCGTAAGCTGGACTGCCGGCATCAACGGCCACCTGGGTCAATTGCTGTAGCTGATGGTCGTAGAGAAACAGGCGCCCGACATTACCGCTCAGCCCGGGCAGCAGATTGTCGGCAAACGATTCGAACAGCACGAAGCGACCATCGGCGCTGATTACCGGTCTCTGGGACGTACCGTTGCCGCCAACGTCATGGGCATCCTCGCTGAGGCGTGTGGTGAGGCCGGTTAGACGGTCATGCAGGAAAACGTCACTGAATCCCTGGCTGGCTCCGGGCACCAGGTTGGTGGCCAGGGACGCAAAGGCCACCCAGCGGCCGTCAGCCGATACACTCGGCGATGAGGAGCTGCCATTGGGCTCTACTCCGCCCGGCCCGACGATGCGCTCGAGGGTACCCAGCGCCAGATCGGCGATAAACACATCGCTCTCTCCGTTGGTGTCACCGGGCACCAGGTTGCTGGAGGTACTGCCGAACGCCACGATATTTCCCTGGCCGGCGATCACCCCGCTGGAGACGAACTGATTGCCCGGCAGTCCGTCAATTCCAAGACTCAACAGCTGGGTCTGGTTTTGAGCCAGGTCACGCAACCATAGCTGGCTTTCGGCGGTGAACAGGATCAGCTCCCCATCAGCCGAAATGTCTTGCATATTCACACTGGTCGGGAATGGCATGCCGTTCTGGTCCACGCTGACCTGAATCGTCTGACCGGTGTCCAGGTCATGCCGAAACACCCGGGACAGACCGGTCACGCCCAGGTTGGGCGCATCGGACAGGAACAGCAGATAACGGCCATTGCCGCTGATCCGCGCGCCGCCGACGCCACCGTCGGTCTGTTCGCCGGTACCGGTCACGAAGACCGGCTCAAGGCTCTGGCTGACCCGGAAGTAGATCATCAGGTCGAAGTTGGCATTGCGGTCGTTTTCGAACAGATTGAATGCCTGGGTATACAAGACCGTACGCAGTCCGTCGTCGGCAACGGAGCAACCGAAACCGGAGGCTCTGTTCCCGAAAGGCCCGAAATAGAGCGGATCCTGGGACCTGGAGATCAGTTCGGCCTGGTAGGCAAAAGCACTCATGGTCATGCTGACAAGGAGGCCGGCGAGGACTGCTTTCAACGGTGTCAGGCCTACTGGCCTGGCCGCCACCTGTGAGCCGATTGCCGGGCTCTGGACCTCGGTGCCCGGGAAACGCTGGTCTGTTTCAGGGATGTGTCTCATTTTTGCGTCAGTGATCATGGTCTGGCTTTCCTGGAAGTCTGCAAGGCCTATCGGAATTGATGTTCCTGACTGTCGATACGCAAGACAGCGGCCCGAACCTTCAGGACTCCGGGCGCGGGCGAGCCGGAGGTCAGCGCCCGGTATCTGTGATGCAGTATGGGATTCGACTCGATCAGCGCCGGGTCCAGGTCCGCTAACTGCGGTGCCGGTCCATCAGCCGCCGGCGACATCGCCCGGTGCAGCCAGGCTGCAGCCAGCGCCAGCCGGGTGGCAGAGACTGCCCGGATATCCTGGGCCGGCAGGCTCAGCCTGGCCTGCTCGAGCAGGTCGGCCGCTTGCTCCAGTTGGCCGGCATCAACCTGCGCTTCGATCAGCGAAGCCATGGCGAATGTCAGCGTCTGAGACCGATCGCCGCTGAAGCGCCGAATCTGTTCCGTTGCCTGCTCCAGCAGGCCGACCGCCTCATCCAGGGCTTGTTGTTCGGCTCGAATGACGCCCAGCAGCTCCCTGGCCCGCCCGGACTCGCGGCTTTCTCCGCGCTCAATAGCCTGGCCCAGCACGGTGACAATCAGGGTTTCCGCCTGCTCAAGATCACCGCTGTGGTAGATCTCGAAAGTGGCCAGGTTGAGGCGGGCGGTATCGGTACCTGAAATGTCCATCAACTGGTTGGCCTCGATGATGGCAACCGCCTCGCGCAGGGCTTCGTGCGCCCCGTCCAGATCGCCACGCAGTGTGCGCATCAGGGCCAGCTGATTGGCGAAGTACACCTCGATCTGCGGCCCGTGGTCACGCTGCCTGGCCGCCAGCAGCACCGCTTCGGCGCTGGCGACATCTGCCGGGTCGACCGTGATGCTGGCCAGCTGCGTTGCCTGAGCCACGTGATCGGCCGAGTTGGCCTCGAAGCCGGCCGCAAAGCCGGCCACGTTCTGTCGCAACAACGGGACGGCATCTTCGGGCCGGCCCAGATTCAGATACAGCACCGGCAGCAGCATGCGACCGAGCTCGGCCAGCTCTGCCGGGCCATAGGCCTCGTTGAGCCAGGTCTCGAGCACCATGACCGCGGTCGGATAGTCGTTGCGGAACAGGAAATGGCGGCCGATGGCATAGCTCAGCAGCGCCGCGCCTTCCGGCTCCTGCGCTCGCCGCTCATGCGCCTGCCGCCAGCGATTGATCAGCACCGCAGTCTGGCGTTCGACATCGGCCTCATCCCCGAACATCCGCTGCAGGGCATCGCTGTAGGCTTCCCTGGCCATGTGGAACAGATTGGCCCGGCCGAGGAAGAACTCGGCGCGCGCCAGGTTCTGCTCGGCAATCAGGCGCTGGTCCTCGGCTTGCCGGGCGGCGGCCACCGCCCGCTGCTCGGCCGCCCGCGCCTGGACCAGACCCAGGCTGGCGATAATGCCGCCAGCGGCAAGCGCCAGCACGAACAGGGCCGATGCCGCCACTGGCCAGCGATGCCGGCGAACGAACTTCATCGCCCGGTAGCTGACCGACGGCGGCTGGGCCAGCACCGGTTCGTTATTGAGATAGCGCCTGAGATCATCGGCCAGCTCGATCGCCGTGCCGTAACGACGCTCCCGATCCTTGGCCAGCGCCTTGAGCAGCACCGCATCCAGATCGCCCTTCAGCCGGGTTCGCCAGCCGACCGTCGCGGTGTCAGTGACAGAATCGATGGCACGATAGCGGCTGGGTCGCGGCGTCTCACCTTCGCGAATGGCCCGGCACATCGCCTCAAAGCCCAGCGCCCTGAGCTGGGGTCCGGAAATCGGCAGTTCGCCGACCAGCAGTTCATAAAGCACCAGGCCCAGCGAATAAATATCCGATCGGGTATCGATATCGATTTCACCCAGCGCTGCCTGCTCCGGGCTCATGTATTCCGGGGTACCGACCAGCTCGCCGATCCGGGTCAGCCGGGTCTGTTCGTCGAAATTGAAGTCGACCAGGCGGGCTATACCGAAATCAATGACCTTGGGAAAACCCAACTTGCCATCGTCGATGACCAGGATATTCGACGGCTTCAGGTCGCGATGCACCAGGCCCTTGCGATGGGCCTGCTGCACTGCCTCGCAGACCGGCAACAGCAGCCGGATGCGATCGACAAGGCCCAGCCCGCGTCGGGCTGCCCAGTCAGTGATGGGAACGCCGTCGATGTACTCCATGGCAAACCACGGACGCCCGTCATGGCTGGTTCCGGCATCGAAGACCCGGGCGATATGCGGGTGGTCAAGTACCGCCAGCGCCTGGCGTTCGGTGCGAAAACGCGCTTCGGCCTCAAGACTGTCGAAGCCGCGCCGGGTCAGCTTGAGTGCCACCGTGCGTCTGACCGGCGATTTCTGCTCGGCGAGGTAAACCCGTCCCATGCCACCGGCACCGAGCAGGCGCTTGAGCTGGTACGGCCCGATCCGCTCCGGGTCACCCTGGTCGGCCAGGCCGACCAGTAATCCGCCCTGGTCTGCCAAGGCCTCGATCTGCTGCTCATCCTTGACCACGCCGCTGGCAGGCCCCAGCATCGCCAGCAGTCGGGCATGCAACTCAGGGTCTTCGCCGGCCAGCTGCGAAAGCCGGCGCCGGCGCGTCGCCTCATCGGCAGCATCGAGCTCGTGAAAGAGCTTCTCCAAGCGTTGGAATCGGTCTCCGGTAGTCACCGCGTGCGCATCCGTGTCTGCAAGGTTCAAACCCTGATACGCAGACGCCGGCCGGAGTCCATCATCCGGCCCGGTTCAGGTCATGCGCCGGCAACCATGCAGACAAGTGCTGAAGACCAGACCACCCCCCCAGGAATTTCACTTCGCTTGAACCCTGAGCGCACGTTATTGCGTTTTCAACCCGGACTATTCATGACCCGGACGTAGCGAGACGGCTCCAGGTCCCGTAGATGGGGCGTTTCGCGACCGAGCGAACCGGAAGCGTAGCACCCCTACGGTGAGGATTCGCGACCGAGCGAAACGGCGCAGATGCGGGGGCTGGAGTCCTCGCAGTAGGCCGGGTCATGAATAGTCCGGGTTCAAGGTTAGGCGGATGATCAAAGGCTGCATGCCGCCCTGGCTACATCGATGGGAAATGCGCGCGGTGATCGCGCCTGATTACCGAAGGGTGCAGCATCGGAGAAGGAATGACCGGCAGCTTGCCCTGAACCTGTCAAGCAGACGCCGGCATTGGTCCTTCGGCCGGTCCTGTGTCGGTCGATGGGAAAGGGCGGTCCGGGACGATCAGTGAGCCGGGACGGGGAACCGGGCTGCCAGCTCGGCCTCCAGGGCCGGCCAGCGCGGATCCTGCCGCAGCGGCTGGAAGGTCTCCGAGCCCAGCATCCAGCCGGTCCAGTAGGGGTGCCGAACCGCCAGCTCAAGGGCCTGGAACGCAGCGTCGGCCTGTCCATTGCGCGCCCACCAGTGGGAGCGGGTAAGCACCTCGTCGGCCCGATCCAGCATGCACGGCTGATCGTCACAGGCAGCGAGCTGTAGCGCCTGCTCCAGGGCCTGCAGGGCTGCCTCGGGCTGGGCCTCGTCGAGCAGCAGCCAGGCCAGCAGCAGGTAAGCCGCGGCCTGGTGCTCGGCGGCCAGTGGTTCGGAAAGCTCGATGATGGCCTCGGCCAGTTGCCGCGCTTCCGAATGCCTGTCCAGCTGGCTGGCGGCCAGCGCCATGCGTCGCATCACCACCGCCCGATCAAGTCTGGCACCCGGCTGCTCGGCGGCGGCCAGAATTCGCTCGGTCTCGGCCAGATACTCCCAGGCCAGCTCGGCCCGACCGGAAGCCAGGTACAACAGGCCCAGGTTGCCCATCGGCCGGGTCGCGCGGTAGTTTTCGGCGCCCAGCCGGTTCTGGTAAATGGCCAATGATTCAAGCAAGGCCTGTTCAGATGCCTCGAACTGGCCCAGACGCAGCAGCACCTGGCCCAGCCCGAGCAGGTTATCGGCCAGCGTCGGGTGTTCCGGCCCGAGCGCGATACGGTTGATCGCCACGGCACGCTCGGCATGAATCAGCGCCTGATCCAGATCACCGAGCATGGCGTAAAAGCGGCCGATGTTGTTGTTGGCCACCGCCAGGTAGGTATGCTCCGGCGAGTACAGTACTTCCATCTGCGCCAGCGCCGCCAGCGTCTCGTCACGGGCCGCCGCAATGTCGCCGCGGGCAAAGTACACGCCGCTCAGATTGAGCCTGAGATTGGGAATGTTGCTGCGCCAGGCCTCGTTGTCGTCAGGATTCTGCTCGATCTGGGTTTCGAGAATCGCCAGTGCCTGCTCGTAGATTTCCGCGGCCTCATCGAGCTGATTCATCCGCACCAGCACGATGCCGAGGTTGTTGAGCACGTTGGACGCCTCGCGCGACTGGCTCATGCCGAGGCCTTCCACCAGCATCAGCGCGCGTTCCAGCTTGTTGCGCGCGCCCTCCAGGTCGGCACGATCCCTGTCCAGCCCGCTCAGGCGATTGAGAATGATCGCCTCGCTGAGCTCGTCCCCAGCCAGACCGCTGGTATGCAGGGCCAGCGCTCTTTGCAGCAGGCCTTCGGCGGTTTCGAAATCACCCAGCGACCAGGAAACGTCACCCAGGGTGTGCAACAGCTGGGCCTGCACCCAGGGCTGATCATCCAGCGCGTCGACCCGCTCGATGCCGCGCTCGAGCAGATCCCGCGCCGTGAGCAACTCCCCCGGCTGGGCGCGCGGGTCGGCCGAGGTGAACAGGTCGATCAGAAACTCGGAGGTTGATTCAGCCACTTGCCGCGCCTGCTCGGCCTCCGCTGCCGCCAGCACTGCCCTGCGCTCGGATTCGCGCGCTTCCAGCAGACCCAGCCCGGCGACAACCGTCGAGGCGAACAGGGCCAATACAACGACGGCGGCAGCAGCGACGGCGACGCGATTGCGGCGCACGAACTTGGCGGTGCGATAGCCCAGGCTGGGCGGGGCGGCCAGCACCGGCTGATGGGCCAGAAAACGGCGCAGATCATCGGCCAGGGCCGCGGCCGATTCGTAGCGCTGCTCGCGATCCTTGGCCAGCGCCTTGAGCAATACCAGGTCCAGGTCGCCGCGCAGGGCGCGGGTGTCGATGGTCAGATCCTGGCTGGCCGGCAGGCGACTGGGCGCAGTCACTGCATCGTCGCGCACGCGCCGGCAAATCTCGCCAAACGAGGCGCTTTCCAGCGTCTCGGGATCAATCGGCAGCCGGCCGGTCAGCAACTGATAAAGCACCAACCCCAGGGCGTATACATCGGAGCGGGTATCGATATCCATCTCGCCCAGGCTGGCCTGCTCCGGGCTCATGTATTCCGGCGTGCCCACCGCCTCGCCGAGGCGGGTGGCATAGGCCTGATCGCCGTCGAGCTGGTCGATGGCCTTGGCAATGCCGAAATCGATCACCCGCGGCTGGCCGGTGCCACCGTCGTCGACCACCAGCAGGTTGGACGGCTTGAGGTCGCGGTGAATCAGGCCCTTCTGGTGCGCATGCTGGACCGCATCGCAGATCGGCAGAAACAGCTCGATCAACGCCTTGAGATCAAGCTGCCGCGAGCGCACCCACTCGGTGATCGGAACGCCATTGACCCGCTCCATGGCAAACCACAGCTGCCCGGTCTCGGTACTGCCGGCATCGAACACCTTGGCGATGTTGGGATGATCGAGCACCGCCAGCGCCTGGCGCTCGGCCAGAAAACGCTCGCGCGCCGTGTCGGAGGCCAGGCCCGCCCGCGCCAGCTTCAACGCCACCTTACGCTTGACCGGCTCGGTCTGCTCGGCCTCGAACACCCGGCCCATGCCGCCTTCGCCCAGCAGGCCCGTGATCCGGTACGGCCCGATCTGCTCCGGCGCACGGCCTGCCTCATCCAGCACCGTGCCACTGGAAACGGCCAGTCCGTCGATCAACTGGGCCGCTTCAGCCCGGGTGCCTGCCAGCAGCCCGATCAGCTCGGCGTGCAACGACGGGTCGGTCTGCTCCAGTTCGGCCAGCAGTTGCTCGCGTGCCGGGCCGGACAGCTCTTCCAGTTCATGAAACAGCGCTTCGAGGCGACGGAACCGATCTTCAGCACTCATGAAGCTTCATGCTCATCCGGCGGCACTTCGGAGCCGCCGTCGGCCAGGCGGGCGGCCAGCCAGCGGCGGGCAAATCGCCAGTCGCGTTCGGCGGTGGATTCGGAAATCTGCAGTATCTCGGCGATCTCGCTCATGCCCGCTCCCCAGAACACCCGCAGGCCGACCAGTTCGGCCTTGCGCGCATCCAGCGCCTCGAGCTCGGAGAGCACCCTGGGCACGTCGGCCAGGTCGAAGTCGCCCTGCCCGGAGACGTCGGACAAGGTCACGCGAATCTGATCACCGCCGCGCTTCTGCGCCCGGCGGCGTCGCTGGTAGTCGATCATGGCCCGGGCCATGACACTGGTGGCATAGGCAAAGAAGTGGCGCCGGTTCTCGAACTCCAGCGGACGCTCGAGGATCTTCAGCAGGGCATCGTGAGCCAGCATGCGCGGCTCCATGGTCAGGCCGTCGACGCGGCCGTTGTTGCAGGCCGCCATCTCGCGCCCGGCGATCTGCTCCAGCCGCTGGACCACGGCCGCGATCAGCCGGGCATCGGCGGCCTGATCCCCGCGCGCGGCGGCTGAGAGCAGTTGGGTAATGGGCTGATCGGTCATCGATATCCCGCTTCAACAGGCAGGCCGCCATGGTCCTGGCGACATGAGTCGAAGTATGGACAGCGGCTGCTGTGAACGTCAAGCCGCAATGCGTGCACAAATCGATCAACACCCTCCTGTTGTCGAGGCCGACTGCCACCAGCCCGCCAGTCAAAAACTCAGGCGCATCTGTACCCACAACTGTGAATGATCGCGGTACTGCCCAAACAGACCGTCGCGGCTGCCGTACAGCCAGTCGGCGCCGACCGACATCTGCAAGCGATCGCCGGCCTGCCAGTCCAACGCGGCACGCACCACACCATCGCCGTCGCTCAAGGAGGACAGCAGTTCCTGGCGAAACTTCAGGGTGTCGTGGAGGAAACCGCGTTGCGCCCTGAGCGTGGCGATCAGGTCGGTGCGCGGTCGCACGGCCTGCGCGCCGCCGTGCAGGCGATCAAGCGCCAGCTGGGCGTTGACGAACCAGCCGTCGGGTGCGTTCCAGTCCATGCCGACACCAGCCAGTGAGCGGCCACGGCGCTCGCTGTCCAGCGGCTGCGGGCCAGACAGGTTGACCGGCTGGTCGGGCAGGTGAGCAAGCTCCACCCGCCACACCCGGCTGCCTTCCGGCAACTCCAGCGTGGCGCCGAAAAGGCGGCGCCGCGGGTGGTCGATGATTATTGCCGGGCGCGCCGGGTCGCTGGCGTCCAGGCGAAGCAGCGGTTCCAGGTCTGGGCCGGACAGGAACAGCACGCTGGCATCGGCGCGGCCGAAGGTGCGACCCAGGCGCAGGCCGAAGGTGGCATCGCGAACATAACGATCGCGCTCGGAATAGGCCAGCTCGACCGCGGGCAGGTCAACGTCCAGGCCCCCGCGCAGCCTGGGCGCGCGTGGCTCGAAGCGATCGCCGACCTGGGCCAGCTGATTGACGGTCGGGTCAAAGGCCACCGCCAGGTCGGCCCTGAACGGCTCGCCGTCATGACGCCAGCGCACGCCCCAGCGCGCCAGGCGCTCGGGTCTGACCTCGGTGAGCACAAAATCGCGCCGCCGCACCGGGTCGAAGCGATCGGTCACCTGAACGCCGTCGAGCACGCCCCAGGCCACGGTCTGCTTGCCGATGCTGATCCGGCTGTCGCCGAAGCGGCGACTGAGCACCATTCGGTCCAACTCCAGCCGCATCTGGTCACGGCGAATCCACGGACGCGAGGCCGGAGAGTAGCTATCAACGCTGCCCAGCCCGGTACGGTCATGGGCGCCTTCGAGCCGGCCGGCCAGGTCGATGTCCCAATGCTCTCCGGCCCGCAGACGCAGGCTGGATGCCAGGCTGAGCCTGGACAGCGCCACCCTGCCCTCCTCGCCATCGACGCCGACCCAGTAGGTCAGCTCGTTGCGCTGCGACACCCGCTCGACAGCCGCGACGGCAGGCATCGCCGGCAACAGCGCCATCGGGACTGCCATGACAATCGCGATAACGATTGCCACAACAATCGCCAAGGCCCGGGCCAGGGCGCCACCCGCTGCGGCTTCAAGTCGAGAGACTGAACCGAACTTGGATGAGCTTTTCATCAGGGGATCCTCGGCAGACCGTCGGCCAGCGCCGCGGGCTGGAACACCCGCTCGCTCAGCTCCGGCACGTAGCGCATGTTCTCGAAATGAACTTCGGTGCGGTGACCGCTTTGATGGTTGTCGACCTCGAAGCGCAGCGCCGTCCACGCATCGCCGACCAGCCCGATCTCGCTGACCGTGACCCGCTTGAGCGGCTTGTCGTGAATGTCGAAGTATTCGATCTCCAGCGGGAACAGGCTGGTCTCGTCGACCAGCGCCTCGAAGCGGCCATAGCCCATATCGCGCGCCTGCTCGGCGCTTTGCGCCCAGCCGTGCAGCGAGCGCATTTCACGGCCGTTGTCGTGGTGGCTGCCGCCGGCGCGGAAATGCCAGTACTGCAGCGGGAAGCGGAAATTGTCGCGAATGTCGCCATAGCTCAGATCGGTTCCCATGAAGGCATCGCTGCGTTCGGACATCGGCAGGCGACGCACCCGCTCGGTCGCCGGCAGATACAGCCAGGTATCGTCGTCGCTGGCCTTGTGCTCGTGGCTCAAGAAGGCGGTGTTCTGGATCGCCGCCGGGGCGGTGAAGAAGATCGCCACCCGGGTCGTGCCCTCGATTTCCGAATGCGCCATCAGCGCCACCCGCTCGCGGCTGCGGCCGCGCCGGTTGACCAGACGAAAGTGCATGGTGCCGACGCGACCGGCACTGGCCGGCCGATGATAAATGCGCTCGGCCAGCGCCTGGCCCTCGGCGTTGGGCTCGGGCTGCCCGGCCAGGGCGACGCTGCAAGGCAACAGGCAAAGGACCAGGGCGACAAGAACGAAGCGAAACTCAGGCATGACGCAGTCTCCAGGCAAACATCGGCCGACCAAGAATCAGCAGAGCAGGCAGAATCAGCAGCGCGCCGACCAGGCTTCCGAAGGCGCCGGCCGAGACCAGCAGGCCGAACCAGCGCAGCGGCGGCGCACCGCTCAGGCAGATCACCGCCAGGGCAACGCCCAGGGCAATGGCTGAGAAGAAGCAGGCGCGGGCGACCAGCAGGTAGTGACCGGACAAGGCCTCTTCCAGGCTGGCGCCGGCACGCAGCCGGCTGCGGACATGGGCGATCAGATGAATGCCGAAATCCACTCCCAGGCCGGTGGCAATGGCCGCGGTCATCGAGGTGGCAGGGGCAATATCCACGTTGAGCAGGCCCATGGTGGCGTAGACGAACAGCACGCCAATGGCCACCGGCACCATTGCCAGCAGCGCAGGACCAATCGCCCGAAAGGCAATGATGGATACCAGGAACACCATCAGCGCGGCCAGGCCCAGTCCGACGAAATGACGTTCGGCCAGCCGGCTCATCCAGCCTTCGTTGACCGCCACCCGGCCGCTAACGGCGGCCTCCAGCCCGGTCTCGGCAGACCAAGCTGCCACCAGCCGCTCCAGGTCGCGTACCACCGGCCGGGTGGTGGAGTAACGATCGGTCGCCAGCTGCGCCCGTACCAGGGCGCGATGGTGGTCGTAGTCCACCTCGTGGCGAAAGTCCTCCGGCTCGCTGGAGGCCTCGTAGAGAAACATGTACTGGGCTGGAGCCAGCGCACGATCGGGCAGCGTGCCCGGCTCGGCATCGGTCAGCACCTCGTGCATCTTGGCGATCGACTGGTCGATCGCGGCAACCCGCACCACCTGCGGCAGCTGGGCCATGCGCTGGCGCAGCTCGGCAATGGCGTTAAGCGAGTCCACTGTCATGATGCCGCCCGGCTCGTTCGCGATCACCGTCACATCCAGAAAGCTGATGCCGCCCAGCGCCTGGTTGATCGCCTGGTCGGCCAGGCGAACCGGATCATGCGGCTGGAAATAGCGTTTGCGCTCGTAGTCGAAGCGCGCATCCAGCGCCAGGACAAGCATGGCCCCGACCAGGACGGCAACGCCCAGGGTGGTGGTCACCGGGCGGCGCAGCGACAGGCCGGTGACGCCACCCAGAAAACGATCAAGCGCCCCGCCGCCGGCAGGGCCGGCAAGCGCCGTTGGCCGCGGCTTGAGATCGGTCAGCACAACAATGGCCGGCAGCACGGTCAGGCTCAGCAGCCATGCCGCGGCCACGCCAACGGCTGCAAACAGACCGAACTCGCGAATCGGCTGCATGTCGGCGCCAATCGACAGCCCGATGAAGGCGGCGATGGTGGTCAGGCTGGTCAGGGTGATCGGCAGCCAGGTGCGGCTCAGGGCCAGGATGATGGCCTGGCGTGCATCGAGCCTGGGATCGTCGC
>SKQS01000121.1 GCA_007118895.1 Wenzhouxiangella sp.
GGCCACTGCACGAGCTGCTGCGTTCCATGACCGAGGACGGCGAGCAGGCGGACGTTTTGCGCAAGGAATCACCGCTGACCTTCGTCATGACGCCGGAGCAGCGCCGAGCCCTGTACCTCCAATTCCGCCAAAGCAATGAACCGCTCTCAGCTTGACGGCAAACTGAAGGCACTGCAGTTCTGAGCCACCAAGACGGCTGCCTCTCGTCGACTGCCCAGTGATAACGCCGCTGTTGGCTTCCGACGAGCATGACGGTCGCCATCTTCTACCGCCTGCTGGTTTGCCGTCGTTCAACAAGGCCCGGGTCATCCCAGCCCTCCTGAGGCGTTCCGCGTTTATAGTTTTGCAAATCAATTGCGCTTCTGTGCCGCCGTCCTCGCGCCGGCGGATCGACAGGGTCCAGCTGTTGGCCGCGGGCTGACGGGCGATGGCCAGGCCCAGGCCGCTGCCGCCGGTCTCCTGATTGCGCGAGCCTTCCAGGCGATAGAACGGTTCGAACACGGGCTCGTGTTCGGACTCCGGATGTCCAGATCAATTACCAGTCCGTCCGCCCCGGCTTCTTTTGCAAACGATGCCAGCCAGCTGCCGAGATCGATGTCTCCCTCGCGGTTTTGCGCCAGGCCGCGACCGATCTCCAGAAACAAGACGATCAGGCGCTCCATCTGGGAACCGCGTCTGGAGCGCCTGTCCGGCGACTTCGGCCGTGGCTATGAATCGCGCAATCGCCAAACCCGGCGCGATGACAGTGGTCGAGAGTGCAATCGCTGACCTCTAGACCCAGGCAAGAGAAGGGAGGATCGATGATGGAACCGTTGCGCAACTTTCGATCTTCCCTCGCCTTTGGCAGAATGAAATCACACCCCATCGGACCATTCCAATGAAAGCCAAGATCACCCTGCTGTTCGCTCTTGCCGCCATGGCGCTGATGCCAGCCATGGCGCAGGATCGACCTGATCACTTCCATGGCAAAAGCCCGGAAACCCTGAGTCAGGCCCTGGAGTATTTCAGTGAGTACAACGCGAAAGTCGCGGAATTGCTGGCCAAGGAAGAACTGGACATTCATGATCTGGTCGCCATTCATGAACTGACCTACACCCTGGAAAACTCGCTGGAAAAAACTCGCAGCGAATTGGCCGAGCTGGCCGACATGCTGGAAGACCTTCATGTCGCCACGGAAACCGCCGATTACGAAGGTGCACGTACGCACGGCCGGGCCTATCTGGAAAAGGCGCGGATCTTGCGGGATTAACAAGATTCATCGAGCCGCAAGGGGCGGCGCGGTGACGCCCATCGCGTATGGGTGGATGGTGCTGGCCTGGCAAGGCAAGACCGGTCGTGGCTGGAACCCGTCCTTGCCCGGTGCTCAGTCCTGCGCCATCAGGAACTCCGCAACCGCCTGGAAGGCCGGCAGCGAGGTGGGATCAATCAGGGCGTTCTGCGGGTGCGGGAAGGAGGCGAAGCGCACCAGCACCATCTCGGCGGTGGGGTCAACATAGATGGTCTGGCCGTGCACGCCACGGGCAGCGAAGGCGCCGTGGTCGTTGCGGAACACCCACCACTGGCTGGTGTAGCTGCCGTTCGGGATCGTGAGGTAGCCCGAGAACTTCGCGGGATCACCGCCGGCGCGGATGCGCTCCACGACCTCGGCAGGGAACAGCCGCTCGCCGTGGATCTCTCCTTTGTTCAGCATCAGAAGGCCGATTCGCGCGAGGTCTCTCAAACCTAGACTGAGCCCACCCCCGGCAAAGGGCACGCCCCGGCCGTCCACGGCCATGTAGGCATCCTGCTCGGCGCCCATGCGGCGCCACAAGCGCTCGGATGCCAGCTCCGCCACCGAGCGCTGCGCGGTGCGCGCGATGACCCAGCCCAGCATGTCGGAATTGATCGTGCGGTAATGGAAGGCTTCGCCATGCGCGCGCTCGTGGCGCACCTGCATCAGATACTCCCAGTAGCCATCGGGGCCCTCGTGGCCCTCTGGTCTTGGAAACGGGCTCGCGGCGGCCGAATAGCGCCAGATGTCAGCGTCGGGGTCGGCGTAATCCTCGGAAAAGGCCACGCCCGTGGTCATGTCCATCACCTGTCGGACGGTGGCGTCGGCAAAGGCGCTGCCGGCGATCTCGGGGATAATGTCGACCACAATGGCGGTCTCGTCCAGCGCGCCTTCGACCATCAGGATCTCGGCCAGAAGCCCGGTGACCGACTTGGTCATGGACATGGCAGCGTGCTGGCCATCCTCGGCCAGGCAGCCGAAATAGCGCTCATAGACCACGCGGCCGCGGTGCAGGATCAGGATGCCGTCGGTGTAGTTGGCGTGGAGGGAGGTCTCCCAGGTCATCTCCTCCTCGGCGCCGATGGGGCGGAAGCTCAGCGCATCGATGGACCCGCGCATCTCCACGAAGGCAGCCGGGGGCAGGTAGTCCAGCGGCACGGGCGCGCCGAGGCCGCGGCTGACTTGCACCGTGGGCAGGAACTGCCGCAGATGGCAGACCGACCAACGTAGGCGCGGAAAGCTGAAGAAGACCGAATCCGGCTGGGTGATCAGCCGCTCGGGCGGCGGTGGAAACCCCTGCATCCAACCCATCACGCGCGGGTCGGACTCCTGGGCCGAGAGCGGCAGCTCGTGCGCAACGGCAAAAGATAGGGCGCTCACAAGACTCAGGGCGGCGATGAACCGAAACGCTGAAAACGACATCAAGGGAGCCTCTATTGCTGTTCGGTCAAGCCTTCGGGTTTGCAGATACGGCGATGGAGTCTTGGAGTCTGGACCCGAAGCAGAATGCCCCAACTGTAGGCGCCCCATTTCCCGATGTCCAGCGGGCCGCAAACAGTCCGGCGGTTGCCAAGCGAAGCATTCAATATCGCAAGGGCGCTGGATAGAGGACGAAGGCGTCGTAAATGACAACGTCGAATAAGTCAGGCTGTGATGGAATCAGCGAGGCGAAGATCACAGCCGATGACGAAGCTAGAAGCACCGATCTCCGCGAGTCGCTTACCAGGTAAGCGAAAAGGCGTAATCGAACTCAGTTGAAAAAGGAATCAGCACTGATGGCGACATTGACAGAGAAGGGCCAGGTTGTCATCCCGGCAGCGATTCATCGGCGCTACGGTTTGGTCCCGGGTACTGAAGTGCGGTTTGTCGATGATGGTGACGGGATTCGCTTGGTCATTCGACGGCCGGTGGCTGCTTCCACAGTGGAGGAGGGGTTCGGCATGTTCCGGCCGGCTGCGACCGAGGAGCCCCGGCGGCTGTCGGATTTTGACCCAGCAAGCTTGCTGACTCCGCCGATGCGTTGCACTGGGCGCGAAGCGGGCATTGCCAAGCCGTTGCCAGCTGTGATGATCGCGGATTTGCTCACCGGATCCGGCGACTGAACCTGCAGCCGCAGGTTCGCTGTCCATGATGGTTTTCGGCGAGAGAAGGGCGCATTCGGACTCGCCCGATTGCTGATTCCCAGACGAACTAAGTGCAGATCTGGCTGAGCTTGGCCCTGGCGCAGGTCGGCCGTCCTCACTACGCGCACCTTGAACCGAACTCGAGACGCACCTCGTCAGTGGCGGTCACACGGGCTATGGAGCCGTCAGCCGGCGTTGGTAGGAGCTTCTGTCCGGACCAGTGCACGAGCTGATGCGTACCATAACCGAGAACGGCGAGCAGGCGGACGTCTTGCGCGAGGAATCATCGCTGACCTTCGCAATGACTCCTGAGCATTCGATCGATTTCAATTTGTGGAAAGGATGGTCTGGGCACAGCGTGGGCACAGAGCCGTTTTGTGGCAGAAAAGCAACGCAAGACGGCGGTCGTTTGGAGTAGACTCGACACCCCTGGGGCGTCTATAAGGTGCTGATCTGGAAAAGAAAAAAGCCAACCTGATGGCTGGCTTTTTGGCTTTGAAACCTGGTCGGGGTGAGAGGATTTGAACCTCCGGCCCCTGCCTCCCGAAGACAGTGCTCTACCAGGCTGAGCTACACCCCGAAATGCAAGCCCGGCATTGTAATGAATTTTCCCGCCCGCAATCAAGTACCAGCGAGAAGTTTTAACCTGTGACCGGCCGCCGGTCTTTCTCGGAGACACGTTAAATTTCCGTAATAAAGCACTGGTAGAATTCTGCTCGAAAACGAGAGCATGTCGTGGTGCCGGGTTGCCCCGAGCATCCTTGATTCTTGATCGAAAGGACTGGAGAGCTTTTCAAATGAAATCCTGTAAACGCCTGATATTCGCTGTGGCCCTGGTGCTGGTGGCCGCGCCGGCGCTTGCCCAGCAGGTGACCTCGAACCTGACCGGACAGGTGGTCGACCAGGATGGCCGCCCGCTGGCTGGGGCAACCATCGAAATTGTCCATGAGCCCAGCGGCACCACGCGCTTTACCGACACCCTGGGCTCGGGTCGCTATGCGGCGCAGAACCTGCGCGTTGGCGGGCCGTACCGCATCACTGCCTCTCGCGAAGGTTTCGAGCCGCAGACCATCGAGGAGGTGTTCCTGCGTCTTGGCGAGACCGAGACACTGAACTTCCAGATCGTCTCGGTGGCCGAGCTGGATCGGGTCATGGTGGTCGCCCAGCCGATCTCCGAGCTGTTCCAGCCCGACAACATGGGCACAGGCAGTGTCATTGGCACCGACCGGATCGACAATTTCGCCTCGATCAGCCGTTCGATCAATGACTATATCCGGCTCGATCCGCGGGCGACCGTGGTTGACCGCGGTCGCAACGAAATTTCGGTCGGCGGTGGTCACAACCGCATGAACAATATCCAGATTGACGGCGTTTCGGCGAACGACGCCTTCGGGCTCAATGCCGACGCGCAGCCGTCGATCCGCCAGCCGATCGCGATCGACTGGCTGGAGCAGATCTCGGTGCGCATCAGTCCCTACGATGTCACCCAGAGCGGCGGCACCGGCGCCATCGTCAATTCGGTGACCAAGAGCGGCGGCAACGAGTTCAGCGGCCGGGTCTACGGCAATTACCGGGATGAAAGCATGATCCGCGGAAACTTCCCGGATTTCGAAGACTGGACCTATGGTGCCTATTTCAGCGGCCCGATCATCCAGGATCAGCTGTTTTTCTTCGTCGGCTACGAAAACTCACGTATCGACGATGTCTCCGGCGACCTGGTCGGCCTGGCCGGCAGCGGATCCCAGACCATCTTCAATCTGAGCCCGGCCGAGATGGACGAGATCATTTCCATTGCCCAGGGCTTCGGTTTCAATCCTGGCGACAGCTCGGCGCCGCAGTCGCGTTCGGAGCAGGAAAACTGGATTGCCAAGGTCGACTGGAACATTTCCGACCAGCATCGCGCCAGCCTTCGCTACACGGCCTCCGATGGTTTCGAGAACAGATTCTCCCGTACCCGTACTGCGTTCGATTTGACTTCGAGATTCTGGACCCAGGAGGTCGACTACCAGAGCTGGACCCTGCAGGCGTTCAGCGACTGGACGCC
>SKQS01000056.1 GCA_007118895.1 Wenzhouxiangella sp.
AGAAGCCCTGGAGTGGAGCCGTTGCGCGTGTTTCCGGGGCGCGTGCTCGCTTTTTCAATCCTCACATAGTGTGAACTATGCTCCGGTTGAAAAAACTCCGCGCCACGCCCCGGAAACACTATTCTCCGGGCTCCCGCATCCGTACATTTATGCAATAGCCGGGTTAACCTATCTGCATCGTGAAAAAGAAACTGACTCTGCGATTTTTCGGCGCCGTCGGCACGGTGACCGGTTCCCGTTTCCTGTTGCAATACGGGCGGGTGCCGTTTCTGATCGACTGCGGGCTGTTCCAGGGCTACAAGCAGCTCAGGCTGCGTAACTGGAAGTCGCTGCCGGTGCCGGCCAGGTCCATTCGCGCCGTTGTCCTTACCCATGCCCACCTCGATCATTCCGGCTGGTTGCCGGTGCTGATCCGCGAAGGTTTTCGCGGCCCGGTGCTGGCCACCCCGAGCACCCGTGCGCTGTGTCGCTACCTTTTGCCCGACAGTGGATTCATCCAGGAAAAGGACGCGGCGTTTGCCAATCGTCACGGCACCAGCCGCCACCATCCGGCCCGACCGCTGTACACCCAGGCCGAGGCGGAGGCCAGCCTGAAGCTGTTCGAGCGGGTCAACTTTCACCGCCGGCACCGCACGCGCCAGGGCCTGGAGCTTTATTTTCGCCGCGCCGGCCACATTCCCGGTGCGGCCACTGTCGAAGCTCGACTGGGCGGTCGCACGATCGTTTTCAGCGGCGACCTGGGGCATGGCGACAGCGCCACCATGATGGCGCCGGAGCCGATCGAACAGGCCGATTACCTGGTGCTTGAATCTACCTATGGCGATCGGCGTCGTGATCGCAGCGACCCGGAACAGGCGCTGGCCGAGGTCATCCGGACAACGGTTGCCCGTGGTGGCACGGTGATCATCCCGGCCTTTGCCGTCGGCAGAACCCAGCTGCTGCTCCATCATCTGGAACGACTGATCAGCAGCCAGCGGATTCCGCGGGTGCCAGTTTTTCTCGACAGCCCGTTGGCCATCAACGCAACGGAAGTCTTTGCCGACAACCCTGAAGACCACCGGCTGACCATCGAGCAGGCCGAGCGGGCCTGCGCGCTGCCACGCTATGTCCACGATCCCGAGGACTCACGCCAGCTCGACCACGACCCGATGCCCAAGATCATCATCGCCGGCAGCGGCATGGCTACCGGTGGCAGGGTACTGCATCACCTCAAGGTTTACGCTACCGACGACCGCCATACGATTCTCTTCAGTGGTTTCCAGGCGCCCGGCACCCGCGGGGCGGACATGGTCGCCGGTGCCGAGAGCATCCGCATTCACGGCCAGGATTGGCCGGTCAGGGCTACCGTAGCCAATCTGGACATGCTGTCAGCCCATGCCGATGCCGAGGAGATCATTGCCTGGCTGAACCACTTCAAGCGCCCGCCGCGAAAGACCTTCATCGTTCATGGTGAGCCAGCTGCCTCCGACGCGCTCCGGCGCAGGATTACCGACAAGCTGGGCTGGCATTGCGAAGTGCCGGAAATGAACCAGTCCTACGAGCTTTAGCAATTCATGCCAGACAGCCCTAACGACAACAACAACCATCAAGGCAACAATCTGCGGGTCCGACGCATTGCCCTGGATACCCACGACCAGCCGGTCATCATCACCCACAGAAACAGCCCGGTGTGCCGGTCAGAGGGTTTCGCCGCCCATGCCCGGGTGCGCCTGGCCCACCGCGACCATAGTGTTATCGCCACCCTGTACCAGCTCGAGTCCGACCTGCTCGACGAGCATGAAGCGGCGCTGTCGGAAGCCGCCTGGAACCGCCTGGAGGTCAATGAAGGCGACCTGATCCATATCAGCCATCCCCAGCCACTGGACTCGCTGGGCTGGGTGCGTGGCCGGGTGTTCGGCCGTCGCTTCGAACACGGCGACCTGCACGCCATCATCAGGGACATTGCCGCCGGCCGGTACGCCGATATCCATCTGGCAATGCTGCTGACCGCCATGGCCACGAAGGACCTCGATGACGATGAGCTTATCTCGCTGACCGAGGCGATGATCGATGCCGGCGAAAGACTGCAATGGGATCGCCCAGTGATTGCCGACAAGCACTGTGTTGGCGGGTTGCCCGGTAACCGCACCACGCCGCTGGTGGTGGCCATCGTCACCGCTTGCGGGATCTGGATGCCCAAGACTTCCTCGCGCGCCATCACCTCCCCGGCCGGCACCGCCGACACCATGGAAACCCTGGCGCCGGTCGATCTGGACCTGGCCGCGATGCGCCGGGTGGTCGAACGCGAGGGCGGCTGCGTGGCCTGGGGCGGAGCGGTACGGCTGAGCCCGGTTGACGACATGCTGATTCGCGTCGCCCGGGTCATGGACCTGGATGCCGAGGCCCAGCTGGTTGCCTCGGTAATGTCAAAGAAGATTGCCGCCGGCAGCTCTCACCTGGTGCTGGACCTGCCGATCGGCCCGACCGCCAAGGTCCGTTCCGAAGAGGCCGGTCGACACCTGGCCAGGCGGCTTGAGATTGTGGCCGGGGCTTTTGATCTGGACACCCGCATCCTGCTCACCGACGGTCGTCAACCGGTCGGCCACGGTATCGGACCGGCACTGGAGGCCGAGGATATACTCGCGGTGCTGGACAACTCCTCGCGCCAGCCGCTGGATCTGCGCAGTCGTGCCATTGCGCTGGCGGCAGAACTGCTGGAGCTGGTCGGCGCAGCCGAGCCCGGCGCAGGCAAGCAGATGGCCACCGAAACGCTGGACAGCGGTCGGGCCGCAGCCAAGTTTCGCGCCATCTGCGAGGCTCAGGGCGGCATGCGCCAGCCGCCGCAGGCCGGGCGCACCCATGTTGTCACCGCTACCCGTTCCGGGTCGGTCAAGGCCATCGACAACCGCCGACTGGGCCGGATTGCCAAGCTGGCCGGGGCGCCGGCCGCGCGCGCCGCCGGGGTCAGGCTGCATGTTCACCTGGATGAGGCGGTCGAGGTCGGTCAGCCGATCTACACCATCCATGCCGAAACGGCCGGCGAACTGAACTATGCCCGGGAGTATTCCGGCAGCAACGGCGACATCATCGTGCTGGATGAGATCGGGGAGCAGTGCTGATGGTCCACACTGCCCAATTGATGATTGCCGGCCTGCCCGGCAACGAAGACCGAACCGAGCGGCTGGCCCGGAGGCTGGGGCTCGAGCCGGCAGCGCTGGAGCATCGGCGATTTCCCGATGGCGAGAGCTACCTGCGGCTGCACGCCGACCCGAAAGATGCCAGCGTCATCCTGGTCGCCAGCCTGGCACGGCCTGACGATCAGGTACCGGCCCTGCTGTTTGCTGCCGACCTGGCGCGCGACCTGGGCGCAGCCCGGGTCGGGCTGGTCGCACCCTACCTGGCCTACATGCGCCAGGACCAGCGGTTTCGGCCCGGTGAGGCGCTGACCTCGCGGACCTTCGCGCGCTGGCTGTCGGCGCACTTCGACTGGCTGGTCACGGTCGATCCGCATCTGCACCGCTATGCCAGCCTGGACGAGATCTACAGCCTGAATTCGCGCGTGGTGCAGGCCGCGCCGGCGCTGGCCGACTGGGTCGCCGAACATGTCCGGCAACCGGTGCTGATCGGTCCCGATGGTGAAAGCGAGCAGTGGGTGGCGGCCGTCGCCGAACGCCATGATCTGCCATGGCGGGTAATCACCAAGACCCGCCATGGCGACCGAGAGGTCACCATGCGCCTGCCTGAGCTGTCTGGCCTGGAGCAGCACACCCCGGTGCTGATCGACGACATACTCTCCTCCGGCACCACCATGGCCGAGGCAACGAGGCATCTTCGTCAGGCGGGCCTGGCGCGCCCGGTGGTCATCGCCGTGCACGGCCTGTTTGGTGACCAGGCGCGAGAGACGCTGAATGGGGCTGGTATCGAACGGGTGGTCTGCACCAACAGCGTCAATGCCGCCGAGGCCGATATTGACCTGACCGGGCAGATTGCACCGGCGGTGCTGGCGCTGGCCGCGCCCGAAACTTGACAATGAACGATCGCGACCAGCTGTTCACGGAGCAAGACGGCAGCCGGCCGTTCGCTTTCAATGCCGAGGTTGCGCGGGTTTTCCCCGACATGATCTCCCGATCCGTACCCGGCTATCGCCTGTTGCTGGAGCTGACGCCGCTGATCGTCACTCGTGCCGTCACCCCCGGTTCGCGCATCTACGACCTGGGTTGCTCGCTGGGTGCGGCCACCGTGGCAGCACGGCGCGCAGTGCAGGCCAGCGATGTCGAGATCATAGCCGTCGACAGCTCGCCACACATGGTCGGGCGCTGTCGCGAGCAGCTTGCTGCGGACAATTCTCGGGTGCCGGTCAAGGTCATCCAGGCCGACATCCTGGAAACCGAGATCACTGACGCCAGCCTGGTCATGATGTACTTCACCCTGCAGTTCATCGCCCGCGATCAGCGCGCCGGGCTGCTTGGGCGAATTGCCGATGGAATCAAACCCGGCGGGGTGCTGCTGCTGGCAGAGAAACTGGCTTTCGAGCCCGAGGCCAGCCAGCGCTGGCTGGATACCCACCATCATGACTTCAAGCGCAGCCAGGGCTACAGCGACCTGGAAATCGCCCGCAAGCGTCAGGCGCTGGAAAACGTGTTGGTGCCGGAAACCCGCGAGCTTCACCATCATCGCCTGCACGCAGCCGGCTTCAGCCAGGTTATCGACTGGTTCCAGTGCCTGAACTTTGCCGCCTTCGCCGCGATCCGGTAGCTGGCAGCGCAGAGCCTTCGGATCCGTTGCCGGGCCAGCTGCGGTGAAATGTGCAGACCACAGAGACACTGAGGCCACCGAGAACAGACTTGGTTTTTTTGACCTTTCTCTGCGGCCTTTGTGCCTCTGTGGTGAATACCGAGGTTCTGTCATGAGTGCCTCGGCAGCAAGGGGACATTACCGCTTTGGGCACCAAGGCGGACAAATTGCTTGCCCGGCGTTCGGTTTTGAGGTATAAAGGCGGGCTAGTTTTCAACTTGATCGGAATCTTCGTCATGTCCAGAGTCTGCCAGGTCACCGGCAAGCGCCCGCTGGTGGGAAACAACGTCTCCCACGCCAACAACAAGACCAAAAAGCGCTCGCTGCCCAATCTGCATACCCACCGCTTCTGGGTGGAAAGCGAGAACCGCTGGGTCAAGCTCAGGGTTTCCACCAAGGGGCTTCGTATCATCGACAAGAACGGCATCGACCAGGTCCTGTCCGACCTGCGCTCGCGTGGCGAACGGATTTAAAGGAGCAATACCATGGCAGGCGGTTCGCGAGACAAGATCAGGCTGACATCCTCAGCCGGCACCGGTCACTTCTACACCACCGACAAGAACAAGAAGAACACCCCGCACAAGCTGGAGTTCAAGAAGTACGATCCGGTAGTGCGCAAGCACGTGATCTACAAGGAAGCGAAGAT
>SKQS01000150.1 GCA_007118895.1 Wenzhouxiangella sp.
AGCCTGGGCGAGCCAATGGACTTTCAGATCGAGTGGAAGTGGGATGGCATCCGCGCCCAGCTGATCCGACGAGACGGCCAGAGCTGGCTGTGGTCGCGCGGGGAGGATCGGATGGACGGGCGCTTTCCGGAAATCGAGCAGGCAGCGCGAAACTTGCCCTCGGGAACGGTGATTGACGGTGAGCTGGTGGCCTGGCGTGACGAGCAGGTGCTGCCTTTTGCCCGCCTGCAGCGGCGCATTGGCCGGCGCCGGCCCGGTCCGCGCACACTCAGGGACATACCGGTTGTGCTGATTGCCTATGACCTGCTCGAATACTTGGGAGAAGACATCCGTCGCCAGCCGCTGAGCCGGCGGCGCGAGCTTCTGGTCCGGCTGCTGGCCGATGCCCCGGCGGCGCTGAGGCTGGAGCCGACGCTGGCAGTGGAAAACTGGGACCAGGTTACCGAATGGCGCGCCCAGTCGCGACAACGCGGGGTGGAGGGGCTGATGATCAAGCGCTCAGACAGCCCCTACCGCACCGGGCGTAGGCGCGGCGCATGGTGGAAATGGAAAATCGAGCCGCATACCTTCGACGGGGTGCTGATCTATGCCCAGCCGGGACACGGTCGCCGCGCGGGACTTTTGACCGACTACACCTTCGCCGTACATCACCAGGAGTCGCTGGTGCCGGTGGCCAAGGCCTATTCCGGACTCAGCCAGACCGAGATCGAGCGCCTGGACCGCTGGATCCGAGCCAACACCACCGAGCGTTTCGGGCCGGTCAGGGCAGTCCACCCGCGGCATGTCTTCGAGCTGGCCTTCGAGGGGATCGCCGAGTCATCCCGACACAAGTCCGGAATCGCGCTGAGGTTTCCGCGCATCAAGCGCTGGCGGGAGGATCTCGGCTTGGCCGACGCCGATCACCTGGCCGATCTTAAGGCGCTTTTGGCATGATAGGCGACTTCCTGGCAGCACGCGGCTGGTTGGTGCAGGACTTCCAGCGCCGCGCCTGGGCGGCTCAGGCCAGGGGCGAAAGCGGGCTGATACACGCTCCGACCGGCACCGGCAAGACCCTCGCAGCCTGGGGTGGGGCGGTCAACCATCATGGCAAAGACATCCCGCCGCCGCTGAGCTACCTGTGGATCACGCCGCTGAAGGCGCTGGCGGCCGACAGCTGCGCAAGCCTCAATCGTCCGCTTGAGTGGCTGAATGCCGACTGGCGCATGCATCTGCGCACCGGCGATACGTCCACCGCCACGCGCCAGCGCCTGGACCGCCAGCCGCCAGCCGGGCTGGTGACCACGCCGGAGTCGCTATCACTGATGCTCTCCCATGCCCGCCAGGAAGCCCGGCTGAATCGGCTGGATACGGTCTATGTCGATGAATGGCACGAGCTTCTGGGCAGCAAGCGGGGGGTGCTGCTGCAGCTGGCGTTGTCCAGGTTGCGTGCGCTTAACCCGAGCTTGAAGATCTGGGGCCTGTCGGCAACCCTGGGCAACGTCGATCAGGCCATGGCGGTGCTGCTGGGTCCGGGGCGTTCCGGCTGTCTTATTGCTGGTGACATCGCCCGACCGGTTTCTGTCGAGACCCTGATGCCGACCGAAGTCGAGCGCTTCCCCTGGGCCGGTCGAGTGGGTCTGTCCCAGCTTCAGGGGCTGGTGGCCGCCATTGCCGAACATGAAGCCACCCTGGTGTTTACCAACACCCGTTCCCAGGCCGAGCGGTGGCACCAGGCGCTGCAGTCGGTGGCGCCGTGGCCGGAGCGGGTGGCGCTGCATCACGGTTCACTGGCGGCAGCACAGCGCGCCGAGGTCGAGCAGGGCTTGTCCGACGGCCGGCTGCGCTGCGTGGTCGCGACCTCCAGCCTCGATCTGGGGGTGGATTTCTCGCCGGTAGACCAGGTCGTGCAGATCGGCAGCCCCAAGGGCATTGCCCGGCTGATCCAGCGCGCCGGTCGCGCCGGGCATCGTCCGGGGCAGGGCTGCCGGGTGCTGTGTGTGCCCACCCATGCGCTGGAAATCATCGAGATCGCCGCGGCGCGCCGGCAGGTGGCAGCCGGTCGGGTCGAGACCCGTGAGCCGATCCGTCTGGCCCTGGACGTGGCCGCCCAGTACCTGGTTACCCGTGCACTGGGCAGCGGGTTTCAGGCTGGTCAAGCCCTGGCCGAGCTGCGCGACACCGATGCCTACGCCAGGCTGGATAATTGTCAGTGGCAATGGCTGCTGGAGTTCATCACTCGCGGAGGAACTGCGCTTTCTGCCTACCCGAGATTCCGGCGCGTGGTTCGCGTCGGCGATTGGTATCGGGTGACCGACCGTCGCGTTGCCCGGCTGCACCGGATGTCGGTTGGCACGATCAGCGCTGACGGCACCATGACCGTCAAGCGCCAGCGGGGCGGGGTGCTGGGCCATATCGAGGAACGCTTCATCAATCGGCTCAAGCCCGGCGAGGCCTTTCTGTTTGCCGGCCACCGGCTGGAGGTGGTGCGGGTGCGCGACCTGACTGTGTATGTGCGCAATGCCGGTGGCAGCAAGGCCAGCGTGCCGCGCTGGGCCGGCAGCCGGATGCCGCTGTCAACGCTGCTGGCCGATGCCATGCTCGCGCTCCTTGAGCAGGCCGAGACTGACCAGGCGGGTCTGCCGGAAGAACTTATCGCGCTCAAGCCGCTGCTGGACATTCAGCAGGATCGCTCGGGGCTGCCACGCCGCGATCGGCTGCTGGTCGAACAGCTGACAAGCCGCGAGGGGCATCACCTGTTTCTCTATCCCTTTGCCGGCCGGCTGGCTCATGAAGGCCTGGCCACCCTGCTGGCCTGGCGGCTGGCCCGCCAGGCGCCGGCCAGCTTCTCGCTGACCGTCAACGATTACGGCATCGAGCTGGTCGGCGATAAACCGGTCTTGATCAACCCGGCCAGCCTGGGCAGCCTGCTGAGCACACGAAACCTGCTGGAGGATTTGCTGGCCAGCCTCAATGCCTCGGCCATGGCGCGCCAGCGCTTTCGCGACATCGCCCGAATCGCCGGTCTGGTTTTCACCGGCTACCCCGGCCGGTCGCGGCAGCTGCGGCAGATCCAGGCCTCCAGTGCGCTGATGTTCGACATGCTGAGCGAGCACGATCCGGCCAATCTCCTGCTCGACCAGGCCAGACGCGAAGTGCTGGAAGCCGAGCTTGATTTCGTTCGGCTCGAGAATGCGCTAAAACGCCTGTCCGAATGCCGAATCTGTATCAGGCGCATCGAGCGATTGAGCCCGCTGGCCTTCCCGCTGTGGGCCGACCGGCTGCGCAGTCAGCTGTCCAGTGAAAGCTGGGACCGTCGCCTGGCAAGAATGCTCGACAGTCTCGAGCCGCGGAGAAGGGCGGGTTGATGTCCGTCAGCGGACTGCCGATCCAGCTTGGGTCCACCGAGCTCATGCTGCTGGCAGAACGCGCCGTGTGGTGGCCGGACCGACGGGCCCTGCTGCTGGCCGATGTTCACCTGGGCAAGGACCAGGTTTTTCGACGCCACGGCATCGCCGTGCCTGCCAGCGTACTGGAACGGGAGCTGGACCGGCTTGGAGCGCTGATCACAGCGACCAGCGCAACAGCCCTGATCATTCTCGGCGACTGGGTGCATGCCCCGCCCGAGCCAGGCGAGCAGTGGCCGGAACGGATCGCCAACTGGCGGCGTGGCTGGCCCGAGCTGAGCCTTGAGCTGATCATCGGCAACCACGATCGTCAACTCGATGCCTGGCTGGCGCGTTGGGACATGCAGGCTCATGCCGACGCGCATCGGATCGACGGCCTGCTGTTGAGTCATGAGCAGGCTGCAGGCGATGTCGGTCCCGGCCTGTCGGGCCACCTGCACCCCCGTCTGCAGCTGATCAGAAGACACCAGCGCCTGCGTGTGCCGGCCTTCGTGCGACACGGCGATCACCTGGTGCTGCCAGCCTTTGGCGCTTTTACCGGCGGTGTTGATTACCGGGTCTGCGAGGCTGACTGTTTCTACGTCCCGACAGGCGACGGAGTCAGGACAGTACCTGGGCGGTGACGGCAGTGAAATGAGCGATCGAGCCTGCCAGCACGAATAGGTGCCAGATTCCGTGCGAGTGGGGAATGCGCCGGTTGTGGTAGAAGATCGTGCCGGTGGTGTAGAGCACTCCGCCGATGATCAACCAGGTCAGCGCGGTGGGGGTCAGCGCCGCGGCCAGCGGCACGAAGGCAACCAGCGCCAGCCAGCCCATGCCGACATAGGTCGCCGTGGACAAAAGCCGGAAGCGACCGGTAAAGAACAGCTTGAACACGATGCCGATGACCGCCAGACCCCAGACCAAGCCAAACAGCGTCCAGCCAAGGCCGCCCTTGAGCGCGGCGACGGTGAACGGGGTGTAGGTGCCGGCGATCAGCAGGAAGATCGCGCAGTGATCGAGTACTTTTAGACGCGCTTTCAGCTGTGGATGGGCAATGGCGTGGTACAGCGTCGAGGCGGTGTAGAGAAGCACCAGGCTGGCGACGAAGATCGAAACGCTGACCACTTCCCGGGCGCCGGCATGAATCGCCGCCAGGGTGATCAGCACGGCGCCGCCGCCAATGCTCAATACCACGCCCAGACCATGGGTCAGGGCATTGACGATCTCTTCGCGATGGGAGTGGTCTGTACTCATGCCAGCCTGAGGGTTGGACTGATGCGGATTTTATCACTGGCCAGCCACCTTGCTGCTTCCAAACCGCCGGCATTTTGTCTACGATATTCCTCTCTTATTCAAAACGCCTTCGTAGCGCAGCACTGTGGTTCGTGCTGATCGCCGTACTTGATGCCCGGCGGGGCGGCTGGGCGGTAATCGTGACCGGGTCATCGAAAAATCCTGTTGCAAAACATCGGATACCCAAGGGCAAGCCTATTCCAGGTCTATGTGCTTGATCCTAAACATAGGGGCCGATAATCCAGTTCTCGCAATCGAGGCCTCTTGGTCTAACAATCTTTCAAGCGTCAGATTGGTCCTGTTTGCGAGACTATCCATCGACTCTGCCTCTCCAGCCTCAACATACCGCGATAGCCGCTCGCAATTATCCTCGCCAAAGGCGATCGTGACGGAAATGCGTTCTGCGTCCAGAGCAAACGAATGCGCGCAAGCCCAGTCCATGCCAACCTCATCAGCGGGATGGGTTCTAAGCAGTTCAGTCCACGCCCAATCAAGGTCGACCGTCACCTGCTCGGGCAGCTCCGCCTGACCGGTGAGTAGTCGGGCCAGTGTAGCTATGCTCTTTGCTTCAGGTTGAGCGGGCGCAGTGATGACAAAAAAAGGGTCTATCCGGATCTCGCAACAAGATTCCTGACGATGCCTGCCTGATTTGAAGAGGCCATGGGGCCTCCTGTAAAGTTTTGTTTTCGCGAACAATACAAACAGGGAGATTGGCCCCATGA
>SKQS01000083.1 GCA_007118895.1 Wenzhouxiangella sp.
CCCAGCAACTCGCCGTCCTCAGCAACTCGGCCATCCCCGGTGGCGCCTGCCAGGGCACCTCATGCAGCGCCGGCAACACGGTGACCTGGTTGCTCGGCGTCATGCAGCCGGGTGAGGTCCGCGTCGTTTCTCTGGGGCCGACCATTCGGTCCGGAGCGACCGCGCCGGCACTGGGCAGCGTAATCCCGTTCAAGGCCCGCGTCCTGAATGAACAGCTCGACCAGGGCGTTGCCGACACCAGCATCCTGGTCGGCGAGTGGGTCGAGCCGCCGCCGATGATCGATACCTTGTTTGCCGATCGGTTCGAATTAACGCCCTGACAGGCATTCGCGTCATCAACCGGAAAATGGACTTGCCGAGGTTCGCTTGAGCCCTGCGGGCGACTGTGGCACGATTTCAGCGCTCGGGCGCATTCGCGCCCAGCTGTCATCGCTGCCCGGGGTTCGCAAGGGATGCAGGGTCACAAGCCACTTTATCGCTGGGTATTCGGTTCTGCTCGCTTCGATGAGTCAACGCTTGAACTGACCGTTTCCGGGCGCGCGGTCAGACTCGAGCCCAAACCATCCAGGTTGCTGGTCCTGCTCCTGCGTCATGCCGGCGAGGTGGTCAGCCGCGAGGAGATTGTCGCGGAAGTCTGGGAAGGCCGGGTAACCGTGGAGCATACGCTGTCGACGGCGATCGGCAAGCTGCGTCGAGCCCTGGCCGAGGTCGAGGATATTGAAATCCAGACCGTGCCGCGGGCCGGTTACCGGCTCACGGGCCACGTCGAACGAACTGCCGTGGGGCGGGCGCCGGCCAACCGGCTGGCGTTGGCGGCCGGCGACAAGGTTCCCGGCCGTAGAGGCCTGGCGCTGGTCGAGCACATCGGCAGCACCCTGCACAACGAAATCTGGCTGGCGCGCGGTTCGGGCCATCGGCCGGAGGCGCGCGCCTACACTCGGGTATTCAAGTTCGCCGTCGAGGGCGAACGACTGGCCAATCTCAGGCGCGAGGCGGCGGTAAGCCGCCACCTGGAAGCGGCGCTGGGAGCGCGCGACGACATCGCTTTCGTGGCGGATACCCGCTTCAGCGAGCCGCCGTTTTATCTCGAGTACGAGCATCGCGGAGAGAACCTGCGCCGCTGGGCCGAAAACAATGACCGCTTCGCGGCCCTTACGAGTCAAGCGCGGATCGAGCTGTTTGTAAAGATCGCCCGAGTGGTTGCCGACGCCCATGGGGTGGGCGTGCTGCATCGCGACATCAAGCCGGAAAACATCCTGATCGTGGCCGATGAAGACGCCGAGATCCGGGTCGCGCTGGCCGATTTCGGCAGCAGCGAGATGCTCGAACCCGAGCTGCTGGAACGATTGAGCCTGAGCGCGAGCGGCTTGACTGTGACCCGTGACGATGACGTCAGCTCCGGCACGGCCTTGTACATGGCGCCGGAGCTGCTGCGCACCGGCGTGGCCACGATCCGGAGCGATGTATTTGCTCTCGGCATTCTTTTGTATCAGATGATCATCGGCGATTTCCGCCAGACCGTGACGCCGGGCTGGCGCCGCCAGATCAAGGATGAAGTGCTGGCCGAGGACATTGCCTCCGCCACCGATCTCGACCCCAAACACCGGCTGCACAGCGTTGCGGAACTGCTGGACCGTCTTCAGAGCCGGGATGAGCGGGCCGCGGAGCGCGCCCGCCGCCGCGAGGCCGATGCCGCACTCAAGGCCGCCAGAAGGCACCTGGAGCGGACCCGGGCCCGCCGGCCGTGGATGATCGCGTTGATCGCCTCGCTCAGCCTGGGGATCGGCATCAGCTTCAACCTGTACCGGGATGCGCAGCAGGGCCGCCAGGCCGCCGAAAGCTTTACCCGCAGCATGCAGTCGGTTCAGCAATTTCTTAGCGACGACATCATTGCGCGCGCCAATCCCCTCAACCCCGAATTCGATCGCGAAGCGGGCATCGAATCGATACTTGAACGTGCGGCTGAAGGCGTGGATGCACGCTTCGCCGGAGATCCCATGGCCAGGGCAGGGCTGCACCGGACCATCGGGAACATCTTCAAGACCCTCAGAAGCGATGACCTGGCCATTGCCTACCTTGACCGCGCGCGACTGGAGTACGCCGAGCAGCTCGGCGAGGCTGCGCCGGCCACGCTTCAGGCAGCCTATGAGCTGGCCTGGGCGCATTCCATTGCCGGTCGAGCGAATGATGCCGAACGAGTGTTCGAGCAGGCCGATCAGTCCCGAAGCATGCAGGCCGGATCCGCTCCTGCCGTGGAATATCGCCGCGCGATCGCTTACGGCTACTGGCATGCCAACGGCTTTCGCAGCGCCGAGGCGCTGACGCATTTCAGTCGCGCCCTTGAACTCTTTCCGAGTATCGAAGCCGCCCCGCCCAGGGATCGCGGCATGCTCGCGCTCAACATCGCCGACGCGCACCTGCGCCTGGGCCAGGCTGAGCAGGCGCGAGCGGTGCTCGACCAATTTGCCGGAGAGCATGGGGTGTTGCTGGAAGAAAAGCTGCTTCGCGCTTCATTCGATCGCATCGCGGCCAGGGTGGAGCGCGAACGCGGCAACCATCCCGAGGCGCTGATCCTGGCCAGGCAGGCCGCGCTGGCACTGGAGGAAATCTATGGCGAGGAACACTACCAGACCATCACCACCTTGAGCATCGCGGCCTCCATCGAAGCCCTGCTCGAGGACTGTGACGCCACGATCGCCACCAGCAGCCGGGTCGTGGACCTGATGGATCGGTCCTATGGCGCCGGTCATGTCGCAAGCCTCATCGAGCGCGGCAACCTGGGCGCCAAGCAGTTCAGTTGCGACTTTCCCGACGAGGGCATCGCGAACGTGCGGCGGGCCGTGGACGGACTGTCGCAGGCCGAGGGCCCCGGTTTTCCCGCGGCCCAGTCCTTCCGCTTCTTTCTCGCCCGGTTCCTTAACGAGGCACAGCGCTATGACGAAGCGCTGGTCTTGCTGGAAGACCTGTCGGCAATCGCCTTGACCGCCGCCCAGGCCAGCCCGGTGCGGGCCGAACGGATCGCCCTGATTCGAGCCCGGTCACTGGCCGGACTGGGACGGCATGAACAGGCCCTGGAAGAACTCCGACGCGCCGCCGAACAGGTCCGAAGCGGCGACTACGACCCTGATCTGCTTGAAGAAGTCAAGACGGAGCTGGCCCTGCTGGGAAACTGATGGCATCGGCGATAATGCGCCGCAATTGCAAGGTAGGGGTACCGCAGGCATGAAGTCCGTGTTGTAACGCTCTGCCGCTCCTGTCGAAGTCGTTACTAGCTGATTGCCTTACCCAGCAACTGGGTATTGGCGCGCGCAAGCGCATGACTCCGAGGTCACCTAATGCCTGGGTGAGAGTCACCCGTTTTATTCCAATGTTGACTTTATGCGTAAATATATTTATGATAAACACAAATAAATAGTTGTTTAGCATAAAGCATCAAAATGTCCATACGCATCAACCTGGATATCGAGCTGGCGCGCAACAAGATGTCGCTCACCGAACTCTCGGAGCGGGTCGGTGTGTCGATGACCAACTTGTCGCTGCTCAAGAACGGCCGGGTCAAGGCCATCCGCTTTTCCACTTTGGAAGCCATTTGCCGGGTACTGAATTGTCAGCCCGGCGATTTGCTCGAATTCATCGACGACGCTCAGGGGAGTAAGAAGGAATGAACCGCGAACATCTGATACCTGGCATAGTGGCGATCATCCTGGCCGTGCTGTTTCCGCTGTACTGGTTTTCCGGGTTTGTGACTGTAGGCATGACTTCCTTGCTGGATGCCTATATCGCTGACGTCACGAGTTTCACGCCAATGGACGGCTTGTTCATCCTGATTGGCTTGATGGAGGTCTACCTGTATCTAAGCCTTCGGAAAAACCTGCAGCAGCAGCTTCAAGGCGGCTTTGCTGCCAGCCTGGCGTTGCTCATGGCCATTGCGGTTGGCGTTTTTACCGCGCTTGTTCTGTTTGACGTGTCTTTCGCCATCAGTGCGGGACTGGATGGAAGCGTCGGGTGCACTGCCTTGACTCTCGCCGCCGTAGTCTCCATCGGTTTATCGATTGTCGTCGGCTTGGTTGGTCTGACGTTGTCGATCGCTCTGCTGATGGCAAGAGATGCGGATACGGTGCTACTAAAGATCTTCGCCGTGTTCTTGCTGATCTGTTCGCTGCTCACGATCACCGTGTTTTTAGCACCCCTGGTTCCGGTGCTCTATCCGGTGGCGCTGATCGTGCTGGCGATTTACTTTCTGCGCGGTGGCGGCGATGTCGAAGTGGTTTGATCGGGCCGAGCGATTGATCTCTATCCTCGGTCATGCACCTGCGGCAGCGGGGTGCGCGTGGTGATGGTTTCCAGTCCATGCGCATTCGGTCCGCGTTCGGATCGGTACAGCAGCCACGAGAACAGCAGGCCCAGCGAGGCCAGGAAGGTGTAGAACCACAGGCCGGCCGTGTAGCCGTCCGGGTTGTCGGGCGAGGCCTGGAAGCTGTCGTTGAGGAATCCGATGATGGGCGGGACCACCGCCCAGCCCAGCTGCTGGCACAGGGTCATCATGGCGTAGGCCGAGCCCAGGCGGCGCTCCTCGACGATGTAGGCCACCGACGGCCACAACACCGCCGGGATCAGGGCAAACACCGCACCGAGCAGCAGCATCACGATCAGCAGCGTCAGCGGCACCTGGCCGGAGCTAGCCGACGATCCGATCGGCCATGGTCTCGGCGACGTAGATCTGGCTGCGGGCCTCGTCGATTGCCACGCCATTGCCAAATCCCAGCCCGGCCAGCTTGAGTTCGGCCACCGATGAGGTACTGCTGTCGGCCGGCGGCGGCAGACGAAACAGCGCGCCATCGAGAAATCCCCCATCGACCGCGGCGAACATGCGCGCTTCGGAATCGGGACCGGCGCGGTTGCGGGTCGACTGGCTGAACCAGACCGCACCACTGCTGTCGCGCCGGGCCGAATTGGCGCCGAATTCATGCTGGTAAATGCGAACCACCTGCTCGGTTTCGGTGTTGATGCGGTAAATGGCCCCGGTCAGGATGTCGGCCACCAGCACGTGGATGCTGTCGGGTTCCATGGCCACGCCGTTCGGGCCGGCGCTGCGCTCGGGCGGCTCGTGGACGTAGCCGGCCGAGGCGAAATCGCCGAACGGCTGCTTCGCGCCTGCCGAATCCAGCGCCACCAGGCCATGGACCTGGTCGGCAATCAGCAGCGTACCGTCGGCGAGCATGACGCCGTCTTCGGGCCGCACCAGGGAGCGATCGGCGGGGAACAAGGCGATTTGCTCGTAGGCTTGTGCCTGTTCCTCCGGGCCGGCGA
>SKQS01000148.1 GCA_007118895.1 Wenzhouxiangella sp.
AATAATTCAGCGCCACCTCGAAGACCTTGGCTGCCTTTACAGACTTTCCATCCGAGAGACGAAGAAATAGCTGCTCCTCATAGTAACCAAAGGCAGGCTGAAAAGCTTTACGGAAAGCTGGTCGAAATGCTGAGCGAAATACTCCGCTATCCTGAGTTACACGAGCGCTAGCTCTTTCAACTGAGGATTTTCTATTAGGCGCCAGTTCAAAATGCTTAGTGCCATTTGCCAGATCGTAACAAATGTTTAATTCAGGGCACTCTTGTCTAATTTTCGAATGAAATTCTCGGAAAGAGTTTACGCCGTAGCGAGTACAACAGTCAGGATGCTTCGCTTCGTGATGCTTCCATAGCCAATCGACGATATGCCAAGCAGTTATAACGAAGTTAAAGGCATGATCAGACTGATAACGATGCTCACCAGATTTATGGTGAGTCGAGTCCTTGAATCGATCAAGCTCTCGCTCTAGTTTTTGTACTAAATCGCCGGGTTTAGTGAGTCGAAAGCCGTATTTAGACATATGCCCGTTGCTGTATCAAGACCTAACTAATAAATCGTTTGCGAAAAGTTACTGTAGTGAATCGGGTAACGATTTGCTGTGTTGCACGCAGTGGGGAGCGGTTTGTGACTTCAACTCTCTGAAAAATATCAGGAAAGTTCATATTCGGCGGTGTTGATCGCTTGCGGAATGGCTTCATAGCGCGCAAATTTCCTACAGAGGGTCGGGGTGATTTCCGGTTTTCCTGCACTGACGTGATGGACATACTGTCCGAAAATTTTTTTGAGGACAAGTCATGTCAGAGAAATTGCTGGACCGGATGCGTCGGGTTATTCGGTCGATGCACTACAGTTATCGTACTGAACAGTCTTATCTGCCCTGGGTGAAACGGTTCATTCTCTTCCACGGCAAGCGTCATCCGGATCGGATGGGCAAGCGCGAGGTGGAGGCTTTTTTGACGCATCTGGCGGTCGACCGGCGGGTTGCGGCGGCGACGCAGAATCAGGCGCTCAATGCCATTGTGTTTCTCTATCGGCATGTCTTGGAGGTGGATCTGCCGTGGCTTGACAATGTGGTGCGGGCCAAACGCAAGGTTCGTGTGCCGGTGGTGCTGGGACGGGCCGAGGTGCGTTCGATAATGGCAAACTTGGGTCCGCCGCATGATCTGGTGGTTTTAATCCTGTATGGCTCGGGGTTGCGAATATCCGAAGCCCTGCGGCTACGGGTCAAGGATGTCGAGTTTGATCGGCGCTCGATCATTGTGCGTGACGGCAAGGGTGCGAAGGATCGGATCACGGTGCTGGCCGACAAGACCATCCCGGCGCTGAAGCTGCAGGTGGAGCGGGCACTTGCGATTGCCGCCAACGATGCGCGGCGGGGAATCGGCGGGGTGCCTGTGCCGCGAGCGCTGGATCGGAAATATCGCGACGTTCGCTTCGAACCTGGCTGGCAATGGGTCTTTCCATCGCGGCATCTGTCGCGGCAACCGGAAACCGGCCTGATGCGTCGCTATCATTTGTTTCACTCTTCGGTGCAGCGCGCGGTCCGAAACGCTGCGCGTCGGGCCGGTATTCACAAGCCGGTTACCTGTCACACTTTTCGTCACAGCTTTGCAACTCACTTGCTGGAATCCGGCGCGGACATTCGCACAGTGCAGCAGTTGTTGGGGCACTCGGATGTCCGAACGACGATGATTTATACACACGTGATTCAGCGCGGGGCGCTGGGAGCCCGCAGTCCGATCGACCTGGATTGAGTGGCCGGGCCGCTCTGCCGGCGGGGCCAAACGTCAGGCACGCTACCGCCATTGACGTGCAAGAGGCTTGCAAGTGCTTGACTTTATTGCTATTGAATTGTCCCGGAAACGGGATTGGGGGCCTCCCCATGCCCGTCGCCTGCTTCGAAGTCTACCGAAGACTGAGGGTTCAAGGCAAATGTTGGCTCCCGTGCTCTGACAGGCTGGGGCCTGCCATCACCTTCCGGGCTTGCCGGTCTGCTAGTCTGAACCGGCCTGTAGATGACGGGAGCATGATGATGAGTGATTCGGAGGACTGGACGCCGCCGCGAGTGTGGCAGTGGGACCGCGAGAGTGGCGGTCGATTTGCGGCGATCAACCGGCCGGTTGCCGGGGCGACGCATGAGCAGGCGCTGGCGGTGGGCAGCCACCCGCTGCAGGTCTACTCACTGGCCACGCCCAACGGGGTCAAGGTCACGGTGATGCTGGAGGAGCTTCTGGCCAGCGGCTGCCGCGAGGCCGAATACGATGCCTGGCTGATCGATATCACGACCGGCGAGCAGTTCGGCTCGGGCTTTGTGGCGATCAATCCCAACTCGAAGATTCCGGCCCTGGTCGACCATTCCACCGAGCCGCCGACCCGGGTGTTCGAGTCGGGGGCGATTCTTTTGTACCTGGCCGAACGCTTTGGTGCGTTCCTGCCGGCATCGCACCATCAGCGCACCGAATGCCTGAACTGGCTGTTCTGGCAGATGGCCAGCGCACCCTATCTGGGCGGCGGCTTCGGCCATTTCTATGCCTATGCGCCGGAGAAGATTCGCTACGCCATTGACCGCTTCGCGATGGAGGCCAAGCGTCAGCTCGACGTGCTCGACCGCCACCTGGCCGAGCATGAGTACATGGCAGGTGCCGATTATTCGATTGCCGACATGGCGATCTGGCCGTGGTACGGACAGCTTGTGCTGGGTCGCCTCTACAGTGCCGCAGAGTTTCTGGATGTGGCCGGCTACCGCCATGTCGGACGCTGGGCCGAGCTGATCGATGCGCGCCCGGCGGTCAGGCGCGGGCGCATGGTCAATCGCAATTTCGGCCGACCGGAGATGCAGCTTCGCGAGCGTCACTCGGCCGAGGATTTCGAGACGCGGACCTGGGACCGGATCGGCAACGACGAAGAAACTTCGTAGTCGTCGGCCGACGCAACGGATCCTCAGTCGTGTTGGCGCAGCGCGGCAATCGCCGGCAGGTCCTTGCCCTCGACGTATTCCAGGAAGGCACCACCGGCGGTGGAGATGTAATCGATGCCCTTGGCGACCTTGAATTTCTCGATCGCGGCGATGGTATCGCCGCCGCCGGCCAGGGTAAAGCCCGGACAGGCGGCAACAGCATTGGCGATCGCCCGGGTGCCCGAGTGAAAGGCCTCGAACTCGAATACGCCGACAGGTCCGTTCCACAGCACGGTGCCGGCACGGCGAACGATAGCGGCCAGGTGTCCGGCGCTTTCAGGACCGATATCGAGGATCATTTCATAGTCATGCACCCGGCTGACATCGCGCAGGCTGGGATGGGCCTCCTGGTGGAAGCGCTCGGCGGTGAGCACGTCGGTCGGCAGCGGAATCTCCGCGCCCTTTGCCTTCGCCTTGGCGATCAGCGCGGCGGCGGTGGCCACCAGGTCCGGCTCGTGCAGTGAGTTGCCGATGCGGTGACCGGCAGCTGCCAGGAAGGTATTGGCGATGCCGCCGCCGACGATCAGCTGGTCGACCTTGTCGATCAGCGCATCCAGCACCTTGAGCTTGCCGGAGACCTTGGCCCCGCCGACGATGGCAACCAGCGGTCGGGCCGGATTCTTCAGCGCCTGGTCCAGGGCGGCGATCTCGGCTGCCAGCAGCGGGCCGGCGCAGGCCACCGGGGCCTTTTGGATCACACCCTCGGTGGATGCCTGGGCGCGGTGGGCGGTGGCAAAGGCGTCCATCACGAACACATCGCACAGGGCTGCCATGCGACCGGCCAGCGCTTCGTCGTTGGCTTTCTCGCCGTTCAGGAAGCGCACGTTTTCCAGCAACTTCAGCTCGCCGGGTGCGACTTCCGCACCATCGATCCAGTCGGCCACCAGCTCGACCGGCTGGCCCAGCAGCTCGGTCAGCACTTCGGCCACCGGGGCCAGCGAGAACTGCTCATCGGGCTGGCCTTCAGTGGGTCGGCCCAGGTGCGACATGACCATCACCGCCGCACCGGCTTGAAGCGCCTGATGGAAGGTGGGCAGGCTGGCCTGGATGCGAGCATCGGAGGTAACCTTGCCGTCGCGGACCGGCACGTTCAGGTCGGCGCGTATCAGTACGCGCTTGCCGGCCAGGTCGATGTCGCTCATCTGTTTCATGGTGCCGACCTACCCTGCCTTGACCATCGCCGCGGCGGTATCGAGCATGCGGTTGGAGAAACCCCACTCGTTGTCGTACCAGCTGAGCACCTTGACCAGGCGACCACCGGAGACCTTGGTCAGGGTGCTGTCGAAGATCGACGAACGCGGGTCGTGGTTGAAGTCGATCGACACCAGCGGCCGGTCGTTGTAACCGAGAATGCCCTTGAGTTCACCCTCGCTGGCTGCCTTGACAACCCGGTTGACTTCCTCGGCGGTGGTGTCGCGGCTGGCAATGAAGCTCAAGTCCACCACCGAGACGTTGATGGTCGGTACCCGCATGGCAAAGCCATCGAGGCGACCGGCCAGTTCGGGCAGCACCAGGCCAACCGCGGCCGCGGCGCCTGTCTTGGTGGGTATCTGGCTCATCGTTGCCGAGCGCGCCCGCCGCAGGTCCTTGTGGAATACATCGGTCAGAACCTGGTCGTTGGTGTAGGCGTGAATGGTGGTCATCAGCCCGCTCTCCAGGCCGATGTTGTCGTTGAGCGGCTTGACCAGCGGGGCCAGGCAGTTGGTGGTGCACGAGGCGTTGGAGACCACCCGATCATCGGCGGTCAGCTTGCCGTGGTTGACGCCATAGACAATGGTCGGCAGATCCTTGCCGGCCGGGGCCGAGACCAGCACCTTGCCGGCACCGGCATCGAGGTGAGCCTGGGACTTCTCCTTGCTGGCGAACAGGCCGGTGCATTCAAACACCACGTCGACGCCCAGCTCGCCCCAGGGCAGTCGGGAAGGGTCGCGCTCGGCCAGTACACGGATGCGATCACCGTTGACGACCAGATCATTACCTTCGACTTCCACGCTGGCGTCAAACCGACCGTGCGCGGTGTCGTGACGGGTCAGGTGGGCATTGGTTTCGGTATCGCCCAGGTCATTGAGCGCGACGATGCTGAATTCGTCGGTGCGCCCGTACTCATACAGGGCCCTGAGCACGTTGCGGCCAATGCGGCCATAGCCATTGATGGCGATCTTGATCGACATGTGGGAAGCTCCGTTTTGCGAATAAGCGAATCAAACTCTCATTGTACTGATTCGCCAGGCTGCCCGGAACCTTTGTACCTACAAGATCGCTCGCACCGCCTCGGCCACCGCCTCCGGAGTGAAACCGTACTCGGCGAACAAATCCCCGGCCGGCGCCGATGCGCCGAAACGATCGACGCCGATGACCCGGCCGCGATCGCCGACCAGCCCGCGCCAGTAGGCGCTGACCCCGGCCTCGACGGCCACCCGGCGGTCCAGTGCCGCCGGCAGCACTGAGTCCCGGTACTCGTCATCCTGTGCCATGAACAGCTCGGGATTGGGCATCGAGATCACCCGCACCGGCACATGCTCTTCGGCCAGCACTTCGGCTGCCTTCAGGGCCAGGCCCACTTCCGAGCCGGTGGCAATCAGCGCTGCCATCGGCGCCTGGTCGGTCGGTTCTGACAGGATGTAGCCGCCGCGGGCGATATCGGCCAGCTGCTGGTTGCTGCGCGGCAGGTGCGGCAGGCCCTGGCGGCTGAGCGCCAGCGCGGTCGGCCCGTCGCGACGGGCCAGTGCGGCGGCCCAGGCCGCGGCGGTCTCGACCTTGTCGGCCGGGCGCCACAACGACAGGTTGGGGATCATGCGCAGGCTGGCCAGGTGCTCGACAGGCTGGTGGGTCGGCCCGTCCTCGCCCAGCCCTATCGAGTCATGGGTATAGACATAGATGCTGCCGGTCGGAATCAGGGCCGACATGCGCACCGCGTTGCGGGCGTAGTCGGAGAACACCAGAAAGGTGCCGGTGTAGGCGACAAAACCCCCGTGCAGATCGATGCCGTTGGCAATCGCGCTCATGCCGAACTCGCGCACGCCGTAGTAGATGTAGTTGCCGCGCGCCGGGTCATCGAGAATATCCACGCTGCCCGACCAGTGGGTGTTGTTGGATCCGGTCAGGTCGGCCGAACCGCCCAACAATTCCGGCAGCGCCGGGCCGAAGGCTTCCAGGCACATCTCCGAGGCCTTGCGGGTGGCGACCTTCGAATCATCGGCCTGGAACTTGTCCAGCACTTCGGCAACCAGCCGATCGAACCCTTCGGGCAGACGCGCGTTCATCCGCCGCTCAAGCTCCGCGGCCTTGTCGGGGTGCGCATCGGCGTAGGCATCGAACAGCGCCTGCCACTTGCGCTGGCGACGCTGGCCACGCTCGCGGGCATCCCAGGCCTCGCGAACATCGGTCGGCACCTCGAACGGCGGGTGCGGCCAGTCCAGCGCTTCGCGCGCGGCCTCGATCTCGGCGCTGCCCAGCGGCGCGCCGTGGGTTGCCGCCGTGCCCTGCTTGTTAGGCGCCCCGAACCCGATCGTGGTCTTGCAGCAGATCAGGGTCGGGCGGCCTGCCTCGCCGCGCGCTGTGCGAATCGCCTCGTCGACGGCCACCGCATCGTGGCCGTTGACGTTCTCGATCACCTGCCAGCCATAGGCGGCGAAGCGCTGCGGGGTGTTGTCGGTGAACCAGCCATCGACCTCGCCGTCGATCGAGATGCCGTTGTCGTCATAGAACACGACCAGTTTGCCCAGGCCCCAGGTGCCGGCCAGCGAGCAGGCTTCGTGGGAGACGCCCTCCATCAGGCAGCCGTCGCCGGCGAAGACATAGGTGTAATGGTCGAACAGGTCGAATTCCGGGGTGTTGTAGCGCGCCGCCAGCAGCTTTTCGGCCAGCGCCATGCCGACCGCGTTGGCCAGTCCCTGCCCGAGCGGGCCGGTGGTGGTTTCCACCCCCGGCGCCTCGCCGAACTCCGGGTGCCCGGCAGTCTTTGAATGCAGCTGCCGGAAGCGTTTGAGCTCGTCGAGCGGCAGGGCATAGCCGGACAGATGGAGCAGGCTGTAGAGCAGCATCGAGCCGTGGCCGTTGGAGACAACGAAGCGGTCGCGGTTCCACCAGCCCGGATCGGCCGGGTTGTGGCGCAGGTGATCATTCCACAGCACCTCGGCGATATCGGCCATGCCCATGGGCATGCCGGGGTGGCCGCTGGCGGCGGCCTCGACCGCGTCCATGGACAGGGCGCGAATGGCGTTGGCCAGGCGTCGTCTTTCGTTCATCGGATGTCTTCCATTGTCGATATCGGTCGGTTGCTGCCGGCCAGGTCGCCGGACCGGCGCCGGGGCTTGGGTCCCGGCAGTCTCAATCGTCGGCCAGCGGTGTCTTGTCGGGGTCGAACTCCTCCAGCGCACCGACCATGGTGCCGATGCCCTCCTTTTCCGCATCGCTCAGCCCCGGTGCCCAGGTTTCGAAGATGAACACCACGCGCAGCTTGTCGCTGCGGTTCCAGGCCTCGTGTTCGATCGAATCGTCGAAGATCAGGCACTCGCCCTCGACCCACTCGCGGGTTGCATTGCCGACGCGTATGCCGCAGCTTTCCGGCACGATCAGCGGCAGGTGGATGACCAGTCGGGTGTTGGTCGGCCCGTGGTGGGGCATGATATGCCCACCGGGCTGCAGCAGCGAATAGAAGGCCTCTGGCGACTTGCCGGGGATGCTCGGCAGCGGAATCTTCTGCAGCACCGATGCGGTGATTGGACAGCGCGCGCAGTTTTCCTCGTAACGCTCGCCGTCGCGAAAGAAATGGTAGGCGCTCCAGCGCACCTTGCTCTGCAGGTCGCGGGTCTGGTCGGCGCCCAGGCCGTGGGTGCGGCTGAGATAAACATCGAAACCGACATCTTCTTCCAGCACTTTGAGAAACTCCTGCCGGATATCGTCGGTCCGGGCCTCGACTTCGGCCAGCCAGGGAAACTCTTCTCGCTCGTAGAAGGTGCGCTCGCTCATGCCAGGCATGAAGGTCGCGCGCGGTGCCTGCGGCATGCGTTTGAGATGGCCCATGCGGATACCCAGGGCTTCATCGATACGTGCCAGGGAGGCCTCGCCATGGCGCTGCTTGAGTCCAGACAGGCGCGACTCGACGTAGCGCTGCAGCTGTTCGCGGTAACGCATCACCACGCCGCGGGCGTGCTCGGCCAGCTGGCGCATTTCCGGCGGAATGCGATCCGGGCTGCCAGCCTCGGTCAGCCCCTCGGAGTAGGCCAGCGCGGCCTCGCGCTGGCGGCCCAGCTGCTCGAGCACGTGGCCGCGGTATATCTTGGCGGGAAAGAACTCCGGCTGAACTTCCAGCGCCCGGTCAAGCAGCTTGAGCGCCTGTTCGTGTTCGTTGTCCTGGAGATGCAGCGAGGCTAGGTCGGCCAGCAGCGCCGGCTCGCGCGGCGCCACGTCGATGGCCTTTCTGAACCATTTGCGGGCCGCGGCGCGGTCACCCTGGCCCACCGCCAGCACGGCCAGCGCGTGCAGTGGCCGGACGTTGCCTGGCTGGGCGCGAGAGATCTGCTGATACAGCGCCTGGGCCTCTCGGACCCGACCGGCTCGAAACAACTCGTCGGCGCGGGCCAGCGGATCGCGTTGCTGACCGAATTGGGGCGTATGCATGCGAAATGGCGGGTTATATCGATAAGAGCTGATGTTAACTCAAACCGGGGCGCGATTCGCGCTGCGCGATGGCCAGGGTGGCATCAGCATTCATGACCTGCCGATGTGGCGGAACGGGACCAGTTCACCGCGCTGGTACATCGCCCAGTAGCGGTCGAGTTCGCGGCGCACCACCGGCAGCAGGAAGTAAATGCCCAGCAGGTTGGGAAAGGCCATCGCCAGGATCATGGCATCGGAAAAGCCGATCACCGCGCCGAGCTGCATCGAGGCGCCCAGCACCACGAACATCAGAAACAGCGTCTTGTAGGTCATCTCGGTGCGGCGATTTTCGCCGAAAAGGTAGGTCCAGCATTTCAGGCCGTAGTACGACCAGGCCAGCATGGTCGAGTAGGCAAACATCAGTACCGCCACGGCCAGGATGTAGGGGAACCAGTCGATCACGCTGGCGAATGCCTGCGAGGTCAGCTCGACGCCGCTCATCCCGCCGCCTTCGATGTAGCTGCCGGAGATGATGATGACCAGCGCGGTGATGGTGCAAACGACAATGGTGTCGATGAAAGGCTCGTACAGCGCGACCACGCCTTCGCTGACCGGCTCGCGGGTCTGGACCGCCGAGTGGGCAATCGCCGCCGAGCCGATCCCCGCCTCGCTGGAAAACGCCGCGCGCTGAAAGCCGATCGCCAGCACGCCCAGCGCGCCACCGGCTACCGAATCCACGCCCAGCGCCGAGGTCAGCATCAGCATGAAGGCGGCCGGCACCTGCTCGATATGGGTGAAGATGATGACCAGGCCAGCGGTGATGTAAATGATCGCCATCAATGGCACGATCTTGGAGGTGACCCGGGCTATCGAACGAATGCCGCCGATGATGACCAGGCCGACAAAGAACGCCAGGATCAGGCCGAACAACCAGCCCTTGTCGGCCAGCCAGGATTCGGCGCCGCCGGTCACACCCACCACCTGCTGAAAGCTCTGGTTGGCCTGAAACATGTTGGCGCCGCCGAACGAGCCACCGATGCAGAAGATGGCAAACAGCACGGCGCAGATCTTGCCGAGCTTCGCCAACCTCGGCCCGCGCTCGGCCAGCCCGCGCGACAGATACCACATCGGCCCGCCCGAGACCGTGCCGTCGGGATTGATCGAACGGTATTTGACCCCCAGCGTGCACTCGACGAACTTCGACGACATGCCCAGAAAGCCGGCCAGCATCATCCATACCACCGCGCCCGGCCCGCCAACCGACACCGCGATCGCCACGCCGGCAATATTGCCCAGCCCCACCGTGCCCGAAAGGGCGGTGGCCAGGGCCTGGAAGTGAGTGACCTCGCCGGCTGCTCGCGGGTCGTTGTAGTCCCCGCGCACCAGGCGAAAGCCCAGGCCCAGGCCGCGCAGATTGATGAAGCGGAAATAGAAGGTGAAAAAGACCGCCGCGATCACCAGCCACAACACCACGAACGGCACCTGGGCATCAGTGCCCGGCAGCGGCAGCGGAAACAGAATCAGGCGCTCCACGAAACCGCTCAACGGACTGATCAGGCGATCGATGGCCTGGTCTATGCCACCGGTTTCGGCCAGGGCGCTGGCAGGCAGGGCCGACAGAAATAGCAAAGAAAGAAAACCCGCAGGGTTGATCATTGTCTTGGTTGTCTCGGGTACTGGGTCGATACGGCGAGGGTCTACGGCACCACGAGCACCGGGCAATGGCTGATCTGGATCAGTGCCGTGGCGGTGCCGCCGAGTATGCGCGTCTTCAGCGGCGTGTCACCGCGATTGCCGATGACGATGGTGTCGGCGTCGTACTCACGCGCCAGCGCAGCCAGGGTCTTGGCCGGATGACCATGGCGGGCAACCACTTCAACGTCCAGCCCCTCAGCGCCCAGCGCCTTGGCGCGCGGCTGCAGGAACTTTGTCATTGCAATGGACAGCTCCTCCTCGCGACGCCGATGCCGTTCGGCGTTTTCCTCGGCAGTGGAGAAGGTAAACGGTGACCACGGAATCACGTAGCACAGCACCAGCTTGCCGCTGCTGGCGCGGACATGATCGGCGGCCACCTCAAGCGCCCGCTCGCCACACTCGCTGCCATCAACGCCGAGCAGAAAGATCTTGGCCATTCATTCCCTCTCAAGATGCGTCGTTCAGTCACTCGTTCATCGACCCGCTTATGGGGCCAAACCATCGCTGGCAGGGATATTGCCGCGCCAGCCTGGCGCAACACGCTAACCATTCACTCGGCCAAATGCAAACGCCGTCAGGTCAGCGCGGGAGCAGTCATTGTGATGGCCCGCACAAAAATGCTTGTGAATCTGTGGCTTATGTGCGTTTTTTTATAGTGATTATTGGATTAACTTCTGATAGACTAGTCAGTGAGAAAAACTTTTTGTCGCCAACGTACTCAAAAGGGCTCCAACGGACCGGTTTCAGGCTGATGAGATTGTTGCACGCAACCACGCTGACGATGCTGCTGGCAGCGACCTGCGCCCAGGCGCAGAGCGCTGAGGAACCAGCTGGCTATCCCGTGGTCTCGCCGCAGTGGTCGCTGGCCGAGATCGGCCCCGCGCCGATGGCCATGTCCAGCTCGCCGCTGGATCGCCTGACCTCACCGCTGGCAGCCGCCGAACGCCCGCGCCTGACAGTGTCGATCCCGTTTGGTGGTCATGAGCAGTCCGTCCTGCCCACCAGCGCCGCCGACGCCTCGGCATTTTCCTGGTCGATCGAGGCCTGGCAGATGAATACCGCCAGCCTGGCGCATATCCAGTGCAGCCACGGCAGTGTCAGCATCAACAGCTGGGTCATCGAAGACTGTCGATTCGTTGATCAGCCGCTGCCGGAAAACTCCGTCAACCTGATCCAGGTTCGCGGCCAGTGGCTGGCGACGCCGAATATTCAGATCGGCGCCGGCCTGTTCCGTGGTGAGGAGCGTTTTGCATCCAACGCGCCCTGGCAGCTACCTGCCAGTACCGGGCTGGCCCTGCTCGGCGCCGGCGACATGCATGCTCCAACCAGCCGCCAGACCGAGGGCATGGATCTCAGCCTGAGCTTCGGGATTGACGGTGGGCGCGTCGGTGATTTTCTGGTTGATCTGCAGATGGCCCGGTTCCGGGACCAGGCCAGTTTTGCACCATTTGCTCTTGGCGCGCTCGCCGACTCGAGCGTGGCCGGCTACCAGCGCGAAACGCGTCTGGGCCTGGGCTGGCGGCGCGGCGGTTTCAGGGGCGATATCCAGCGCAATCATCATGATGTGCCGGCCTGGTTGCGCAGCGACCGTGAACAGTCATTCAGCTCCTTCGATATCGAGCTTTCCTGGCATGTTCCATGGAATGCCTCGATCAGCATCGGCGCCAGCAACGTGCTCGATGCTCACCCCGGCGGCGAGCCGGCCACCGATAGCGCACTCGATGATCCCCTGGAGCGCATCTACGGTCGCATCCCCTATGTGCGCTACAAGCAGGACCTGTAGGCACCACTTCAAATCGTTCAAACTGCAAAAGGGAATGGCGTGATTCAAGCAATCATTCGTGTCGCTGTCTTGATGCTGCTGCTGGCTGCCGTGCCGGTCAGCGCTGATCGTGACTTTTCCACGCTGGAAGAACGAATGACCGGCCAGGAATATCGCGACACCGGTCTGCACAAACTCAGCCCGGAAGAGCTGGCCGCCCTCAATGCCTGGATTCGTCGTCACGTGCCATTGAGCGCCGAGCCACTGCGTGCGCCTGAAGCCGACCAGCCGGCCACCGCCTCCACCACTGAAGACACCCGCGGGCTGCGCCAGCGGCCGGAGCAGGCCGACGGGCCGATTGTCAGCCGAGTGGTCGGGCCCTTTACCGGATGGGACGGCAACACCGTGTTCGAGCTGGAAAACGGCATGGTCTGGCGCCAGAACGAGTCCGGCACCTTCTACATTCCTGAAACCCACAGCGCCGAAGTCGAGATCAGCGAGTCGCTACTCGGCGGCTGGCGGCTGCGCGTCAAGGGCTACAACCGCCGCGTGTCGGTCGAACGGGTGCGCTGAAGCGCCCGCGCACTCCGAGCCGGAAATGGCATAGACACCCCAACTCCTTCGGGGAACCTCCGCCCTGGCAGACGTCATCCCGGCGCCCGATGTCGCCTGCATGGACTTTTTGCGTAGTAATGGTTGAGAGGCTCCGCAATCGTGGCCGATGCTGGCCGCAACGCGGAACGAGCCAAGCAAACAGCCGAAACGGAGAGTTCATCATGAAAGCCAAGGTGATCTGTTTACTGGTCATCCTCGGCCTGCCCGTCGCCGTCAGCGCCGAGACCACCATTACCTACCAGGGCCAGCTGCAAAAAAGCGGTCAGCCGCACACCGACACCGTCGACATGGAGTTCAGGCTCTATGACAGCCTGGGCGGAAGTAACCAGGTCGGCCCCACCATCGAAAAGAGCAATGTGCCGGTCGAGGACGGGCTGTTCCAGGTTCTGCTGGATTTCGGCGATGTCTACGACCAGCCGCGCTGGCTGCAGGTTGCTGTCGAGGGCAACATCGTGCTGCCGCGCCACCGCCTGGCCTCGGTCCCGGTGGCCATTCGCAGCCTGGGCGATACGGTCGAAACCGGCTGGGCCCTGCCGAGCGGCCAAGTGGTTTCCACCGACCGGGACGTGGGCATTGGCACCAGCCAGCCGGCCGCAGCGCTCGATGTGCACGGCGACACCCGCCTGGATGGCGTGGTCAGCTTTGGCCTGATCGACGAAGGCGCCCTGCCGCCGCCCCAGGCCGACCAGGAACCTGCCATCAGCGTGCACTCCTCCTCCGACGGCGATCGCAAGACCTATACGTTCTGGCCCGGACACAATACCGGACCCATTGCCGAACTTTCCTCGTTCTCGGGGCTGTCGGGCACGTTCTTCTTTAGGGAAAACAGGCTGACCATCCCGAGACCCGATGGATCGGGGTTCAGGGACGCCCGACTCTTTGTGGAGGGTGACGGAACCTTCTCGAATTTTGTACAGGTTGGCAACTGGCTAAGCGTCAGCAGCTGGTTACGGGCCGACGAAGGCCTGAGCATCGGCACGGGAAGCTCGCCGGACTACCCGCTGCATGTCGACTCTGACGAGGACGGCATCATCGCTGCCATCGACAGCGACGGGCAGGCAGGCTTGCGGGTGCGTTCCAACCGGAGCGTCACGATTGGCAGCCCGTGGCTTTCTCCACCGGACAGCGGCCTGCTGGTCGACGGACTGGTGGCCATTAGCGAGTTTACCAATGCCGACATCGAGGTTTGTCGGACAGTGCTGGGTGCACTGGGCAACTGCTCGTCCAGCGCGCGCTACAAGGAGCAGATCAATGACCTTGAAAATGCGCAAGACATCATCGGCCGGCTACGGCCGGTTGAATACGTCTGGACCGAGGGGCAACGGGCGGATATCGGCCTGATCGCCGAAGAAGTGGCCGAAGTCCTGCCCGCCATCGTCACCGAGAATGACCAGGGTCAGATCGAGGGCGTTCAGTACAGTCGCCTGCCGGCGCTGCTGATCGCCGCTTTCCAGGAACGCGAGCACGAAGTCGATGCCCGGGTCGCGGCCCTGGAGCTTGAGAACCGGCAGCTGCGCGGCGAGGTCGCAACGCTTCGCGACGGTGTCGAACAGGCTGCCCGGCTGGCCGCACGCAACGCCGAGCTGGAGGAGCGGCTGGCCACGCTGGAAGCGCTGATGCTGGATAACCGTCAACTCACCTCAAAGCCATGAAGTCGAAACTCACAATCGGGAAATTCCTGTCGGCAGTGGTGCTGCTGGCCAGCAGCTCATTGGCTAGTGGCGATGACTGGGCTATAGACTGGTACACCGTGGATGCCGGCGGTGAAATGTTCGCAACCGAAGATTCACCCGACCCGGACTGGGATCTGTCGGCGACCATCGCCCAATGGGAGGTCGATATGGATCAGCCGGCCGAGGGCGGCGCCTGGTCGCTGGTGGCCGGCTTCTGGGCGTTCACCGCCCCGCCATCCGATCTGGTGTTTGTCAATCGATTCGAGTAATGCCGGCGGCTATCGCGGCCGGTTGCGCGGCAGCTTGAGCCACAGCAGCCAGGCCCGGCCGACCAGGTAGACGGCAGCGCCGAAGACCACCAGGCCAAGCGCGCTGGCCGGCGGCGGCAGGGCCCAACCCTGCGGTTCGATCATCCACCACCAGATGGCGCCGACGACCAGCATCGTCATCGCGGCATAGACCACGTTGGTGGCCCGGTAGATCAGCTTGCGCCAGTGACGCTGGCGAATCCGCAGCCGGTCTTCGTCGGTCCTTTCACCCTGCGGAGCCTCACAATGCGGGCAAGTCGGCGCCAGTGAGGAAATACGTTCATTGCATTCGGGACAACGGATGATGGCCAATTTCGATCAGGCCTCCTTGTCTGGGAAGAACACCAAGGATACATGAAGCCCACCTTTGGTCCGATTGGCAAACCGGATCTCCCAGCCATACAGGTCGCACAGGCGCTTGACGATCGACAGCCCCAGCCCGGAACCCTTGCCGCCGGTCTGGTGGCCGCGAAAGTAGCGGTCGAAGATATGCGGCAGATCCGACTCGGGAATCCCCGGGCCGGTATCGAGAATGTCGACCTGGCCACGACCTGCGCGCACCACCACCTCGCCTTCGTTGGTATAGCGCACCGCATTGCCGATCAGGTTGCCCAGTGTCACGGCAATCACTGCCTCGGGGGCGATCACGCTCAGACGCTGTCCGGGCTCGAATCGGAGGTCGAGTTGACGCTCGCCGATCAGCGGTCGGTAGTTTTCTATGGTCTGCCTGGCAATCTGGTTGACGTCCTGGGCCTGCTGTTCTCCGGCCGTACCCCGCTCGGCGCGCACCAGGTGCAGCAGGGCGGTGGTGATGTCGGTTGACTGGCGGGCAGCCCGGGCGATGCGCAGCAGCCGCTCGCGGTTGCGCTCGGAAATGTCCGGCTGTGCCAGCATCAGCTCGGTAGCACCGGAAATCACTGCCAGCGGGGTGCGCAGTTCGTGCGAAACGTCGGCGTTGAATGCCTTGTCGCGCTCGACCAGGTCGCTCAGACGCCGGGCATAGTGATCCAGTGCCGCGGCCAGCTGCCCGACCTCGTCGTCGGCGAAGTAGCGCGAAAGGTTGGTCGGCGCGGCACTGTCGCCGAGCGATTCCAGGCGGTTGGCCAGCAGCGTGACCGGGGCCATCACCCGCCCGGCCGACCACAACCCCAGCGCCAGCGACAGCAGCGAAAAGAACACCACGGCGCCGACCAACGCCCACAGCAGCCGGCGCGCCAGTTCGCGCTCGGGCGAGACATCGTAGGTCAGAAATGCCCACAGGTCGTCTTCCTTGCGGACCGCCGCCTTGAACACCGCATCGTCAACGCGCACATCATGGATGCCGGTGGGCAGGTCGCGAAACGGCTCGGGGACGATCTCGGCCCGCTCCGGTCGGGTCACGTAGCCCTCGATGCGGGTATAGAACGGCGATACCACCGAGGGGTCCTGGCGCAGCTCGGCGATGTACTGGTCGAGCTCCTGCTCGATGGTCCGGGCAATCAGCGCATCTTCCAGCCAGCTCTTGAGAAACAGCGTGGCACCGGCAAACAGCACGCTCAGCAGCGTGCCGAACAACAGGAACGAGACGACCAGTCGGCTTCTAAGCCTGCGGCTGAACTTCATCCGGCGCAACCAGTGAGTAGCCGATACCGTGGCGGGTGTTGATCATCGGGACACCGAAGGGCTTGTCGATGGCCACCCGCAGGCTGTGGATGTGAACCCGTAGCGAGTCGCTGTCAGGCAGCTCCTCGCCCCATACATGCTGCTCCAGCTCGCGCCGGGTAACCACCGCCGGCGAGGCGCTCATCAGTTTTTCAAGCAGCTTCAGCCCGATCGGGTTGAGGTCAATGCGCTTGCCGGCCCGGGTGACGGTCAGCGTCTCCAGGTTGAAGCTGAGATCGCCGACCTCCAGCTCGCGTGGCTTGATGCGTTTGCCGCGCCGGGCCAGCACTTCAAGCCGCGCTGCAACTTCTTTCAGCTCGAAGGGCTTGACCAGGTAATCATCAGCACCGGAATCAAAGCCGGCGAGCTTTTCCTCGAGCTGGTCGCGCGCGGTCAGCATCAGCACCGGGGTTTCCTTGCGCGCATCGGCACGCAGCTTGCGACACACCTCCAGCCCGTCCATGCCCGGCAGTGCCAGATCCAGTACGATGGCATCGAATTCGTTGACTACTGCCAGGTGCAGCCCGGTCACGCCGTCATAGGCATAGTCGACCTCGTGACCGAGGTCGGACAGGAAATCACCCAGATTGGCGGCGATATCGCGATTGTCCTCGATGATCAGGATATGCATGATGTTCAATCCTTGCTATACCGGCAGCCAGGAGCCTGCGCGGCAAAAAAAACCCAGACGAAACAAGTTCCGCCTGGGTCCACATTGCCCCGTAACCTGACGCGAGTTGCGTCCCGCGCGTTCCGGAAACCGAACTCTAACGCCCTGCCGGTTAACCGAAGGTTAATCGGACCACAGGCTTTCGTTAAGACCGGCAGATATACTAGTACCTGCATAAGTATTGCCTCACTCAGAGCTTCGGACGCGTTCGCTCGCAAGGCGCGATAGCGCAGGCGTGAACGAAAGGGCGATTTTGCGCAGCAAAGAAGCCCTGTAGTGGAGCCGACAGCGCGTGAAGGCATAGTGGGCCTACGTCGAGCCAGCGGAACACGCGCTGCG
>SKQS01000256.1 GCA_007118895.1 Wenzhouxiangella sp.
GCGGGTCTCCCGCTGCGTTTCGACTCGCTCATTTGGAATGACCAAACCGCGCTCGCCGAAGCCGCACCGGGCGATCCCGCAAAGGCACCGTCGCGCCCGCGCAGAGTTATTCAGAGGCTCCTCAAGCGCCCGCAAGCTGGTTCAAATCGGCGCGTTGTCTTGCCAAATCACTATCTCGCAAAGCGTTTCGGAAGTCAACCGTCGCTTGGCGAGCGGGGTCTGGGCCCTGCAAGCTCCAGTCAGTGGTTCAACCCGCGCAAGACCAGGTCTTCATAGCTGACCACACCGAGGATTTCGTCTGCCGAATCAATTACCGGAGCCAGGGTGAGACCAAAGTTCTCGAACAGGCGTGCACAGTATCGAACCTGCATGTCGGGCCGGACGCCCAGAACCGGTTTGGACATGATTTCGTAGACATTGGTCCGTTCAGGAGCTCGGTTCGGGGCAAGCACTTTCTTGGCGATATCGGACAGCAGCACGATGCCGTACTCGTCGTCATCATCGCGCTTGTCGACCAACAGCGCCAGCGCGTGATCCTCACGCATCATGGCAATCGCCTGATCCACCGTAGCCAGACCATCGATGCGCACGAAACGCGAGTGCATGACATGGCGCACCCTGACAATCTTCGAATCCTTGCTCATTCCGAGGCTCCCTAAATTTTTTCCTTGACTTCGTCGATCAGGCTTCGCATCTGATGACGGACACCCAGCGCGTCTTCCACGTCAAGCTGAACCGCAATGCCCGTGCCCGGGGTCTCATCAAACTCACCGATCTCGGCTAAAGTTTCCAGCACCTGCTTGGCACGATGCTCCTCGACCACAAACAGCAGCACATCCCTGATATTACTGATTTCCAGACCCAGTATGCCAAACGAGCGCCGACTGCCCTCGCCACGCACGCTGGAAATTACCGTGGAACCGGTGGCGCCTGCCTCGCGTGCCGCCTTGAGCAGGGCACGGGTACGGTCTTCATCGACTATGGCCATGATCATCTTGAATTTCACGGTGGTTCCTCCGATGGTTCTGCCTGCTCCATGCGCAACACCTGGTGACGCAGACCGACACTGTCTTCCACATCGAGCTGGAAAATGATGCCGGTACCCTCGGTCTCATCGAAGCCGGCCGCTACCGCAACACGCTCGGCCACGGATGCCGCCAGGTCAACCGAGACGATGAACAACACGACGTCTCGACAGGCCTTCAGATCCAGACCGAGCACATCGCGAAATCCTCTCAGGCCTTCACCGCGTGCGCGATGGATCAGCGTGGCGCCCTGGGCGCCGGCCAGTCGCGCCTGTTCTATGGCTGTATCAGTGACATCGGCATCGACGATCGCGATCAGCAGTTTCATTTTCATTGACCAGTCTCCATACGTTGCCGACGTCGATTGGACCATTCGCCGAACTGGGCGTAGGCCAGCACCGACATGATCGGAAACAGGCTGGCAAAGGCGATCAATCCGAAGCCGTCAATCAGCGGGCTGCGGCCCGGCACGTTGCTTGCCAGCCCGAGACCAAGGGCGGCAACCAGCGGTACGGTGACCGTGGATGTCGTTACTCCGCCGGAATCGTAGGCCAGCGGGATGATGATGCGCGGCGCGAACGCCGTCTGAATGACGACGATCACGTAGCCGACGATGATGAAGTACTCAAGCGGTGACCCGGTCACGATACGCCAGCTGCCCAGCGCGATTCCCACGGCCACGCCCAGGGCAACGGCGATACGCAGGCCGTTGGCGCCGATGGCGCCGCCGGACACGTCACTGGCCTTGATGGCCACCGCAATCAGCGCAGGTTCGGCAATCGTGGTCGCAAAGCCGATGAGGAAAGCGAAGATATAGACCCAGTAATAGTCCTGCCAGCGCAGCGTATCGGCAAGGCCATCCAGGGGCGCGATAAAGGCCGGGTCGGTCAACTGCGCGGCCATCAACTGGCCGAGCGGGAACAGCGCCTGTTCCAGTCCGCGCAGGAACAGCGCCAGGCCTATGATGACGAACAGGAAGCCGAACAGAATACGGCGAAGATTGGCAATCCGTCGCCTCAGGACAACGAGCTGGAAGCCGAGCAGGACCACGGCTATCGGCAGCACGTCCAGCAAGGTATCAGCCAGCGCATCCATCAGGCCCTGAAGCGCACTCATGACAGCAGGATCCCGTAGCCCATGACGAAAATCATCGGTGTCAGTGACGCGAATGCGATCAGGCCAAAGCCATCGACCACCGGATTCCGACCCTTGATGCTGGAGGCCAGACCGACGCCCAGGGCGGCCACCAGCGGCACGGTGATGGTCGATGTCGTTACCCCGCCGGCGTCATAGGCGACTCCGATGATCTCCGGCGGTGCATGGCGGGTCATCAAGACCACCCCGATATAGCCCCCAATGATCAGGTAATGCAATGGCCAGCCCATGATGATTCGCAGCACCCCGATCATGATCGCCAGCCCGACGGCGATGGCCACGCTCAGGCGCAGGCCATTGGCGAATTGCGAGCGCGCCTGGTCACTGGCCTCGATCAGGCCGGCCTCAGCCGCGACCCTCGCTGCCTCGCCGGTGACGGCAATCAGTGCCGGTTCGGCAACCGTCGTGCCGAAGCCCAGGGCAAAACCGAAGGTCAGCAGCCAGAACATGCTGCCCTTGCGGGCAAAGTCATGGGCCATGGACTCACCCAGCGGGAACAGGCCCATTTCCAGGCCGAGCACGAACAGGGTCAGTCCCACCACGACCAGCAATGCGCCCGCCAGCAAGTCGAACAGGTTCGGGATCGGCTGCTGAAGCACCAGCAGCTGAAACACGGCGATGACCAGGAAGATGGGCGCCAGGTCGCGCAGACTGTTGAGTATCTGTCGGGCGAACGGGCGTAGCAGGGCTCTCACGGCGACTTACCGGCGGGATTTGATGAGTTTGCGGGCGAAAACGATGTTTCTGTCCGGGAAATCAAGCTGCCAGCCATGACGTCGGCCGAGGGCCTCGAACGTGTGAGGTCGATAAAATACCACGTGGGTGGGGTCGCGACGGTAGTGCCAGCCGGCAAATCGGGCATCGTCGGTCTGAAAGATGGTCATGATGGCCAGCCAGCCGCCTGGCTTGAGCATGGCGTCCAGGCGTCGGAATTCCTCGGCCGGGTGGTGGAAGTGCTCCACCACCTCGGTACAGGTGATGAAGTCGTAGCTTACGAAGACATTCATATTCAACGCCTCTGAATGTGGCATTGAACATGAATGTCTTAGTGAGCCTAGCAGGGCATTGTCGGGCCTGTAGATCGGGTCGTACTGTGCGACCTGGTGGCCGGCTTCGGCCAGCATGGCGGCCAGTGCCGGACCCGGTCCACAGCCGTAGTCCAGGCCGCGGCTGGCCGGTTCCAGCCGATCCAGCAGCGGGCCGGCCAGGCGTCCGAGGAAGCGCCGGTAGCCGGGATCATCCGGATCGTTCTGGTGCAGGTCGTAAACGGACTTTTCAGTTTCCCGGTTCGGCAGTTGGGCATGATCGAGAAAGCTTGCCAGGCAATGGTGACAGCGCAGGTAGCGACGCTCGTCGATTGTCGCAAAGTCGGATGGATTGCTGGCGGTGCAGACAGGGCAGGCATTCATTGACAGTGGGATTTTACCGCCCCGGAATGGCCCAGAACGACCGGGTTTTGCAGCTACTAGTCCCTGCATAAGTATTGCCACGCTCAGCTTGTCCCTCGGCGTTCGTGGCAAGGCGTCGGCAAGTGCCCAGCTGTGTCGGTAGTCGGGTCAGTCCTGCGGTAATCCGGCTCGGCTGCGTCCGATATTGGCTTGGTAGCCAGTGTCGGTACGCAGCACGTAGACGAAATAAAGCCATTGCCGGCCGAGCCGGTCAACCGCGCGTGACGGCTCGCCAATCGCCACGATCTGCCCGGGTTCGTCTCCGGGGCTAGTCAGCCCCAGCTCGATGCGCGCTGATGACCAGCTTGCCGGCTGATCCGGAGGACCGTTCAGCGCAAAGGATTCGATCGTTCGAAAATCGCGCGCGATGTACAGGCGCTGATCGAAGTGATGCGGCTGGTAGCTGGCCTGGCCGGGCAGGTTGACCGGCGCTGCCGCCAGCCGCTCGTCAAGCCACTGTCCATCCGGGCCGCGGTCGATATAGTGGATGCGGCTGGTTTCGGCCAGCTCGTCGTCGAACCAGACTCGAGTCGCTTCAAGGTAGGGGTTGCCGCGGTGGCGCCCTGGCATCGGTAGCGGCAGGGCCTGCGGGTCGAATTCGGCTTGGACGATCTCGCCATCCTGGCACTCATAGCGGCCCAGCAGGTTGGGTCGATCCAGGGCCAGCGTGGTCACATAAAGCGCCGAGGCGTCTCCGAACTCATCGCGCCTGGCCGGATCGGGAAACGCAAACACGACCTCGGCCTGGCGTTGGGTCGGCGACCCGACGAAGGAGAAGCCGAACGGTGCCGAGGCCGCGCCGTCAACCCCGACATGAATCGGCTGGGGACGACCGAAACGGCCATCGGGCAGCTTGCGGAAGGCATAGGCGCTGACCGGCGGCAGCGCCAGATCCAGGATGGAGGACACGGACTCGTCCAGGCACAGCGCGGGCGCGGCATGCACGATCTGGCCGCTTGCGTGATCGACCCGGTCGGCGCCGGGGGCAAGCGGGCGCTTCGGTCTACGCCAGGGGCCAATGGCCTCGCTACAGCGCGCTGCGTCGGCGCTTGTCCCGTCGAGCAGGCAGCCGAACAAATCCACCGGGCTGGTGGTACCGACAATCAGCCACTCGCCATCCGGGCTGACCTCGGCGCTGTCTTCCCAGCCCGGGGTGTTGACCGCGCCGGGCACGGCTTCGGCCAGGCCCCAGCGCTGGTCGCGCTGGCCGAAAAAGAGCTGACGATGCTCGAGTATTGCAGCCTCGCCGTGGAAGGTCACGATGACCTCGCTGTCGGCAAGATCAGAAGTGATGCGGGCCTGGAAGCGGGTCGGGGTGATGGTCTGTAGTGAACCCAGCTGGCCGCGCTGAATCGTGACCTCGGGCAACTGCCCGTTCTGCTTCGGCAGGCTCACCGTGATGTCGGCACTGAATGGTTGACCGGGGACCTCTTCGACCGCGATGACCCGGGCCGTTCTCCGGCCGGCCGGGCCCGGTGGACGGACATTGCGGGCGCGCTCGGCTTGCCAGCGCTCGAGCAGGCCATCGCGCGGCTGGCCGGCATGGTCGAAAAGTCCCATGGTGCCCCAGAACTTGAACATGACCTCGCCCCAGAACTGGTCTGTTGGGGTTGTGCCGAAACTTTCGCGGAACAGATCGACCAACGGACACCAGTCCGGGTCGCTGCAGGGGCAGTCCTGGACCACGTCGGCCGGCAGCAGATCATGCCCGGACCACCAGGTCAGCAATTCCACATCCAGTTGCCCGGCCTGGTCGACCAGCCAGTCGAAGTAGGCAATCTGTTGCTGAGCGTCGCTGTCGACCACGGTCAGGCACTGCTGTCCCAGGCGGGCCTTGATCGGATGGGCGGGCCAGCCCGTCTCGGCGATCACCAGGCGCTCGCCGGTCAGCTCGACCAGTCGAGAGAGCCAGTCGTCGGGCAGATCTTCGGGACTGTCGATGAATTCGTGGCCATAGGGATAGGTGGAGATCGCCAGGCGATCTCTTGGAATGGCTTCAATCTGCTTGAGGTTGCGGCGCAGGCAGGCATCGGCTGATAGTTCGTCGGGACAGGTATCCGGCGCCAGGCCGTATAGATGGTCGAGGCTGAACGACGGGAATACGATCAGGTCGGGATCGGCCTGTCGCGCGGTATCGTAGGCCAGTTCAGTCATGGCGACCATTTCCGGCCAGCGCTCCGGACAGTCCTTGAAGAAGTGGATTTCCAGCGCGTAGTTAAGCCACACGGGCTCGAAACGCGCGATCATCCACTCCAGGTAGGCCAGCCAGGCCTGCCGGTGCTCATCGGCCTCCTGGCCGCCGAACCAGGCCGGGCAGGCCGGGCCGTAGGGCTCGATCTTCCACACCTTGCCGTTATCCAGGATCAGGGTCTTATCGGGGCGGTGGCGCCGGCCGGTACCGCCGGCCAGCTGCAGGTTCAGATAGACTTTGCGGCCATTGTCGGCCGCCTGTTCGGCCAGCCGATCCATTTCCGCCACCCAGGCCTCCGGAAGCTCGTCGCCGTCGATGAACGCCTGCCACGGAATGCCGTGATATTCCTGGAACACGGCCACGACCTCGGCTGCTTCGACTCGCAGGTCATGGTCAACGTTGAGAAAGTCGGGCAGGGTGGGCGCGGCCTGCACGCCGGCCGAGGCCAGCCAGAAGCTGCGGCTGTCGGTCTTGGCCAATAGCCGATCGGCGGCATGGCCGGCACTGGAAAACAGTCCGGCCAGGGCCAACCATAACAATGCGCCGAATACGGCGGGTTTCATTGTGCAAAAGACCACTGGGTCGATCTGGTGTTCCAGTCTGAATCGGCGAACTGCATATTGCAAATTTAGCGCCTTGAATCGGTCCGCAAATCCGGTCCGCAAATCCGCACCGTGGCGGAACTGCGGCTATAGTGGCGCTTGTCTTCTGTTTCTCGCCACGGACCTGCATTGATTTCGGAGCGCAAGCGATCGCGAACCATCTGGATTCTTCCTGCCCTGATCGTGACCGGTCTGGTGGCGGGCTGGCTGCTGCCGGTCGGGCCGGCTGATCTGCTGGCTGCCGGTGAGCAGATCGCCACGCGGCCGGTGTTCGTGGCGCTGGTGGTCATCGGCATGGCAGTGCTGTTTACCTTTGGGCTGCCGGGCAGTTTCGCCCTGTGGCTGATCGCGCCGTTTCACCCGCCGCTGATCGCCGTGCCGCTGCTGCTGGCCGGTAGCTTGGCGGGGGCTTTCGGCGCCTATCGCTTTGCCCGCTCGCTGGGCAGCGACTGGCGTCCCGGCGGGGCTGGCGATCGGGTCGTCGAGCTGTTGAATAAGCAGTCGGACTTTCTTACCCAGTGCGCGCTGCGCATCCTGCCCGGCTTTCCGCATTCGGTGATCAATTTTGCCGGCGGCGTGCTCAAGCTGAAACTGGGCTGGTTCCTGGCCGCCTGTGCGGTCGGGCTGAGTATCAAGTGGGGGGTCTATGCCTGGGCGGTCTATGACGTGGTGGAAATGATCGAGGACGGCGAAGCGCTGTCGGCGCATGCCCTGCTGCCGCTGCTGGTACTGACCATTCTATTGCTGGCCGGCGCCTGGGCGCGGCGCCGGGTGTAGGTGTCTCCCTATTCGGTCCGGGGCGCGGGGCGACTGACTGCGCGACCGTTGGGCTTGAGCGTCAGCGACATCAGCTCGCGGCGATGGTAGTGGCCGCTGACGTCCAGGTTCATCGCCTCGCGGCGGTTGCGCCCGAGATCCAGCTCGGCATGGATGATGGTCTCGCGGTCGAACACAGGCTCGACCAGAAATCGACCGTCCGGGCCGATGATGCAGCTGCCGCCGCGCAACAGCCAATCATCACCCGGAATGCGCGACTCCTCGGGGGCTAGTCCTGCCGGCACATCGTCACGATGAAGCAGGGCGCCGGCGGCAAGCACGTGACAGCGTCCCTCGAAGGCATAGTGGCGGCTGGCCAGCTGGTGGTCAGCGTGAACGGTGGGCCATACGGCCACATGCAGATCCTCGCCAGCGTCGTGCATGGCCTGGCGCGGCAGTGGCATCCAGTGTTCCCAGCAGACCAGGCTGCCGACCCGGCCGACCGGGGTATCGACCGCCCGCAGGCCGTCGACATCGCCATAGGCCCAGATCAGTTTTTCGCTGAAAGTCGGCACCAGCTTGCGGTGGTGATTGAGCAGGCTGCCATCGGGACCGATGGTCAGCAGGGCGTTGTACAGGCTGTTGCGCCCCGGACCGTGGCCGACCTGTTCGCTGATGCCGATGACCAGGCTAACGTCAAGCTCACGCGCCAGCGCCTGCAGCCGTCGCCCCGAGGGGCCATCCACGTCGATGCTGTTGGCCGCGATGTCGGCCCAGGCTGCCTTGACCGGCTCATGGTTCCAGAAGGCCGCGCCGGGGGCGGAGTCGATCCAGGCCGGATAGCCGGGAATCCAGGTCTCCGGAAATACCACCAGCTCGGCGCCGCCGACGGCAGCCTGGTGGGCCAGGTCAACCGTCTGCTCGAGGGCCTGGTCAAGGCGCGCGCTGGAGCGGTGCTGGACGATGGCGACCCGGGCGGTTGCTCTTGCCTTGACGCGGCCGCTCATCCGCGCCGCCGAGTGCGACTTTTCGCCTGCTCGGCGCGGAATTCGTCCAGCCGGGCGCTGACCCGCGAGCGTTGCAGCCGGTCCAGGTCATCGCGGGCGGCCAGTCGTTCCAGGTGGCGGATGGCTTCGTCCAGCGCGCCCCACTGGTAGTAGCTTTCGGCCACGGCCTCGGCGGCGCGAAGTTCCTGGCCCGAGCGATCCAGCGCCCGGGCAAGCATTTCGGTGGCCCGCAGGTCGTCGGGGCGATGCCTGAGCAGCTGACGCAGCACGTCGACAGCGATTCTGGCGTCTTCCTCGACTGACTCATGCATCAGGGCATGAACGTACTGCATGCCGACGATGCGCGAGCCCTCGTATTGGCGGTTGAGTTTTGCCAGCAGCTCGAGCGCTTCGTCGCGTCGTCCCTGGGCCAGGTAAAGATCGCCGGTCAGCAGACGGTAGCGCTGCGAGCCGGGTTCGGTGGCCAGCAGTTTTTCCAGCTCGGCCTCGGCCTCGTCGAGTCGCCGGTCGCGGATCAGCGTCAGCACCAGCCCGTAGCGCAGTGCCTCGGGTACCGGGTGATCGCGTTCCAGGCGGCTGCGGAAGAAGGTCTCGGCCTGCGACGGGTGCTGGCTGATTCGCGCCCGCAATCTGGCCTGAACAAAGTAGAAATCATCTCGTTCAGCTCGCTCGCCGCGGACCTCGATGGCCTCGGCGCGGCTACGCGCCTCGGCCAGCCGGTTGGAGGTCAGGGGGTGGGTTCGCAGGTATTCCGGCGGCCCCTGGCCCATGCCCCGGAACTGGACGTTGAAGGTCTCCCAGACCCGGGCCATACCGTGCGGGTCGTAGCCGGCCCGGGCCATCAGGCCGATGCCGACGCGGTCTGCCTCGGCCTCGTTCTGACGGGTATAGTTGATTGCCAGCTGCTGGGCCAGGCCGCTGCCTCCCATCATGATGCCGCCGGCTGCATCGCCACCGGCGCCGGCGGCGGATGCGGCGATGGCCAACCCGATAGTGGCCAGAATTACCGGTAGCGAGGTCTGCTGCTGGTTCTCGACGCCGCGAGCGATATGATCTTGGGTGACGTGGGCGATTTCATGGGCCAGTACCCCGGCGACCTGGCTCTCGTCACCCACGCCGATGAATAGCCCGGCGTTGAAGCCGATGATGCCGGCCGGCATGGCAAAGGCGTTGAAGCTGGGGTCATTGATCATGAAGAAATGGAAGTCGCTGGTCGAGCGGGTCGATTGCGCAACCAGCCGGTAGCCCATGTCGTTGAGGTATTCCTCGACGTGGAGATCCTCGACCAGCAGATTGTTCGCTCGCACGAAGCGGTCGAATTCCCGCGGCAGGTTACGTTCTTCCTCCAGCGACATCAGCCTGACCGTGGTCTGGCCCAGATCGGGCAGACGCAATTCCCGCTCTGCAACGGCCGGCAATGCGGCCAGTGCCAGCAACGCGACCAGTCCGGCCAGCATGCTTTTGAGAAATATGCGTCTCATGGTGCGCTATAAGACACCAGGCGCGTGAGGATGTTTCGCATCGGGCATACTCTAACGCGTCAGTATGAATGTCAGTCCAGCTTCTCCGTATGAGTGTCAGGCCAGCTTCTCCATAGGATACCGATGACCGCACAAGTCGTGATTTTCTTGCGCGCCGAGCCGGGAAAGCGCACGCTCCGGCGCCTGGACCAGGCGGTGGCCCGGAACCTGGGGCACAGACGGCAAACGCTGGTATTCCTGCACGGTGATGCTGTCTCGCTGGCAGTCGACAACTGTCCTGAGCGATGGCGGTCTCCGGGCGCTGATCGCCGACTGGAGCTTCAGGTATGCACGGCGGCGTGGCAACGTCGCCATCCGGGCCGGCAGCCGGCCTCGGGCTGGCAGCGTGCCAGTCTGGTTGGCCTGTGGGATCGTCTGCTTCGCGGCGCCGATATTGATTGCCTTGTTGATTGCAAGGTCCAGCCAGCGCAGCCAGAAGGAACAGGCGCTGAGTTCTTGATCGAGGTCAGTGCTGCGCCGGTCGAGCCTGGCAGCACCGAGATGTTAGAGCTCGTGCTGGCTGGCGCCAGTCTGGATGCCCAGATGCAGGTGCTGTTCCGCGGTGCAGGAGTGGCTCATCTCGATCTGCCTGATGCGCGCGCCTGGCAGCAGCTGCACGACTTCGAACTGGCCAGGCTTTTTCACGCGGCCGGCGCGCGTCCCGAAGGTCTGATGCCGGCACTGCCTTCAATCGGACTGGACAGCAAGGCGATGGCGGCTCTTGCGCACCAGGCACGTGCGGTAATTTACCTGTGACGACAAGTGATGCCTGGATTGAATTCGACGGCAGGCGGGTGGCGCTGGATGCCGAGGGGCATCTCGCCAACCCAGCTGACTGGAGCCCGGCGGTGGCGGTGGCGCTGGCAGAACGCGACGGTGTTGGCCTCGGTGATGACCACTGGTGGCTGATCGAGTTTGTGCGCGATCATTATCATCGCTATGGCACCGTGCCGCTGATGCGCCAGGCAATCATGGCGTGGCGGCGTGCCAGCGGTGACGATACGATTGGCAGTCGCGAGCTGTATCGACTGTTGCCGGATGGCCCGATCCGGCTTGCCTGCCGCTATGCCGGGCTGCCTGCGCCGGAATCCTGTATCTGATCGTCGTCCATGGCATCTCCTACCAAAGTCGACCCCACCGCCACCTGCAGTCGGGGATAATAGAAGAATGAATCAGAAGCCCGTCGTCATGTATTCCCGAGCAGCCTGCCCGTTCTGCCTGGCCGCGCGAAACCTGCTGCGATCCAAGAACGTGGTCTGGACCGAGGTTTCGCTCGATGCCGAGCCCGACAAGCGCGCCGAGATGATGTCGCGAACCGGTCGTCATACGGTACCGCAGATATTTATCGGCGACACCCATGTCGGCGGCTTTGATGATCTTGATGCGCTGGACCAGGCCGACGAACTCGATCGACTATTGTCGGCCTGAGCTGGCCTCGTCGGCCCGGTCATGAATAGATCGGGCTCAGGCTTGCATCCTGACACTGAAACGATGAAACCAATCAACCCAAGGAAGCATTAACAGTGACTCGGAAAATTACCGTGATCCGAGGCGACGGCATCGGCCCGGAAATCATGGACGCTACCCTGACTGTAATCGACCGGCTTGGTGCCGGGCTGGAATACGATTTCCAGGAAGCAGGGCTGGCCGCCCAGCAATCGGTCGGAGAATTGCTGCCGGAAACGACCCTTGAGTCGATCACCGAGAACCGAATCGCCCTGAAGGCGCCGCTAACCACGCCGGTCGGCGGCGGTTTCAAGTCGCTCAACGTGGCGCTGCGCAAGCACTTCGACCTGTATGCCAATGTGCGGCCGGCGATCAGCTTCAAAGGGACCCGGTCGCGCTACGAAGATGTCGATTTGATCACGGTGCGCGAAAACACCGAGGGCGCCTATCTTGGCGAGGGCGCCTACACAGCACCGGACGGTTCACGCGCCGAGTCCAAGATGATTGCAACGCGCAAGGGTTGCGAACGAGTGCTGCGTTTCGCCTTCGAGTTGGCGCGGCGCAGCCAGAGAAGGAAAGTGACGGTGGTGCACAAGGCCAACATCCTCAAGGATGTGACGGGTCTGTTTCTCAATGTTGCCCGCGATGTCGCCACCGATTACGATGACATCGAGACGGAAGACATGATTGTCGACAACGCCTGCATGCAGCTGGTGCTCAACCCGGAGCGCTTCGATGTCATCGTCACCACCAACCTCTTCGGTGACATCATCTCCGATCTGTGTGCCGGGCTGGTAGGTGGCCTGGGGCTGGCGCCCGGCGCCAATATCGGCGAACGGGCAGCCATGTTCGAGGCAGTTCATGGAACGGCTCCCGATATCGCCGGCAAGGGTGTGGCCAATCCCTGCGCCCTGCTGCTGGCAGCGGCGCAGATGCTGGAATACATCGACGCCAAGCCGCTGGCAGACCGGCTTCGCTTAGCCATTCGGGACACCATTGCCAGCGGCGATCGCACCACGCCGGACCTGGGCGGCTCCGGCACCACCGACAGCTTCACCCGGGCGATCTGCGAGCGACTCTAGTGGGGGGGGCACTAGACCGGGGAAGGGCCGGATTCGAAAGGAATCAGGGCCAGCGGACCGGTTGACGGTCGTTTCAGGTGGGCGAGCAGACGAGCCAGCCAGTCCTCGGCCGCCTTGATCGCTTCGGCCAGCGGCAACCCTCTGGCCAGTGCGGCAGTAATGGCCGCCGATAGCGTGCAGCCGGTTCCATGAATCCGGTGAGCCAGGCGCGGATGCTCGATCCGTCGCACACCGCTGGCGTCGGCCAGGATGTCTACCACCCGACTGCCGTCACCGTGTCCGCCCGTGACCAGTGCGGCCTGGCAGCCCAGCTTGAGCAGGGCTTCGGCCAAGCGCTCCGGCGGGCTTTGAGTCTCCAGCCCGGTCAAGACTGCCGCCTCCGGCTGGTTGGGCGTGACCAGCGTTGCGATCGGCAGCAGGCGTTCTACCACCGCCTGCTCGGCCTCGCGGTCTAGCAGGCGGGCGCCGCTGGTGGCCACCATGACCGGGTCAACCACCAGCGGAAACTGCTGCCGCTCCAGTCCATCGGCCACGACTGCCACGATGTCGGCATTGGCCAGCATGCCGGTCTTGGCCGCCGAGACCGGGAGGTCAGCGAGCACGGCGTCAAGCTGGGCGGTGATGAGCTCCGGATCCAGCGCCTGAACCCCGGTCACACCCAGGGTGTTCTGGGCCGTGACCGCGGTCAGAACGCTGGCGCCGAACACCTGCCAGCGCGTGAAGGTCTTCAGATCGGCCTGAATGCCGGCGCCACCGGCGGAGTCGGATCCGGCGATGGTGACGGCACAAGCTGGTAGTGCAGGCAGGCTGGATTCGTGTTTGTTGTACATTTGCAACAGGCTGAGCTCGAGGTTGGGTAACGTAAATTCAATGAGTTGCAGGTGGGCGCAAAAAAAAACCGACGAATAGTTGTATTTCTGCCAAGGCTGCGATTAAACTTGCAGGCACACCGTGTACCGCCGATGGTAGACCAAAACAGACCGTGTTGCGAAAAGCATTACTGACACTGGCCATGACGACTGCGCTCGGTGCGCAGGCGCACCCGTTGCCAAGCAGCGGCGTTGCGGTCGTCGTGGGGTTTGAGCTCGGCCCCTGGGACCAGTATCTGGTTGAAGAAATCACTCCGAAACTGGAGCGCCTGAACGTTGGCAGTGTATCGACGCCGGCGCCTGTCGGCGGCACGGTCTCCTGGATTGATATGGACCTGGCTTCGCTGATGCCCGATTTTGCGCGCAGCCTGGTCAACGATCCGCAGCGCCAGACGGTGGCTTTTACCGTGCTGCAATCTCACACCGCGCTAGATCTGGGTAATGGCAATGGATCGGCCCAGGGTGGCATGTTCCGCCAGTCGCTGCTGATGCCCGGTGTCAGTCACCAGTTTGACGAGCGCAGCACCTTCACCGTCTCGGCGGTACTCGCCACCCAGCACTTCGGTTTCAGCGCGCTGGACATGGAAGAAGCTGACGAGCTGGGCAGCCACATGATTCCGGTCTATCGTCCGTATGACGGCCACAGTGAGGTAACTCACGGCGTCGGCGCACGGCTGGCGATGACTACCGAAGTGATCGAGCGGGTCACACTCAGTGCAGCTTTTCAGTCGCGCATCGAAATGGGTGAATTTGCAGCTTTCCGCGGTGTTCACGGTACGACCGCCGAGCTGGACATTCCGTCGCGGATTCAGCTGGGTCTGGAAGTTCAGGCCACCCCACGAAGCTCTTTCAATCTGGGTGCCTCGCAGATTTTCTTCAGTGAAATCGGCGCATTCCCCGGCCAGGCGCTACCGGCGCGTTTCAATGCCCTGCTTGGCGACAGCGTCAGCCCGAGGTTCAGCTGGAACGACCTGACCGTTTACAGTGTCGGCTGGCAGTGGCGCCATGAAAGTGATCTGACCGTCAACCTGGATTTCCGCACCCGCACCCAGCCCAAGCCTTCGTCCAACGTGCTGGCTGATGCGCTGGGGCCGGAACTGGCTTCGAATGCCTTTCTGGTCGGTGTGACCAAGGGTGTGGGACGAAATGCCAGACTCAACCTGACTGCAGCTTACGCGGCACCGGAGTTCGCCTTCGGCGGTAACGTGCTGGGCGTGGTGACCAACCAGCTGGATCAGGATATCGAAATGCAGGCGACCTGGACTGTCGACTTCTAGTTCGCCACCGGGTTCGGGTGCGAAAGCAGCGTTACCGGCCCGGGTCAACACTTTGCCCTCAACACTCCGCAGGGCCTGGTGCCCGGTGACCTGATCAGGGCCAAGGTCGCCGGGCAGCCTGCCGTATAATCCCGTCTCATGATCACGCAGTTCAGCGACTGGTTCCGCCGCAGCTTTTCAGACCCGCAGGTTGCAATTCTGGCGCTGGTGTTACTGGCCGGCTTGGCTGTCGTTCTTCTGTTCGGTCGCATGCTCACCCCGGTACTGGCCGGGCTGATCATCGCCTATCTGCTCGAGGGTCCGGTGCAGCGACTGGTCAGGCTGGGTCTGCCGCGGCTGATCAGCGTGATTACCGTTTTTGCCGCCTTCATGGCCACCCTGTTCTTTCTGATCTTCGGCCTGTTGCCGATGCTGACCCGTCAGTTGGCATCTATCGTCCAGCAGCTGCCAGGCTATATCGCCCAGGCTCAGGAGTGGCTGGGCACGCTGCCTGATCGGTACCCGCAGCTGGTCGCTCCGGCTCAGCCGGTGAACGATGCTGATCAAGGCGTGACGGTTTTTCAGCAGGCCAATGAAGATGGGCTGCTGGCACCGGAGGATGCCGAGCAGCAGCTGGCGCTGATTTCCGAGGAGCAGCTCAGCCGCATGATCGACAACATGGGAGCCGAGCTGATCAACTACGGCGCTACCCTCGTGTCGCTTTCGGGCGTGATGGGGCTTGTCAGCCTGTTGATCTTCCTGGTTCTCATGCCGGTTCTGGTGTTCTTCTTTCTCAAGGACAAGGACCAGTTGATGCAGTGGGTCAGGCGTCATCTGCCGCGCAATCTCGGCCTGGTCACGCGGGTCTGGCAGGAGGTCGATGCCCAGATCGGCAACTACGTGCGCGGCAAGGTGCTGGAGATCCTGATCGTCTGGGTCGTTACCTACCTGGTGTTTGTCATTTTGCAGCTTCCCTTCGCCATGCTGCTGTCGATGCTGGTCGGTTTTTCGGTGATCATTCCCTACATCGGCGCGGCAGTGGTCACTATTCCCGTGGCCCTGGTGGCGCTGATTGCCTTTGGACTGACCGCCTCGTTCTGGTACGTGATGATTGCCTACGCCATCATCCAGGCGCTGGACGGCAACGTGCTGGTACCGATCCTGTTTTCCGAGGTGGTCAACCTTCACCCTGTTGCAATCATCACCGCGGTACTGGTGTTCGGTGGCATCTGGGGTGTCTGGGGCGTCTTCTTCGCCATCCCGCTGGCGACCCTGGTCAACGCGGTGCTGCGCGCCTGGCCTAGGGCGCGTGACGGCACGGAAGAAAATGCCGAGGCCGATCCGGCCTGAGCCATCCATGCAATCTGAGCATTTGCCGTCCTGGTGCCCGGAATCCAGCGAAGTCTTCGCGTTTACCAATCGTCGCCTCGATCTGGCGACCGGGACCATTACCCTGGATTACCGTCTGGACGGCATCGCGCTCCAGGAACGATTCGTCCTGCCGGGTGCGCCACTCGAGCCGTTGGCGTCGGCCAGCGCCATCGAGGCCGGGCTGGATTTGTTGCACTGGCTGGCCGCGATCAGCTACTGGAAAGCCGGCTGCCCAGTCAGGCTTGAGCTTGAGCAGCGGCTGCCCGATCAGGACCAGGCAGCGATGCTGGAGCGCTGGTACCGCCTAGGGCTTGCCGAGTTTGCCTACCGAAATCGTCTGCCGCGTCGGCACTGGCCGACCTGGCCCTGCGTGGAAGCAGGCAATCGGACGGCAACGCCGGCAGGCCTCGAGCGCCACTGCCTGGTGCCAATGGGCGGTGGTAAGGACTCCCTGGTGGCAGTGGAAAGACTGCTCTCGCTCGGTCTGCCGGTGACCACCTGCCAGGTGGGAAATGCTTCGCGCATCCTGGCGGTTGCAGAGCGAGTCGGTTGTCCGCATCGGGTCATCCAGCGACATCTCGATCCGAAGCTGGTCGCGCTCAACCGGGCAGGAGCCTGGAACGGTCATGTGCCGGTGACGGCGATCAATGCCGCTGTGCTGGTGCTGGCCGCGCTGGTTTACGGTCACGGTCGGGTGGTCTTTGCCAATGAGCGCTCGGCCGACCAACCGACTCTGGTTGACGACCGGCATGGCGCCGTCAACCACCAGTTTTCCAAGTCACTGGACTTCGAGACCGATTTCGGATCCTGGGTGCGCACCCATGTCGCCGCCGATCTCGAAGTGTTCTCGCTGCTGCGCCGGGATCGAGAGCTGGCCATTTGCGCGGAGTTTGCAGGACTGACTCGTTATCACGAGGTGTTTTCTTCCTGCAACCGCAACTTTCACCTCGAAGGCCCACGGACCGAACGCTGGTGCGGTGCCTGCCCGAAGTGTCACTTCGTGTTTCTGGCGCTGGCGCCGTTCGTCTCGCGCCGGCAGCTGCTGGAGATCTTTGGTAGCGATCTGCTGGCCGATCCCGCGCAAACGGACGGATTTGCGTCCCTGCTGGCAATCGATGGCGAAAAACCGTTCGAATGTGTCGGTGAGGCGGCCGAGGCGCGGGCCGCCATAATGGCGCTGGCCGAGTCTGATGAGTGGAAGTCCTGTCCGGCGGTCAGTGAGCTGGCTGCGCGAGTGCGGCCACTGGCCCCGCCGACGCTGGATGAGTTGTGTCAACCCGGCGGCCCGCATCGCATTCCCCCGGAACTTGTTTCGTGAAGCTTGAGGAGCTGGCCCGACTGCGGGTTGCCGTGCTGGGCTGCGGTCGCGAGGGCAGCAGCCTGGTGCGGCTGATGACTCGGCGCTATCCGGATTGTCAAATTACCGCGTTCGACGAACAGCCGGTCGCAGCACCGGCAGATGGGGTGGCGCTCAGGATTGGTTCCCTGGCGCCATCGGCTGCAGAGTTCGACGTGGCA